>DATGHG010000221.1:0-12891 GCA_035308185.1 Thermoanaerobaculia bacterium | reverse complement strand
GGACCGCCGGCAGCGAACGCAGAGCGGCCTCGACCTCGGCCGGCTCGACGCGGTAGCCGCGGATCTTGACCTGTCCGTCCCGCCGGCCGAGGAACTCGAGCTGCCCCGCTTCGTTCCAGCGCACCAGGTCGCCGGTGCGGTAGAGCCGCGCCCCGGGCTCGTCGCCGAAGCGATCCGGCACGAACCGCGCCGCGGTTGCAGCCGGGTCGCCCAGGTAGCCCCGGGAGAGCGCCGGGCCGCCCACCCACAGCTCGCCGGCGGCGCCGACCGCCGCCAGCTGGCTCGCGCCGTCGACCACGTAGGCCCGGGCGTTGGCGAGCGGCCGGCCAAGGGGCGCACCTGCCGTCCCGGCCAGGTCTGCCGCGCTCGAGAAGACGTGCGCCGCGACCTCCACCGTGGTCTCGGTCGGGCCGTAGGTGTTGACCAGCCGCACGCGCTCCGCCCAGTGGCGCCGCCACACCTCCAGGCTGTCGTTGGCGACCCGTTCGCCGCCGATGACCAGGGTGCGCAGGCTGGCCGGAGGCGGTGCCGCGGTGGCGCCGACCTCGCGAGCGATCTCGTGCCAGTAGGCGGTCGGCACCGAGATGGCGGTGATCCGTTCGCTCTCGCACCAGGCCAGGAGCTCGCGCGCCGACCGCTGCCCGAGAGCGGCGGATCCGAGCACCAGCGCGCCCCCCGAGAGCAGGGTGGGCAGGACCTCGGACAGCATGCCGTCGAAAGTGCAGTTCCACAGCTGCGCCATCCGGCCCGCGGCGCCGACCTGGTAGAACGGCTGGCAGCAGGCGGCATAGCTGGCCAGGGCGCGGTGCTCGACGGCGACCAGCTTGGGACGCCCGCTCGACCCCGAGGTGAACATCGCGTAGGCGAGCTGGTCCTCGCGGACCGTCACCCCTTGGGCGAGCGACGGCCCGTCCTCCCCCAGGGCAAGGTCGCGGTCGAGCCGCAGGACCGGCAGGTCCGGCGGCAGCGCGCCAGCGGTGTCCGCCACCGTCAGGACGAGCGCCACCCCGGCGGCGGCGGCGAGCTGCGCCTGGCGCACCGGCGGCAGCGCCGGGTCGAGCGGCAGGAAGGCGGCGCCGGCCTTGAGCGCTCCGAGCATCGCGGCCAGCTGGGCAGGCGAGCTCCCCATCAGCAGGCCGACGATCGATTCGGCGCCCAGCCCGCGGGAGCGCAGGCAGCCGCCGATCCGGTTGGCCATCCGGTCGAGCTCGCCGTAGCTGTAGTCGTTGCCGGCGTAGCGCACCGCCACCGCCTGCGGGTGCGCGGCGACCCGCGCCTCGAAAGCCGCGACCACGCTCGGCGCCGCCAGCACGGGCGGCGCCGGCCGGCCGCCGGACCCCCTGCCCATGGCGAGCAGCCGGGCAACCTCCCCGGCGCCGGTGAGCTCGATGGCGTCGAGGGTCTGCGCCGGCGCCGCCGCCAGCGCCGCCCAGGCGGCGCGGAGCTGGCCGGCGAGACCGCGCACCGCCGCGGCGGTGAAGCGCGCGGTGCGGTACTCGAGCAGCACCGACACGTCCGTCGCGCTCTCGGCGAGCCCGACGGAGAGATCGAACATCGCCGTCTCGCGCGGCAGCGCGATGGGCTCGAGCGATGGCAGCTTGGCGAGATCGTGCGCGGCGGCCGCCTGATGGGCCAGCACCACTCGGAACAGGGGCGACGCCTGCCCCGGGTCGGGCTTGAGCCGCAGCCTCTCGGCAAGCGTGTCGAAGGGAGCCTCCTGGTGCAGATAGGCCTCCAGGGAGGTCTCCCGCACCCGCCGCAGCAGCTCGCGCACGCTCGGATTGCCGCCCAGCTCGAGGCGCAGCGGCAGCAGGTTGACGAAAAAGCCGATCAGCCCCTCGAGCTCGCGGCGCTCGCGGTGAGCCGCCGGCGCACCCACCACGAAGTCGTCCTGGCCGCTCTGGCGCTGCAAGACGACGGCGAGGCCCGCCAGCAGCGTCATGAACATCGTCACGCTTTCGCGGCGGCCCAGCTCCCGGAGCCGCGCGGTCAGCTCCCGGCCGAGATCGAAGCGGTGCTCCGCACCCGCGCTCTCGCCGTCGGCGGCGCCGTCGGGCTCGCCGAGCCGCAGGCTCTCGACGCCGCCGAGCCGGGCGCACCAGTAGGCGAGGTCCCGCTCGTGGCGGCCCGCCGCCAGCTGGTCACGCTGCCAGCGCGCATAGTCCTTGTACTGGATCGGCAGCGCCGGCAGCGACGGCGGACGCCCGTGCCGCCGCGCTTCGTAGAGCTCCCCCAGCTCGCCCACCAGCAGGCCCAGCGAGACGGCATCGGCGGCGATGTGGTGCAGGGTGAGGATCAGCGCCTGGTCCTGCGGCCCCAACCGCGCCAGGCGCAGGCGCATCACCGGCCCGCGCCGGAGGTCGAAGCCGCGCCGCGCCTCCTCGCGCACCAGGGCCGCCAGCTCGGCCGCGCTGCCCAGGTCCTCCGCTGCCAGGCGCACCGGGGTCGCGGGGTCGATCACCTGCACCGGTTCGATGCCGTCGTCGGCGTAGCGGGTGCGCAGGATCTCGTGCCGGCGCACCACCTCCGAGAGGCTCCATTCCAGCGCCGGCAGCGCGATCTCGCCGCGCAGCCGCACCGGCACGCAGAGGTTGAAGGGGCGATGGACCATCTCGCCGGCGGCGCTCGCGGCGCCGGCGGCGGTCGCCGGGCTCGCGGCCAGCCGGTCGGCGATCCACAGGCGTCGCTGGGCATGGGAGAGCGGCCAGGGCCCGTCGCCGCCGGTGGCTTGGATCGCCGCCTCGCCGGCGTCGGCACCGCGCAGCCGCTCGATCCGCAGCGCCAGGTCCGCCAGCACCGGCGCGTCATAGAGCTCGCGCAGCGGCAGCTCCATGGCAAAGGCCTGGCGGATGCGCGACACCGCCTGCGTGACCAGCAGCGAATGACCGCCCAGGGCGAAGAAGTCGTCGCCGCGGCCGGCCTCGACGCCGCCGAGGACCTCGGACCAGATCTCCGCCAGCAGCTGTTCGACCGGAGTGCGTGGCGGCTGGCGGTCGCCGCCGGCAGCGCGCCGCTCGGGAGCCGGCAGCGCTTTGCGGTCCAGCTTCGCCGCGGTGGTGAGCGGCAGCTTCTCCAGCAGCACGATCGCCGCCGGCACCATGAACTCCGGCAGGCGCCGGCGCAGCGCCGCCCACCACTCGGCTTCGCTGCCGCCGGTTGCCACCACGTAGGCGACCAGGCGCTTCTCGCCCGGGCGGTCCTCGCGCGCGATCACCGCCGCCTCCCGGATCCCCGGCAGGCCGCGCAGCGCCGCCTCCACCTCGCCGGGTTCGATGCGATAGCCGCGGATCTTCACCTGGTCGTCGATGCGGCCAAGGAATTCCAGGACGCCGTCCTCGCGCCGGCGCCCGCGGTCGCCGGTGCGATAGAGACGGGCGCCGCCGGCGCCGCTGGCGCCATCGGGCAGGAAGCGTTCCGCGGTCTTGTCCGGTTGCCCGAGGTAGCCGCGCGCCACGCCGGCGCCTCCCACCCAAAGCTCTCCCGGCACGCCGGGCGGCACTTCCTCCCCGGCCTCGTCGACGACGTAGACGTCGACGCCGTCGATCGGACGGCCGATCGGGGGTTTGCCGGTTCCCGGCTGGTGCACGCCGCAGCTCACCACGACCGTCGTCTCGGTGGGGCCGTATCCGTTCATCAGCCTGCCGCCGGCCCCCCAGCGTTCGGCGAGCTCCTCGCTACAGTCTTCGCCGGCGACGATCACCCGCTGTAGATCGGGAAGCTCGGCCCAGGGAACCTGCGCCAGCGAGGTGGGCGGCAGGGTGACGCCGTGGATGCGTTCGCGCCGCAGCAGCTCGACCAGCTCGGGTCCGGGGACCAGGCGCTCGCGCTCTTCCACCACCAGGGTGCCGCCCGCCGCCAGGGTGCCGAGGATCTCGAGCGCCGCGCCATCGAACGCCAGCGAGGCGAACTGCAACACCCGCCGGCCCGGCGCCACGCCGATGCGCCAGGTCTGTGCGGCAAGGTTGGCGATGCCGCCGTGCGGGACGACGACGCCCTTGGGCTTGCCGGTCGAGCCCGAGGTGTAGATCACGTAGGCCGCCTGCTCGGGAGCGATCGCCGCCGCCGCCGTGAAGACCGGCGTCACCGCGATCGCTGCCGCCTCGCGGTCGACGAGCACGACCCGCACCCAGGACGGCAGGCCGTCGGCGAGCGGTTCCTGGCTGATCGCCACCGCGACGCCGGCGTCGCGCAGCAGCTCGGCGGTCCGCTCCGCCGGCGTGTCGGCCTCGATCGGGAGATAGGCGCCACCCGCCTGTAGCACCGCGAGCACCGCGACGATCATCTCGGCGCCGCGCGGCATGCGGATGGCCACCACGCTCTCGTTGCCGACGCCGAGCCGGTGGAGATGGCCGGCCAGACGGTCCGTCCGCGCCGCGAGCTCGCCGTAAGTGTGGTCGCGGCCGGCGGCGCGCACCGCCACCGCCGCCGGCGTCGTCCGCGCCTGCCCGGCGATCCGCTCGACGACGTTGCCGGGATCCGGAGCGCCGGCGGCCGGCTCCCGCCGTCGCACCTCGTTGCCGCCGCGGGCGCCGTAGCCGCGATGCGGGGCGGCCGGCGCCGCCGCGATCTGGCGCAGGATGGCGGCGTAGTGTCCGGCCAGCGCGCTCGCCTGCGCCTCGGTGACCGCTGCCGCGTCGTAGTGCAGGCGCAGCTGCAACACCGGCGAGGTGATGCCCAGGCTGAAATCGGCTCCGAGCACGAAGTTGGCGCTCTGATGCGATTCCGCCCCCAGCACCGGCACGCCGGCGGCCAGGAGATCGCCGTAGCGGTGCATGCTGACGAAGTTGAACAGCGTCTCGAACAGCTCGGCCGCCTGCATTTCGAGCCGCAGCTGGGCCATCGGATAGCGGCGGAAGGGGAGCAGCGCGCCCTCCTTCGCATGAGCCTGTGCGATCAGCCCGGCCCAGGACGCGTCGGGGTCGAGCACGAACCGGAACGGCAGCGTATTGAGGAAGAGCCCGAGCCCGAGATGGCCGCCGGCGTCGTCCGGCCGGCCGTTCGCCACCAGGCCGGTGACCAGGTCCCGCCCGCCGCAGACCATGCTCAGCGCCTTGAGATGGGCGGCCAGCAGGACGCTCTTGAGCGTCACCCCGAGGTCCATGGCCACCTGCCGCAAGCGGCCGCCGAGCGCCGCGTCGAACGGCAACGACAGCGTCCGCCGCGCGGCCGCCGTCGCCGGCGGCGGCGGCCCGCCGCGGCGAGGCAGGCGGGTGGGCCGGGCGCCGTCGAGCTCGCCGAGCCAGAACGAGCGCTGCGCCGCCGAGCGCCGCGCCCGGCCTTCGAGCTCGACGAAATCGCGCTGCGTGGTTTCCGCGGCGACCCCGGGCGGCGGCGGCGCTCCGGCGCGGGTGCCGAGGTAGCTCTCGAACAGCTCGGTCCAGAACGACGCGACGCTCCAGCCGTCGAGAATGGCATGGTGGAAGCTCATCGACACCTGGCTCTCGCCGCCCGCCAGCTGGTGCAGGCGCATCCGGAAGAGCGGCGCGCGCTCGACCGCGAACCGCACCCGCCTCTCGTCCTGGATCCACGCGGTCACCAGCCGCCGGCAGGACGCTGCCGGCAGCCGCCTGAGGTCCACCACGGCCAGCGGCACCGGCGCGGCGGCGTGCACCAGTTGCAACGGCTGGCCGTAGCGGGCAAGGTCGAAAGCGGTGCGCAGCACCGGGTGGGCGCGCATCATGGCGCCCAGGCACGCGGCCAGCGGCGCGGGGTCGATCGCGGTACCGAGATGCAGGCTCATCAGGCCGTGGTAGAGCGGCGCCGCCGCCGTGTCGTCGCCGTGGTAGACCATGCCCTGCTGCAGCATGCTCAGCGGGTAGGCATCGTCGAGCCCGGCAGGCAGCCGCTCGCGGTCGGCCTGGTCGAGCAGGCCGAAGGCGGCGGCGACTCCGGCGGGTGGCGCCGGCGGCGGCGCGGCGATGTTGGCGATGTTGGCGATGTCGGCAGCGAGGTCGGCCAGCCGCGGCTTGCCGAAGAGCTGTTCGACGGTGAGGCTCAAGCCCTGGCGCCGCGCCCGCGCCACCGCCTGGATGTTCAGGATCGAGTCGCCGCCCAGCTTGAAGAAGCTGTCGCCGCGCCCCACCCGCACGCCGCCCAGCAGCTCCGACCAGATCTCGGCCAGGATCCGCTCGATCGGCGTCCGCGGCGGCTCCCAGGGCGCCGCGTCCGCGCCCGACTCCGGCGTCGGCAGCGACCGCCGATCCAGCTTGCCGTGGGCGGTCAACGGCAGGTGCTCGAGCCGCACCAGCGCCGACGGCACCATTGGCTCTGGCAGGCGGCGCCGGAGGGCCGCGCGCCATTGCTCCTCGGGTCCCGCGTCGCCCACGACGTACGCCACCAGGCGCATCGCCTCGGGACGCCGCTCCTCGGCCCGCGCCACCACCACCGCCTCCCGCACCCCCGGCAGCGCGCGCAGCGCCGCCTCCACCTCGGCGGGCTCGATGCGATGGCCGCGGATCTTGACCTGCTCGTCCACCCGGCCCAGGTGCTCGAGCACGCCGCCGGCGCGCCACCTCACGCGGTCGCCGGTGCGGTACAGCCGGCCGCCGCCGGGGCCTGCGGGCGTCGCTCCGGACGGCGCTCCGGCAGGCGCCCCGTCCGTCGCCGACATCGCCGTCCCCCAGGCGTCCGGCACGAACCGTTCTGCGGTCGCCGCCGGGTCTCCCAGGTAACCCCGCGCCAGGCCAGCTCCGCCCACCCACAGCTCGCCCGCCACCCCCTCCGGCACCAGCTCTCCCCAGGCGTCCACCACGTACAGCTCGACGTTGGCCAACGGCCGGCCGATCGCCACGTTGCCGGCGCCCGCGTCGGCCTCGCCGGCCTCGTGGACACAGCACCCGACCACCGCCTCGGTCGGCCCGTACTCGTTCCACAGCCGCCGTCCGCCGCTTCCGCCAGGCCCGCCGTCCGCCCGCCATCTCGCCGCCAGGTCGCTCGCCAGCGGCTCGCCGCCTACGACCATGGACCGGCACCGCAGCCGGCGCTCGGTCTGGCCCGACTCGTCCCAGCCCGCCGACAGCGCCCGCAGATGCGAGGGGGTCAGCTTCAGCAGCCCCGCGGTGCCGCCGTCGCCGGCAGCCAGGGCACGCTCGAGCGCGCGACGCAGGCCCTCCACGCCCGCCACCGCGGCGCTGCCGGCGGCGTTCTCCGGGTTCTCCGGGCGCTCCTGGTTCTCCGGGTTCTCAGTGCTCTCCGGGTGGTCCGGACTCTCCCTGGGGCCGGCTTCGCCCACCAGCTCGACTCTGCCACCCGTTGCCAGAGGCACCAGCAGGCTGGTCAGCGTCAGGTCGAAGCTCAGCGGCGTGTGCACCAGGCCGTCGATCGGCGCGGAGTCCCCGTAGGCCTTGCGCGCCCAGCGCACGTAGTTGCCCAGGGCGCCGTGCGCAACCACCACACCCTTCGGCCGCCCGGTCGAGCCCGAGGTGTAGATCACGTAGGCCGCCTGCTCCGGCCATGGCTCGTCGTCGCCCGCCGGCGCCGGCTCGCCAGGCGCCGCCTCTCGCGCCTCACCCCCGCCATCCTCGTGCTTCTCGCCCTTGCCCGCCCGACCCTCGCCTGCCTCGCCCTCGCCCGCCTGCCGCACGCAGTCCTCGCCCTCGCCGAGCAAGGCACCGGCCTCCCACACCGCAGTAGCCGCGACGCCGTCCTGCCCCTCGCCGAGAGCCACGCGCAGCCGGTCGGCCAGCGCGCCGGCGCTCACCACCCCGCAGGCGCCAGCCGCCTCGACCATCGCCGCCAGCCGCGCCGGCGGATCCGCCAGCGCCAGTGGCAGATAGGCGCCGCCGGCGCGCCAGACCCCGAGCAGCACCGCCACCTGCTCGCGGCTGCGGCCCAGATGGAGCCCGACGACGCTTTCCCGCCCCACCCCCAACCGCCGCAACGCCCGCGCCACCCGCGCCGCGCGCCGCCACAGCTCCTGGTAGCTCCACGCTGCCGCCCCGGCGCTCGCCACCGCCACCGCCGGCGCGCCGGCGCGCTGCCGCGCCTGCGCCGCGATCTGCGACAGCACGCTGCCGGCGTCCTTGCCGCCGCCGCTGCCGTTCGCCGCCGTCCGCTCGCCGCGGCCCCATCCCAGCAGCACCGACCGCTGCCGCGCCGGCAGCAGCGGCAGCGCGCCCACCTCCCGCTCCGGCGCCGCCGCCGCCCCGCGCAGCAGCTCCTCCCATTGCTCGAGCAGGTCGCCCCACCGCCCCGCCCGCGTGCTCGCCACCGTCGCCTCCAGTTCGTCGCCTCGCTCGACGCACCAGAGCCGCACCGCGGCGCCGCCCACCTCTGCCGCCGCCGCGTCCGCCTCCACCACCTCCACCTCGACCTCGCCGCAACGCAGCCGGTCGATCGCCGCGTCGTAGGCGAAACCGAGGGCCGGCAGGCGCGGCCGCGGCCAGACGTCAGGGTCGCCGTGAACGAAACAGTCCTCCCAGCGCGACGCCTCGCCAAGCTCCGCGGCCAGGACGGCGAGATGCTCGCGGAAAGAGCGCTCCGCCGGCAGCGAAACGCCGATCGGCAGCAGTCTGGCGAAGACGCCCAGGCAGGCCCACAGCGGCTCGTGCCGCCGCCCGTCCGACCGCACCGCCAGCCAGCGCGAGGCAGCGGGATCGTCGGTCTGCCGCGCCGCCAGCACCTGCCACCCGGCGAGCGCCACCACCTCGGGCGAGACGCCGCAGTCGCCGGCCAGCGCGCACAGGCGCCGCCACAGGTCGCGGTCGAGGCGCTGCCGAGCCCGGCCGCCGTCGCCGCCGGCCGGCGCCCGCAGCTCCAGCGGTTCGCCGAGCGCCTGCCCGCGCTCCTGCCAGAAGCGGCGCCCGATCGCCGTCTCCTCGCCGGCGAGCAGCTCCTGCTGCCACTGGCCGACGTCCACGTATTGCGGCAGCTCGTCCGCCAAGCCGGCATAGCGCCGGCCGACCGCCGCAGCCAGGTTCACCAGCCCGCGACGATCGGAATTGACCAGCGGCAGGCTGATCCGCCATCGCCAGCCGCCGCCGGCGGCGACCGGCGAGAGCGAGGTGCGCAGCACCGGGCCGTGCCCCGGGTCGCGTTCGAGCGCCTCCCAGCCGGCGTCGGGCCCCACCGGGATCTCGACTGCCTCGACGGCGACGCCGTCGTCGATCATCTGCACCGGCGCCGGCAGCTCGTCGAGGTAGCCGACGCGGGTGCGCAGGATCTCCTGCTCCCCGACCAGCTGCCGGATCGCCGCGCACCAGCGGTCCACCGCCACCGGCCCATGGAGGATCGCCACCGCCCGCGCCCGGCGATCGAGGGCCGTCCCGTCGGCCTGCAGCAGGCCGCGCTGGGCCGGCGCGAGCCGGAATCCCTCCTTGATCGCCGCTGCCATGGCTCCGCTCTCCCTCCCAGCCTGGTTACCGGCCGCGCGGCTGGAAGCCGCGCCAGGCGTCCTCGTAGGCGCGCACCGAGGCGGCCTCGGCCTCGGTGTAGACGACCTTCGCGGCAGCGGCGATCTCGCCGACCAGCGCCGCGGCGGGCGCGGCCAGGATCCGCGCCAACAGCCGTTCGATCGCCGCCAGCGCGCCGGCCCACCGCCCCGCGCCGGCGGCATGGCGGCAGTCGAGCCGGATGCGCGCCGCGGGGACGACGGTCAGGACCAGGGGATAGCTCTCCTCGATGTAATGGGTCATCGCGGTGGCCGCGAGATCCGGGCCGAGCACGTCCTCGGGCACCGGGTAGTTCTCGAACACCAGCAGCGAGTCGAACAGCGGCTGGCCGGCGGCGAGGCCGCTCCAGCGCTGGATGTCCGGCAGCGACGCGTAGTCGTATTGCCGCGCCGCCGCGGCGTCGCGCTGTAGCTCCTGCAACCATTCGGCGAGGCCGGCGGCGCGGCGCACCCGCACGCGGAGGGGGAGCGTATTGATCAGCAGGCCGATGATGCCGCCGGCGCCGGCCAGCTCGCCCGTCCTGCCCGCCGAGATGGTGCCGAAGACCACCTCGCCGCGCTCTTCCCGCGCGGCCAGCAGCAGCGCCCACGCCCCCTGCATCACCGTCGCCAGCGTCACCTGATGACGGCGGGAGAACGCCGCGAGCTGGCCGCTGAGCTGCTCGTCCAGCTCGACGCGGTGGCGCTGCAGGGCGCCGTCGGGCCATGACGCGACGGCGCCGGGACCGGCGGCGAGCAGGCTCGGCTCGACCCCCGCCAGCTGGCGGCGCCAGAAGTCCTCGGCGGCGGCGCGGTCCTGGCGCTGCAGCCACTCGACGTGGTCCCGGAAGGGCAACACCGGCGGCCAGCCGGGCGCCTCGCCGCCGGCCGCCGCCCGATAGGCGTCGAACAGGTCCCGCACCAGCGCGGCGGTCGACCAGCCGTCGAGGATGAGGTGGTGATTGCTCCACAGCAGGACGTGCCGGCGCTCGCCGGTGCGGATGAGGGCCAGCCGCAGCAGCGGCCCGTGCTCGAGGTCGTAGGCCTGGTTGCGGTCGGCGGCGATCGTCTGTTCCAGGCGCCGGTGCTGCTCGGCCTCGCCCACTCCGCGCCAGTCTTCGCTGCGCCAGGACGGCGGCGGCGACCGCCGCACCACCTGGACCGGCTCTCGCACCGCCTCCCAGACGAAGACCGTGCGCAGCGCCGCATGCCGCGCCAGCAGCAGCTCCCATGCCTGCCGCAGCCGCTCGCCGTCGAGCTGCCCCTCCAGCGTGCAGGTCAGCTGGATGCAGTTGGCGTTCGCCCGCGGCGAGCGCAGGGCGTGGTAGAGGAAACCCGCCTGCAGCGGCGTCAACGGATAGACGTCGGCCAGGTCCGGCACCGCCGCCGTCAGCCGCGCCAGCTCATCGCCGCTGAGCCGCGCCAGCGGAAAATCTGCCGGCGTGTGGCCGCCCACCGCACCCCGACAGTGCTCGATCAGCTGCCGCAGCGCCGCCGTGTACGCCCGCGCCTGATCCTCCACCTGGGAGCCGGCGTAGCGCTCGCCGTCGTAGTCCCACTTCAGGTGCAGGCGGCCGCCCTGCACCCAGGCGGTCAACCCCAGCGCCGCCGGCCTCCCCGCGCCGGCCTCCCCGCCCACCGCCACCGGCCGCAGGCTCGGACGCAGCAGCGGGGAGCCGGCCGCGGCGTCGAGCTGGCCGAGATAGTTGAAGCTCACCGCCGCCGAGTCCGCCAGCGCCGCCAGACGCTCCCGCCACGGCTGCCGCGCTCCCAGGTACCGCAACAGGCCAAAGCCCACACCTCGGCGGGGCACCTGGCGCAGCTGCTCCTTCACCGCCGGCAGGGACGAGCCCGGATCGCCCGCCGGGCGCAGCCACACCGGGTAATGGCTGGTGAACCATCCCACCGTCCGTGTCACGTCCAGCTCCTGCACCGGCTCGCGGCCGTGACCTTCGAGCATCACCAGCGTCTCGCCTCGCGCCGCCGCCAGCGCCGCCAGCAGCGCGTCGTTGATCTGCGTGTGGTAGACGCCGGGGACGTGGCGCAACAGCGCCGTGGTCTCCTCCGTTCCCAGCGCATCGCTCACCTGCGCCGTCCAGCGCCAGCCGCCGGCCCGCGCCTCGCCGCCGGCGGCGCCCGGCGGCAGCTCCAGCCAGTAGGCCGCGTCAGCCTCGAGCTCGGCGCTGCGCGCCGCTTGCTCCAGGCCCCACACCCAGCGGCTCCAGCTCGCCGTCTTCGGTCCCAGGTCCTCGCCCCGGCTCGCCCGTTCCAGATCCTCCAGCAGGATGCGCCACGACACTCCGTCCACCGCCAGGTGGTGCACCATCCAGAGCAGCCGGCGCTCGCCGGCGCCTTCCCACAGCACCGCCTGCACCAGCGGTCCGCGCTCGAGATCCAGCCGCGCCTGCGCCCGGCGCGCCACCTCGGCTTCGCTCTCGCCGCCGTCCCCGCCGCCGCCGGCCGTCACCTGCCAGAAGACCTCGTGCTCCTCCTGCTCCGCGCTGCCCTGCCGCCACTCTCCGTCCTCGCGCCAGAAACGCAGGCGCAACGCCTCATGGCGCTGTACCAGCTCGCCCACGGCGGCCGCCAGACGCGCCGCCGGCAACTCCTCCGGGACCTCCACCCACATCGCCTGCACGAAGCCCTCGCGATGCTGCCATGGCTGCGCGAAGAACCACTGCTGGATCGGCGACAGCGGCACGCCTCGCAGCTCCTCGGCGGCCGCCTCGACCAGGCTTGCCGGCGCCGCCTCCACCAGCGCCGCCAGCCCCCGGATCGTCGGCTGGTCGAAGACCTGGCGGGGCGTCAGCCGCAGGCCGCGCTGGCGCGCCCGCGCCACCGCCTGGATGCTCAGGATCGAGTCGCCGCCCAGCTCGAAGAAGTTGTCGCCGCGTCCCACCCGCACGCCGCCCAACAGCTCCGACCAGATCGCCGCCAGCGCCATCTCGACCGGCGTCCGCGGCGGCTCCCAGGACGCCGCGCCCGCGCCCGTCTCCGGCGCCGGCAGCGACCGCCGATCCACCTTGCCATGGGCCGTCAACGGCAGACGCTCGAGCCGCACCAGCGCCGACGGCACCATCGGCTCCGGCAGGCGGCACCGCAGGGCCGCGCGCCACTCTTCCTCGGGTCCCGCGTCGCCGACGACGTACGCCACCAGGCGCATCGCATCGGGGCTGCGCGCCTCGGCCCGCGCCACCACCACCGCCTCCCGCACTCCCGGCAGCGTGCGCAGCGCCGCCTCCACCTCCGCGGGCTCGATGCGGTGGCCGCGGATCTTCAGCTGCTCGTCCACGCGGCCCAGGTGATCAAGCACGCCGCCGGCGCGCCACCTCACCCGGTCGCCGGTGCGGTACAAGCGGCCGCCGCCAGGGCCCCAGGCATCCGGCACGAACCGTTCCGCGGTCGCCGCCGGGTCTCCCAGGTAACCGCGTGCCAGGCCCGCTCCGCCCACCCACAGCTCGCCCGCGACGCCCTCCGGCACCAGCTCTCCCCAGGCGTCGACCACGTACAGGTCGACGTTGGCC
>DATGHG010000220.1:0-12368 GCA_035308185.1 Thermoanaerobaculia bacterium | reverse complement strand
GGGATCTCGCCCCGCACGGACCATCTCGATCATCTGCCGGCGGAACTCGGGGGCGTACGGGGGACGGTGTCTCTGCGGCATCGTGGACTCCTCTCTCCCCAATCATGGGGTGTCCACGAAACCGGGGCAACTCCAAAGATGACCCTCGCGGGCGCTTGAGGTCAAGAAAGCGCAATCGCGCCTGAATGATTGCTCAGGTTCTTTCCGGCGAATTGGGCACCGTCCTGGTCCCCAGCGAAACCTACATCGAGTCGCAATCCACCTAACTGATCTGGTCCTTTCCGACGGAGCTCCTCAGCGGACTCAAAGACCGGGGCGAACTCGGAAGGTCGCAATCCCACCTGACTGATCTGGTCCTTTCCGACTGCTTCCGTTTTAACCTCCTTCTTTTCAATGGTTTAGAGTGCCCTCGGCCGTTACCTGCCAAATCAGGCAGAAAAGCGAGGCTTTCTGTGAAGCCTTCAGGGTGCATTCAGTCATGCTAAGTAACTGGCGAAACGGCACTTGTGGCAACGGCCGTTACCCGAGCGTCAAAATGGCAATAAGCCGGCGGCATCCTCACCGTGAGCGAATTGCGGGGGGGGCGGGCACCAGCCTGACGGTGACAATCGCGGTTCATGGTGGTGCTCGCACCGCCGGTCCGGCGCCCGGGGTCGGACACAGTCCCCAGGCGCTCGCAAAAACGTCGGAGCTCGGTGCTCGAATGGGAGTGTAGGCCAGCCCGACAGGCACTACAAGAGCACGAGATCAAGGCAGGACTGGCCACCGCCAACTCGCCATGGGAACCTGAGTCTGCAGGACTGATGGCCTGGACGCACCCTCCCGAGATGCCTGGACGCCCCAGCCGCGATCGTTCAACAAGACTGCCTAAAGTATGCGCGACAGGTTCTCGATGGCGATCCGCCGCAGCTTGAGATAGCGACCAGGGTCGGTCGGCAACGCCTCCAAGCGGGCCAGGCACTCCTCCCCCGCCGGACCGAGGATCGCGGCGAAACTGGGCGCCCAATGGTGCTTGAAGCCGCGCAACCAGCCCAGGAGAGGCTCTACATGCCAGGAGTCGATCTCGCCGGACCCGGCCGCGATCATGGCAACCGCCGCCCGCAGCCGGGCCGGGTCGATCGGACCTCGCGGCGTGAGACGGATCGCCCCTTCCGGCATTCCCGCCGCGGCAAGCACTTCCCATGCGTCGTGCATTGCGCCTATCGTACTCCCATGCCCGAGGAGCTAGGCTCGCAGAGGATCGAACAGGTGCTGGCAAACTTGGCCGATCGGCTGGACGGCGATTGGCTCCTCGTCGGTGGTGCCCTTGTCGCCCTCTGGCTCGAGCCCCGCCGGGTGACCGAGGACATCGACCTCGTGAGCATCACCGGGACCCAGGAGCACCGCTATCAGCTGATGCAGGCCGCCGCCGCCGCCAGCCTGTCGATCGAGGCCGTGAACTCCGCCGCCGACTTCTTCGTCCGCCGTATCCCCGGCTGGCACCAAGAGATCGAGCTCTTTCGGACCGGCGCAAGCGCGAAGATCTACCGCCCCACGCCGACCCTGTTCTTGCTGCTCAAGATCGGGCGCCTCTCGGACCAGGACCTGGCGGACTGCCATGCGATGATCGCCAGAGCACGCGCCGAGTCTCTTCCTGTCGATGCCAGAAGGGTGCTGGCTGCCTTGGATGAGATCCCGGCGGCCAGCGAGCCGACTGCCCACAACCGCCGAGAGGCCCTGCGGCGAGAGCTGGAGGCTTGGGGCGGCACGGCCTCGGATCCTAATAGTTGAGCTTGCGTGCGATCAGGTCGCGCAGCGGGCTGGGCTTTTGACCGGCGCGGTCGAAGGCATAGACGAAAAGGATCCGCCGGCCGGTCTCGGCCAGCGTCACCCCGCGGTGAATGGTCAGCCGGCCGCGCATGATCAGCAGATCCCCTTCGCGGCAGGTGACCGCCGAGCGGGGGGCGAGCGAGAAGAGCTGCGGCAGCGGATAGAGCGGATAGATCAGGTAACGAAGCAGGCGCGAGAGGCCAGGCGAGATGAACTGGGTCTGGCCGGCGTTGGCGTTTTCGAGCGTGACCAGCGCGACGTAGGGGTGGCCGTCGCGGTGCCAGCGAAAGCCCTGGTCCCGGCGCGAATAGATCTGCACGCGCTGCGCGCGGCGAGGGCTGGCGAAGGCGCCCAGCGGCTCGCCGGCAAAGTGCTCGACCAGCGGGCGGACGCGCTCCTGCCCGAGGCTCTCGATGGCCGGCATCCGGGCGCGGATCTGATCGCCGTCGATCACCCGGTAACGCGGCCCGAGACCTTTCCTGCCGTGGATCTCGGTCAACAGGCCGGCGTGGTCGTCAACCAGCCGGCGAAAGGACGCGACGTCCGCGGGCGGCAGGAAGCCCTCGACGTGCTGGTACGGCGCTGCGATCACGGCACGACCGGCTTCTCGGCGAGCATGGCGATCAGATAGCCAAAGCGCCCCGGCCACCGCCAGCGGGTCTCGGCCTGCTCGAACAGCGGGATCCAAAGCCGCGACAACCGCCAGAGAGGGTTCCGGCGGGTGTAGAGATAGAGGTCGGCCATGCGCAGGATCCCCGGCGCCGTCAGCAGCCCGCTGCGCCAGGTGACCCGCAGGCCCTGGCTCTCGATCATGCGCCGCAGCTCGCCGCCGCCGAACGACTTCTCGGGGGCATAGAGATAGCGGCCGCAGGCGGCCAGCATCGCCACCATCAGCGGCCGCAGGAACAGGTTCCAGCGATGCGGCACGCCGATGATGGCCCGCCCGCCGGGACGCAGCACCCGCCGGATCTCGGCCACCGCCTGCGCGTATTCCTCGATGTGCTCGATGGTGCCCATCGTATAGACCAGGTCGACCGAGTTGTCGGCGAAGGGGATCTCGCGGATGTCGGCGCGCAGCAGCCGCAAAGCGGCGCCAGGGTTGCCCGAGTCGCGGTCGTTGCGCCGCGCGCGGGCGGCGACCGCCTGGGACAGGTCGAGGCCGTAGACCTCGGCGCCCTGGTTGCGCGCCCAGTGCAGGATGCGGGTGTTGTACGCCTCGTTCCAGAGGTCGAGCTTGAGCAGACGCTTGCCGCGCAGCGGCCCGAAGCCGCGCTCGAAGAGGGCGATCTCGCAGCGCCGGTAATACTGAGTGCTCGGGGCCAGGTAGAAATCGGAAACCGAGCCGGCAACCCGCTCCCAATCCTGGCGCTGCCGCTCGCGGGTGGAAAGCGCTCGCCGCGTCTCGGGTGGCGCGCCCAGCACCTCGGCCGGCGCGATCAATGCGTCCCGTCCCTGCCGCGCAGCCAGCGCACGGTCCTGGCCAGCCCCTCCGCGAGCGGCAACGGCCGGTAGCCCAGCAGCTGCCGCGCCCTCCCGGAGTCGAAGCGCCATTCGTGGAGCAAGCGGACGACCGCCGCGGTGTGGCCGCAGCCGGGGTCGTGCCGCAGCAGCCGGTCGGCCGCCCGCGCCGCGGCCAGGGCGGCCGGCGCCGGGATCGAGAGCCGCAGCCGCGAGGGGCGGCGCCCGGCCAGCGCCAGCGAGCGCTCGAGCAGCTCGCGATGCGAGATGGCCTCGCCGCCGAGCACCAGCTCGGCGCCCGGCGGCGCCAGCCTCTCGGCCGCAAGGACCGCGCCGACCACGTCGTCGACGTAGACCAGGTCGCGCCGCGCCGTGCCGCCGCCGATCAGCACGGCGGCCGGCGGGCGGCCGCAGACGAAGCGGCGGATCTCGCCGGTGACGCGGTTGGGGTGCGCGGGGTGGTCGGGCCCGAAGATGATCGTCGGGCAGAGGACCACCGTATCCAGCCCTGCCGCCGCCAGGCGCCGGACCTCGAGCAGGCCGGCGCGCCGCGAGCGCTCGTACCAGCCGAGCGCCGGCTCTCCCGCCGCGCCGGGCAGAGTCTCCTCGCCAACCGCAAGGGCGAGCCCGTCGACCTCGCGGCACGGCGTGCCGGGAGCGCTCGGCCCGAAGAGATGGGCCGACGTCACCAGGACGAAACGGCCGATGCCCCGCTCGAGGCAGCCGCGCGCCAGGTCGCGGCAGGCGGTGGCATTGACCGCCTCGAAGTCTCGCCGGCGCCGGCCGTCATGGGCGCGCTGCGCCGCGAGATGAAAGACCGCCATCCCGGGCCGCAGATGCGGCAGATAGCTCTCCGGACGCCGCAGGTCGCCGCCGGCCCGCCGGGAGAGGCCGATCACCCGCCTTCCCGAAGCGGCGAGGGCCGCGACCAGCGGGCGGCCCAGAAAGCCGGAGGCCCCGGTCACCAGCACCTCGCCGGCCAGCTCCCGCACCTCGCCATCGACCGCCGCGCGCCTGCTCAGCGCCACGCCATCTCCGCGGCGGCGGTGGCGGTGGGCGCCGCCGCGGCTCCCGGGATCGCCGGGAGCGCCGGCGCCAACGCGGGCACCGCGGCCGCTGCCGCGGTCATCGGACCGGTCATCGGACCGGTCCAGTCGGCCAGGGTCTCGGCGCGCCGCGCCAGCCGCACCGAACCGTCGACGCCAAGCAGATAGACCGCCGGCGTCAGACCGGTATAGCGGGCGGCGCGCGAGATCGAATAGGCGCCGGCATCGCCCAGCACCAGCAGCTCGCCGGGGGCGACCGGCGGCAGGCGGCGATGGAGGTCGATCACGTCGAGGGTGCTGAGGCCGCACCCGGAAAGGTGCACGAAGCGCCGGGCCGCGGAGCGCGGCTCGGTCGCCGGCAGCACCGGCCGGCTCAGCAGCCACGGCGACTCGGGCAGGAAGTCGCGGCTGGCGTCGAGGAACAGCCAGCGGCCGCGCACGGCGCGCACCCGCGTCACCAGCAGACCGGCAGCGCCGGCGAGCGAGCGCCCCGGCTCGACCACCAGCCTGGGCATCGTGGAGAGCGGCCTGGCCAGCGCGGCGAAAGTCTGGCCGAGCAGGAACGCGAAAGGGTCCATCCGCGGCTCGGACAGCTCGGACAGCTCGTGCGCCTCGGACAGCTCGGGCGCCGCGGGCAGTCGCCGGTCCAGGAGGCGCGGCACCACCCGCGCCAGGGTGAGACGCGAGAGGGTGGGCGAAGGGATGCCGCCGCCCAGGTTCATCTCTTCGATCTCGACCCCGCACGCTGCCAGGCGCCGCACCAGCCCGAAGGCCCCCCTGGCGGCGCGCGCCAGGCCGGACGCCGAGCGCTGCTGGGTCCCCAGGTAGACGTTGACGCCGACCACCCGCAGCCAGCGCGAGCCGCGCACCGCGGTGGCAACTGCAAGCGCCTCGTGCTCCGACAGGCCCACCCGCCGGCTCAGCGCGCGCAGCGGCGACAGCGCGGGCGGCGCCGCCAGCCGCAGCGAGAGGCGCACCTCCCGCCCGGCGCGCGCGGCGGCGGCCGCGATCAGCTCGAGGTCGCCAGGCAGCTGCACGTGCACCAGGCCGACCCCCTGGGCCAGCACGGCGTCGAGCTCGCACGGGGTGAGGACCGGTTTCTGGTAGGCGATGCGCGACGCGGGAAAGCCGCAGACCCGCGCCAGCTCGACCTCCGCCGGGTGGCAGGCGAGGAGCCCGGCGCCGCAGCCGGCCAGCGTCGCCAGCACCGCCGCCTCGGAGTTCGTCTTGGCGCAGTAGCGCAGCTCGGCCGCCACGCCGGCGGCGGCAAACGCCTGCGCCAGGCGCGCGTAGTCGCCGCGCAGCCGGCGCTCGCTGATGAGGAAGAACGGAGTCTCGCGCCCCTCGGCAAGCTGCGCCAGCGGCACTCCGTCGATGCACAGCGCACCCGAGCGATAGTCCACAAGCGCCTCAACTGGGGGGCGCCGGCTGGCGCTCGAGCGCCGCGCGGTTCCAGCCGGCGAGGTTGGCGGCCGCCTCGTAGGTGCTCTGGAAGAAGTCCAGGAGATCCGCGTCGGGATCGGCCGCGGTGCGCACCGCCTCGTAAGGCAGGACCCACTCCTTCAAGCCGGTCTCGTAACGCGCCGCCCGCGGGCGGACGACGGCCTCGGGGCAGCCGGCCGGCTCGGGATAGACATAGGCGTAGAAGGCCGGCTCCGCGAAGAAGCCCGGCGTCCCCGGCCACCATCCGGCGCTGATGCAGGCGTGTGAGTAGGCCTCCCGCGTCGCCCAGTCGGGCAGATGCGGGATGCCTCCCGGGTGGGGCGGCGCCTTCTCGCCCGAGAACCGCGTGCAGGCCAGGTCGAAGCTCCCCCACCAGAAGTGCACCGGGCTGCACTTGCCCAGGAAGCGGCCGCGGAACTGCTTCAGCACCCGGTCCACCTGCGCGACGATCCGCCAGCACCGCTGCGCCGCGTCGCCGTCGTAGGCCGTGACCTCCCGCTGCTCGGTGAAGGGGACCACCTCCGGCATCTCGACCGGGACCGGCCAGAGGTGCGGCCGGAGGCCGAGATCGTGGAGCGCCGCGAGGTAGGCGGCGTAGAAATCCGCCACCGGCTCGGCGCGGAGAGGGAGCGAGCGCCGCTCGCCGGCGCTCGTCCGGATCACCACTTGATGATCGAGGAAGTCGAGCTCGACGTCGCAGGCGAGATGGTCCTGGTACATCGTGGACGTCGAGAAGCCCCGCGGCGTCAGGTAGAACGCGACCTGCCACCAGTGGTTCTCCATCGGCGCCAGCGCCAGCCGCGTCTTGCCGACGATCTCCGCCCGCATGTGGAGCGATTGGTAGGTCTCGAGCCAGTCCGCGAGCGGCAGACGCGGCCAGGCATCGCCGGGCGCGAGGTGAGATGACGAGTCGGTCATGGCTGGGCCCTCCGTCCCCTACTCTAGCGTCCCGTATCCAGGGTCGCCGACCGGGATCAGCCCCGGCTGCTGCCCATTCCACCAGACCAGGAGCCGTCCTGCCAACTGGTCGTCGGTCACCAGCCTGACGACCGCATCGGCGATCTCGTCGAGGCTCAGCAGGGTTGCCGGCACCTCGTTGGCCTCGCGCTCCGCGGGCGAGAGCGATTCCCAATACGCTTTCACCGGCGGCGACGCGATCCATGCGGGCACCAGGCAGTTGACCCGGATGCCGTCGCTCGCCGCCAGCGGCGCCAGGGTGGTGGTGAGGCGCATCACCCCGGCCTTCGCCGCATCGTACCCGGGCGCCTTCGACACCCTGCCGCCGTGGCAGAGCGCGGAGACGGAGCCGATGTTGACGATCGCCCCGCCCCGCCGCCGGCGCATGGCCTCGATGCCGTAGCGCATGGCATGCATGGTGCCGAGCATGTCGACCTCGTGGTTCGCGAACCAGTGCTCGATCGAGGTTTCGGGGAAGACGGCGATGCTGGCGTCGTTGACCAGCACGTCCAGCCCGCCGAACCGCTCCTCGGCAGCGGCGACCAGCGCCCGGACCTCGGCTTCCCGCCGCACGTCGGTGGCGAAGAACGCGCCGCGCCCGCCCGCCGCTTCGATCCGGCGCACCGTCTCCCGCCCTCCCGCCGCGTCGATGTCGGCCACGACGACGGCAACGCCCTCGCGGGCCAGCCGCAGCGCGATGGCGGCGCCACAACCGCCGCCGCCCGCTCCCGTCACCACCGCGATCTTGCCGGGGAGATCCATTGGGCCCCTCCTCCCTCACCTTCCTCAGACTGGCAGATAGCCGGCGCGCCTCACCAGGCGCTGCCCTGCGGGCTCGAGCAGGAAATCGACGAACCCTTGCACGGTGTCGCTCGCGGTGCGCCCGTCGAGCACCAGATAGATCGCCCCGCCGAGCGCATAGCGACCGCTCTTCAACGACTCCTCGGTGGCGGCGACGCCGGCGACCGCGAGCGGCTTGACCCCGGTCCCTGCATCCCCGGCATCCCCCATGCCGGGGCCGAAGCCGATGGCCGCCGGATCCTTGCCGACCAGCGCGGCCACCGGATCGGGATCTCCCCCGCCGGCGCCGCCGGCGGGCGTGGCATCGGCGCGGGTGGGAAGGCCTCCCATGACCCGCTCGTCCCAGAGATCGGCCAGCGGGCTGCCGGCGGCGCGGGTCACGACGTGGATCGGCAGGTCCGCCCCGCCCACCTCGCTCCAGCGGCGAATCGCCCCGCTCCAGATGCCGCGCAGCTGCGCGACCGTGAGGGCCGCCACCGGGTTGTCGTGCTGGACGATCGGCACCGCCGCGGCGTAGCCGAGACGGAAGGTGCGCAGCTCGATTCCGGCGTCCCTGGCGCGGCGGGACTCCTCGGGAGTCAGCTCGCGCACCAGCGCGGCGAGGTCACAGTTGCCGGCGAGCAGCGCCCGCACCGCTTCGGCGCTGCCGGCGGCGAGCAGCACGGCGCTCGGCGGCCGGGAGGGCCGGTAGGCGGCGACGGCGGGCTTGGCGACCGGCAGGAAGGTCGGCGACCCCTGGACGACGATCTCGGTGCCGGCGCGCGCGCAGGCGAGCGACAGGCACCCGGCGCCGGCGAGAGCCACCGCGGCCAGGGCGGTGCCGAGCGAACGGCAACGGGCCGCGGGATTCCTCGCCGGCCTCGTGAGATGGAGATGGCTCCTCGGACGGTTCATAGCGCTGCTCCTCGGGCTGCCCCGATGGCCGCCTCGCTTTCGTCCTCTGCCAATGCGGCAGGGCGTTCGGGAAGGCGGAACGTGGAGACCGAGGCGCGCAGCGCGTCGGCCAGCTCGGCCATGCGCAGGACCGCCGTGGCCGACTGGCGGGTGCTCTCGGCGGTCTGGGTGGTCATGCCGGCGATCCCTTCCATGGTCGAGGACAGCTTCGCCGAGCGGTCCGCCTGCCGCGCCACGGCTTCGGTGATCGAGCGGACGATCGCCGCGATGCGCTCCGCCACCGAGTTGATCTCGGCCAGCGCCTGACCCGCGAGGTCGGCGATCCGCGAACCCTCGACCACCTCGCGCGTGCTCTCCTCCATGCTGACGACGGTCTCCTGGGTCTCGCTCTGGATCGAGCTGACCAGGGCGGTGATCTGGCGGGTCGCTTCGGTCGAGCGCTCGGCGAGCCGCTGCACCTCCTCGGCGACCACGGCGAAGCCGCGCCCGGCCTCGCCGGCAGAGGCGGCCTGGATGGCGGCGTTCAAGGCCAGGATCGAGGTGCGGTCGGCGATGCCGCCGATCAGCTTGACGATCTCGCCGATCTCCTTCGAGCTCTCGCCGAGGCGCTTGATCCGGCGCCCGGTCTCCTGGACGTGGCTGCGGATGCGGTTCATCCCGTCGATCGTCTGCCGGACCGCGGCGCCGCCGCTGCGGACGTTGGCGAGCGCGTCGCGGGCGACGCCGTCGGCCACCTGCGCGCTCTCGGCGACCTCGCCCAGGGTGTGGGCCATGGCCTCGACGTCGCCCGTGGCGCGGCTGATCTCGGTCGCCTGCTCGTCCGAGGTCTCGACGGCGCGCCGCGCGTCGAGCTGCAACCGGCGCGCCGAGGCGGTCACCTCGCGGGTCGAGTCCTGGACGTTGCGGATGATCTCCCGGAGCTCGGCGACCATGTAGTTGAAGGAGTCGGCAAGCGCGCCGGTCACCTCGGCCGTCACCTCGGCCTCGATCGTCAGGTCGCCCTGCGCGACGCCGCTCACCTCTTCGAGCAGCCGGGTGATGGCGCCCTGCAGCTCGTCGCGCTCGGTTTCACCCTGGAAGCGCTGGCTCAATCGCGCCAGCAGGGTGTTGAGGCCCGCCGCCGCGCGCCCCAGCTCGTCGCGCGACAGGACCGCGGCGCGCGCCGCCAGGTTGCCGCCGGCCGCCTGCGCCGCGGTCCGCCGGATCTCGTCCGCTTGCCGCCGCGGCAGCCAGGCGCCGAGCACCGCGCCGAGCAGGGCGAGCACGGCGCCGATGCCGGCGGCGACGAGAGCGCTCCGCCGCACCGCCGCCAGCGGCGCCAGCGCCTCGGCAACGTCCATGGTGGCGACGGCGGTCCAGCCGGCGCGGCCGACCGCCGGCACGGACACCGGAGCGAAGGCGAAGAGCGAAGCGACCCCCTGGGCGCTGTCGCCGAACGCCGAACCGGGCTCCGCGGCGCCCAGGGCGCCGGCCTGGCGGAGGATCGGTGGCACCGCCTGGCCGAGCGCCGCGGCGTCGGCGGCCAGCACGGCGGTCCCGCGGGCGTCGTCATAGAGCGCCACCCTGCCGCTGCGCTGGAAGGTGGCGCCGGCGAGGAGCGCGCCGAGCCGCCGCGAGTCGAGGGTGCCGTGGAGCACGCCGATCACCGCGCCGTCGCGGCGCACGGGCACCGCCAGGTCGAGCACCGTCAGACCGCTCGCGGCGTCGCGCCGCGGCGGGCCGACCCACGGCGCGCCGCCACCGCCGTGCAGGGCCGCCTGGAACCAGGGTTCACCCTCGGCCCTGCCGCCCGCCGCGATGCCGGGGGCGGGGCCGCCGCCACCGCCGCCACCGTCCGCGGCCACCAGGCTGCCGGAGCGATCGCTCAATTGCAGCGCCAGCTGCTGCGGCGTGCGCTCGCGGAAGGCGACGAGAGACTTCTCCGCGACCGCGGCCGGAGCGGTGCCGGTCGCGCCGGCCGCTGCCGCGGCCGCCACCCCGGGGTCGGCCGCCAGCTGCGCCAGCGCCTGCACCTCCTCGCCGAGGGCCTGGCCAGCCTGTCCGGCGACGCGCTCCGCCAGGTCGCCCAGGATCTTCTCGTGCCGCACCAGGAGCGGGCCGCCGAGGAGGCGGTCGGCGAGCAGGATGGCCAGGAGCAGCGGCACCAGGGCGACGGCGAGCATCGTGGCGCCCAGCGTGAGCGCCAGACCGACGCCCGGAGCAGCGCCGGGCGAGCCGGAGGTGCGGGAAGATGAGAGTCGAGCTGCGGCCATACGGCTACCTCCAAGCAGACGCGGCGCCTGCCGCGCCCTGAGCTACGGGGAATGTCTCGAGCGCACCGTCGAGATCCGGAACCACCAGCATCCGCTCGCCGTCGCCGAAGGCGCCCAGGACTCGGCGGGCGCCGTGGAAAGGGGCGGTGGCGGTCGCGGGCTGTGGAAAGGGTCCCTGCCGCACGCCGGCCAGCCGTACCACGGGGAAGACCAGCAGCTGCCGGCAGCGCGCCGCGCGCGCGACCACGGCGTGGGCGGCGTGCGCGGCGTGATCGAGACGGCCGCCGGGCGGCGAAGCCGGAGCGGGCGCGAGACCGATCGCCAGCGCCAGATCGACGACGGGCAGCGCCTCGCCGCGCCAGGCCAGGAGACCCAGCAGCGGCGCCGGCGCCCCCGGCACCGGCCGCGGCGCGACGGCCGGCAGCACCTCGACCACCTGTGCGGCGGGCAGGGCGAAGTCGACCGCGCCGCCACCCGGCAGGGCGAACACGAAGAGCCCGGCGGAGGCCGCCGCCCGCCGCACCCAGGGCCCGGCGTCGAACCGCGCCTCCCCGGCGGTGAGCACGGCGGCCGCGGCGCTCCGCGCGGCCTCGCCAAACGCCCCGGCCGGGTCGGCGCTCGCCGCGAGGTGCGGCACCGCCTCCGGCGCGATCTCCAGCGCCAGGCCGTCGTCCCACAGGACCACGCGCGGAAAGGCCCAGCGCCGGCTCGCGGCCGGCTCGGGCAGCAGCCGGAGGCGCGAGATCGCTTCCTGGCGCACCTCGTCCACCGCTTCGACGGCGAGACCGCAGCGCGGCCCCGCCGCCGGCTGCAGCACCACCACCGCTGCCGCGCTGGCGTTTCCCGGGTTTCCCGGGTCTCCCGGCCCGCACTCCCCCGGCAGGTAGACGGGAACCTCCTCGCGCTCGCCGAGCAGCCAGCCGTAGGGCGACCCCGCCGCCGGCCGGGGGTTGCGTTGCAGCCTCTCGGTCCCCACCACCTCGCGCACGGCGTCGCCCGCCACCGCCCACGGCAACCCGCCAAACCGCAGGCGCAGCAGGCCCGCGGCCGGCGCTGGCGCCGCTGCCGCCGCCGCGAGCTCGCGGCCGGCCGCCTCATCAGGCTGGCGCATGACGGATCTCCGGACGCGCCACCCGCGCCAGGGTGTCGAGGAGGCGGGCGTCGTCGTAGGGCTTGACGAGATAAGCGTCAGCCCCCAGAGCGAGGGCGCCGGCCCGGTGCTTGTCGCCGGCGCGCGAGGTGAGGAAGACGACCGGCAGCTTGCACAGCGCCGGCTCCCGGCGCAGGCTGGCCAGCAGCTCGTAGCCGTTCATGCGCGGCATCTCGATGTCGACGATCGCCACGTTCGGGAGGCCGGGCGCATCCTTCAGCATTTCCAGCGCCTCGCGCCCGTCGCGCGCCGCCCGCACCTCCCAGCCGGCGGTGCGCAGCAGTCCGGCGAGCACCCGCCGGACGCTCAGCGAATCGTCGACCACCAGCACGGAAGGGCGCGCCGTGGCCGCCGCTACCGCCCGCGGACCGGCGGCCTCGCCGCTCGCCGCCGCCAGTAGCTCGGCCGGATTCAGCACCAGCAGCAGACGGCCGTCGGCGGCCACCGCGGCGCCGCTCACGCCGCGCAGCCGCGGCAGGAGGGTGCCGAGCCCCCCCACCACCGCGTCATAGACCCCCGCCAGGTCGTCGACCGCGAGCGCCAGGCGGCGCTCGCCGG
>DATGHG010000219.1:0-25623 GCA_035308185.1 Thermoanaerobaculia bacterium | reverse complement strand
CTGGCAGCGGCGGCGGCTGGCCGGCCAGGGCCGCGCCGTAGAGGGCGGCGAGATCGCGCAGGAAGATCCCCATCGACCAGCCGTCGGAGACGATGTGATGCAGGGTGAAGACGACGACGTGCTCGGTGTCCTCAGGGTTTTCGCCGCGCCGCGCCGGGCCGGCGCGCAGCAGGACGGTGCGCAGCAGCGGACCGCACGCCAGATCGAACGGGCGGCGCGCCGCGACCGCGGCCAGCGCCAGCGCCTCGGCGCGCCGCGCCGGCTCGGGAATCGCGCCGAGGTCGATCAGCGGCAGGCAGCGATCCGCCTCGGGCGCGATCACCTGCACCGGCTGGCCGGCCTCCTCGCGGAAGGTGGTGCGCAAGCTCTCGTGCCGGCGTGCCAGCGCCGCCAGCGCGGCGGCGAACGCTCCCGGCAGCAGGCGCCCGGAGAGGCGCATGGCGGCCGGCATGTTGTAGACCGCGCTGCCGGGTTCCAGCCGGTCCAGGAACCAGAGCCGTTCCTGGGCGAAGGAGAGCCGCGGCGCCAGCCGGCGGTCCTCACGGCGGATGGGTTCGGCCGGCGGCGCCGCCCCGCGGGCGGCGTCGACGCGGGCGGCCAGCGCTGCCAGCGCCGGCGTCTCGAACAGGCTGCGCACCGGCAGCTCGACGCCGGTCAGGTCGTGCACCCGCGCGACCACCCGGGCGGCCAGCAGCGAGTGGCCGCCCAGAGCGAAGAAGTCGTCGTCAGGAGCCACGCGCGGCACCCGCAGCAGCTCGCTCCAGATACCGGCCAGCAGCTCCTCGGTCGGCGTCTGCATGGCGACCCGCCTGGCCAGGTCGGCGGGCGTCGACGCCGGGTCCGGGAAGGCCCGCGCCATGGCGGCCAGGGCGCGGCGGTCGAGCTTGCCGTTGGGGGTGCGGGGCATGACGGCCAGCGGCACGATCTCGGCGGGCACCATGAACTCGGGCAGCCGGGACCGGAGGTGGTCGCGCAACGCGGCAGGGTCGAGGACCGCGCCGGCCGCCGCTGCCGCCGGCACGACGAACGCCGCCAGCCGGTGGTCGCCGGGGTCGCCCCGAGCGGCGGCGCCGCTCGCCGCCGCGCGCACCACCACCACCGCCGCCTCCGCCACCGCCGGGTGGGCGAGGAGCGCCGCCTCGATCTCTCCCGGCTCGATGCGGAAACCGCGCACCTTCACCTGCTGGTCGAGCCGCCCCAGGAACTCGAGCTCGCCGTCCGCGCGGCGGCGCACCAGGTCTCCGGTCCGGTAGAGCCGGCTGCCCGGCGGCGCGCCGCGCCCGCCGGCGGGATCGGGCACGAACCGCTCGGCGGTGAGGTCCGGGCGGCCGAGGTAGCCGCGGGCCAGGCCCGCGCCACTCAGGTACAGCTCGCCGGTGGCGCCGATTGGCAACGGCTCGCGGCTGGCGCCCAGGACATAGGCCGCGGCACCGGCGACGGGCTGGCCGATGGCCGGGGCCGGTGCCGCGCCGGCGGCGCTGCTCGCCGTCGTCGAGTTGGCTGAACTGGCTGGACGGGCTGAACGGGCTGAAAACACCGCGCAGGTCGAGTAGGTCGTGTCTTCGGACGGGCCGTAGAGGTTCAACACGCGGCGCACGGTGCCGGTGGCCAGCAGGTCCTCGACCAGCGACCGCGGCAGCGGCTCGCCCGCCAGGTTGATTGTGAGCGCGCTCGCGGGCACGGCGCGCAGCCGCACCAGCTCCGCCATCGCCGAGGGGACCGTGTTGATCAGGGTCACCTGCCGCCCGCCGGGCAGGTCCGCGAGCGCCAGGGCGTCTTCGGCCAGCACCACCTGCCCACCGCAGGCGAGCGGCGCGAACAGCTCGAAGACCGAGAGATCGAAGCAGATCGAGGTGGCGGCGAGGACGGCCGCCAGGTCCGCCGGCGGGAACCGCTCCCGCACCCAGCGCAGCAGCGCCCAGGCGCTGCCATGCGTGATCCCCACCCCCTTCGGCCGGCCGGTCGAGCCGGAGGTATAGATCACGTAGGCCAGGTTCTCCGGTTGCAGCCGGAGAGCGGCCGGAACCGGCGGCTCGGTTGGCTCGCAGCGGTCGAGATCCACCCAGCGGGCGTCGTGGGATGGCAGGCCGGCGGCCAGCTGCCGTTCGCCGAGCAGGACGGCAGCCGCGGAGTCCGCGAGCAGGTAGGCGAGCCGCTCGCGCGGATAGGCGGGATCGAGCGGGACATAGGCGCCGCCGGCCTTCAAGATCCCGAGCAGACCCACCACCAGGACCGGCGAGCGCCGCGCGCAGATGCCCACCCGCACCTCGGGTCCCACCCCCAGCTGCCGCAGGTGGGCCGCCAGGCGGGCGGCGCGGCGGTCCAGCTCGAGATAGGTCAGGCTCTCGGCGGCGGCCGTCAGGGCGACCCGGTCGGGAACGAGCCCGGCCTGCGCCTCGAACAGCTCGTGGAGCGGGCGAGGCTCCCGCCACGCCGCCTCGCCCTCGCCGCCGGCCGGGGCGCCGGCGGCGTTCCACTCGACTTCCAGCTGCTGGCTCTCGGCGGCGCTGAGCAGCGGCAGCTGGGAGAGCCGCGGCTCGGGATGGGCCGCAATCCCGGCGATGCCGCCGAGCATGACCGCGAACTGTCCGAGCGTACGCTCCATCGTCGCCGCGTCGAACAGGTCCGGGTTGTACTGTAGGGACGCACCGAGCCTGCCGGTGCGTTCGTCGAGCTCCGCCACCATCAAGGTGAGGTCGAGTTGCGTGCGCCGGGTCGCGAAGCGGCGGGACTCGACGGCCACCCCGCCGAGATCGATCGTCGCTCCCGCGGCGCCCAACGCGAAGGCGCCCAGCGGTTTTTCCTCGGGCCGTTGCGCCCGCTGGAGCACGAACATGACTTGCAAGAGCGGCGGCCGGCTGGGGTCGCGGACCGGTTGCAGTCTCTCGACCAGCAGCGACAGTGGAAGCTCCTGATGGTCGAGAGCGCCCAGCACCGCCGTCCGCGTCTGCTCGATCAATGCCGCCGCCGTCGGGTCGCCCCCGAGGTCGCCCCGTAAGGCGATCGGGTTGACGAAGTAGCCGACCACCCCGCTCCACTCCGCGCCCCTCCGGCCTGCCGTCGGCGAGCCCACCACCAGGTCCCGCTGTGCCGTCAAGCGGTGCAACAGGGCCTGAAAGGCGGCCAGCAGGACGGTGTAGACGGTCGCGCCGCGCGCTCGCGCCAGGGCTGCGATCGCCATGCCGAGGGCTGGCGGCAGCAGCACCGTCCGCGCCGCTCCGCGATAGGTCTGGATCGCCGGCCGCGGGCGGTCGAGCGGCAGGTCGAGACCCGGCAGCTCGCCGCCGAGCCGCTGCAGCCAGTAGGACCACAGCCGCTCCGCGGCCGGGCCGGCGAGCCGTCTCTCCTGGGCGGCGACGAAGTCGCGGTAGTCACGGTGGCCAGCGGGATGCAGCCTGATCGGCGCGAAGGCCGGCGCCATGCCCGCCGCCCGCGACCGGTACAGCTCGCCCAGCTCGCGCACCAGGACGGCCAGCGACCAGAAATCGGCGATCAGGTGATGGATCGCGAACAGCAGCACCTGCTCGCCCTGCGGCCGCAGGAAGTGGCCCAGGCGGACGAGCGGCCCGCGTTCGAGATCGAACGGACGGTAGGCCGCGGCAACCAGACGCGCTTCCAGGCGCTCGGCGCTCCAACCACGAGCGTCCTCCACGAACCACTCCGGAGGAAGGCGGGAGTGGACCCGCTGCACCGGCTCGCCGCCGGCTTCGGCGAAAGTGGTGCGGAGCGCCGGATGGCGCCTGGTCAGGTCCGTCAGGGCGCGGGCCAGCGCGTCCGGATCCAGCCCGCCGCGCACCCGGGCGGTGGCCACGATCTGATTGACCGCGCCTCCCGGCGCCAGTCGTTCCAGGAACCACAGAGCCCGCTGGCCGTGGGAAAGCGGCGACGCGTCGCCGCGTTCGGCCGTGGTGGCGGCGGCGGAAATTGCGCCGGTGGAGGCCGTCTCGACCGCGGTCGGCGCACCGACCGCGGCCAGCGCCGACGCGGCGATCGAATTCAGGCTGGCGCCGTCCAGCAGCTCTGCCAGCGGCACTTCGACCCCGAGCTCGGTCGACAGGCAGCCGGCGAGCTCGATCGCCGCCAGCGAGTCGAGCCCGAGAGCGGTGAGCGGCCGCCGCGGATCGATCGCCGCGATCTCCGCCGCGGACAGGCGCAGCGCGCACCCGGCCCGCTTGGCGAGCCAGCAGACAAGGTACCCATTTCGCTCTGCCGGTGGGAGGGTGAGCAGCGATTCGTTCAAATTCGTCGTCATCTTGGCCGCCAGCCGGATCGGGTTCCGGTCGTCGGCCATCGGCCCGAGAGATCGGATTCCTTCTGGAGCTCGCACGAAAATTGATACGAAGGCGGCGAGCGATCCCTCGCGGCGAGCGTAACCCAGCTTGCTATGTCGCGCAAGGGCGATGCGTCAAGAGTTATTGCGCACCTCTTTTCGTTCTATTGGATTCATTGATTTGGTTCAGTGAGCGTCATCGGGGATGACCTCCGGCAGCTCGACCTCCAGGCGGCGCAGCCGCGGCGAGAGGAAGCCGATGACGACGGTCGCGACGGTCAGGGCGCCGAGCACCACGAAGAGCAGTCCGATGCCGCGGCCCTTGCCGACGCCGATCAAACGGCCGACGCTACCGGCCAGCGCGCCGCCGGGAAGCAGCAGGGGATTGAAGACGTGATCGGCCAGCGGCCCGGCGACGAGCGCGGCGAGCGGCAGGGTCGAGCCGCCGATCATGCGGCGCATGGCGAAAACCCGCCCCTGCAGGTCGGGCTCGACGCGGGTCTGCCACAGCACCTCGCTGCAGGCGCGGACGACGGGCGTGCAGCAGAGCGCGACGAAGGTACCGACGCCGACGAGCAAGGCGGTGGGCCGCAAGCCGCCGGCGAACAGCGCGAGCCCCTGGATCAGCGTGCCGCCGAGGATCGCGAGCACGCGCTGCCGCGGCACGCCCCAGACGCTGATCGCCACGCCGCTGAGCAGCAGCCCGCTGGTCGACGCCGACAGCAGGGTGCCGAGCACCGCCGGCGTGGTGAAGCTCAACACCAGCGGCGTCAACAGCACCTGGACGATGCCGATGCTCAGATAGGAGCCGGCGAAGAAGCCGAGCAGGCCGAGCAGGCCGGGGCGCGCACGGATGTAGGACCAGCCGGAGACCGCTTCGCGCCACAGCGAGCCGCGCGCCACCGCCCCCGCGGCGCTGACCGGCGGACGCGGGATGACGAACGGGAAAATTGTCAGGGCGGCGACGATAAAAGTGCCGAAATCGATCACTACGATTCCCTGTAGTCCAATCCAGGCGATCAATGCGCCGGCGATGACCGGTCCGACGATCTGCGCCGCCGCCGGTCCGACCTGGGCCATGCCGCTGGCCCGCGGCAGCTGCGCCTTGGGAACGATCAGGGTGGTCGAAGCCGACAACGCGGGCACCTTCAAAGAATCAAAAATGCGATTGATGCCGACGATCAGATAGATCTGCCAGACCTGCAGGTTCCCGGCCCACAGCAGCGCCGCCATGCTCAACGTGGCGAGCCCGGCGCCGGTATCGGCGATCAGCATGATGCTGCGCCGGTCGAAGCGGTCGAGCATGGCGCCGGCGAGCGGTGCGAGCAGCAGGCCGGGCAGACTGGCAGCCAGCGCGATCAGCGCGAACTGGGTGGCCGATCCGGTGCGCTGATACACCCAGACCCCGACGGCAAAGCTCGACAGGGCCGAGCCGCACAGCGACACGACCTGGCCGAGCCAGATGACTGTAAAGGCCCGCATGCCACGGGCCAGAGGACGCCTTGCCAGCATGGGTCTTGGAGTTTGGCATCATCAGCTGTATTCACCAAGTGGTCATCAGCTGGATTCACCAAGTGGCCTTTAACTGGATTCGCCAAGTGGCTTTATGCGCAGACAATGTTCTAAGATCCCGTGGCGGCGGCTTGCCGGCTCGAGCCTGATCGATCGCTCCTCCGATCGATCGCACGCTGGACACACCAGGGAGACGATGATGCCCGGAACCATTCTCGTCGTCGGCGGGACCGGCCTGCTCGGCATGCCCGTGGCTCGCCAACTACAGGCGGACGGCTTCGACGTCCGCGTCTACACGCGCGACGCGGACAAGGTGCGCCGCCAGCTCGGCGACTCTTTCTCGGCGGCCGTGGGCAACGTCACCGACACCGCCGCTCTCGCCCGCGCGGTCGCCGGCTGCGCCGGCATCCACATCAGCCTGCGCGGGCGGCCGGTCGGCGAGAACAGCTTCGCGCGCGCCGAGCGCCAGGGAACGGCGAACGTCGTCGCCGCGGCGGCGGCGGCGGGGGTGCAGCGCATCACTTACCTCTCGGACCTGCATGCGGTCGCGCCGGCGAACCACGCGCTGGAACAGATCGCGGTGAAGCTGGCCAACGAGCAGGCGATCGCGGCGAGCGGTATCGCCTATGCCGTCTTCCGCGCCACCGTGTTCATGGAAGCCCTGAACCATGCGTCCAGGCAGCACCGCCTCATGGCGCCGTCGATGCACAGCCGCTATCACCTGCTCGCCGCCGGCGATTACGCCAAGATGGTGTCGCGGTTCTACCAGGCTGCCGCCGCGCCCAGCCGCGTGGTCGCGGTCTACGGCCCGCAGGCCGTCGATTTCCAGGCCGCGATCCGTCGCTACGCGGCCGTGGTTTTTCCAGGCCGGAAGGTGTACACGGTACCGCTGTGGGCGGTCTCGCTGCTTGGCGCCGTGACGCGCAACCAGTTCACCAGCACCTCGGCCAGGGTGTTGCAGATGTATCGTCGCGGCGAGCCCGGGGATCCGGCTCAGGCCGATCATTCCCTGGGCACGCCGGCGACCAGCTTCGACGACTGGCTGAGCCAGCTGCGCCAGCAGCCGGCGGCCTGAGACCGGTCAGTAGCTAAGCCGCTTCAGCAGCATGGCTGGTGCCCGAGAGATCGGCGCCCTTGGCCTCCTTGCCGCACACGGTCACCAGCGCGACCAGGCTGGCGATGATCACCACCGTCCAGGCCAGCACCGGCGGGTAGCTGCCGCCGTAGCGCTGCTCCACCAGCTTTGCCTGGACGACCACGTTGCGCGACGAGAGCAGGTTGCCGAGCTGATAGGTGAAACCCGGGAAGGTGCCGCGCACGGAAGGCGGCGACAGCTCGTTGAGGTGCGCGGGGATGATCCCCCACGCGCCCTGCACCATGAACTGCATCAGGAAGCCGCCGAGCGCGATCATCGGCACGGTATGCGAGTAGGCCCACAGCGGGATCATCGGCAGGGCGAGGAGGGCGGCGGTGACGATGGCCCGGCGGCGGCCGATACGCTCCGACCAGGCGCCGAAAAGGATGCCGCCGAGGAGCGCGCCGACGTTGCCGATGATCCCGATCATGCCGCGCGTCTGCGGTGACAGGTTGAGGTTCTTTTCGAGGAAGGTCGGATACAGATCCTGGGTGCCGTGGCTGAAGGAGTTGAAGGCGAACATCAGCACGATGAGGAAGAGGAAGCTGCCGAGGTAGGTGCGCAGGTCGGCGCCGAGATGGCGCTTCTCCCGCGACACCGCGCGGCCCTGCAGGAAGGCCGGCGACTCGTCCACCTGCGAGCGGATGTAGAGCACCAGCGCCGCCGGCAGCGCGCCGACGATGAACATGCCGCGCCAGCCGATGTGGGTGAACAGCAGGCCGTACGCCGCCGCCGCGACCAGGTTGCCGACCACGTAGCCTTCCTGCAACAGGCCGGAGAAGAAGCCGCGGTTCTCGGCCGGCAGGGTCTCGAAGGCCAGCGCCGCCCCGACGCCCCACTCGCCGCCCATCGCGACGCCGAAGCAGGCGCGCAGCACCAGCAGCGCGGTCAGCGACGGCGCGAAGGCCGAGGCGAGCTCGAAGACCGAGTACGAGACGATGTTGAGCATCAGCGTCGGCCGGCGCCCGAAGCGGTCGGCCATGCGCCCGAAGAGGAAGGCTCCCACCGGCCGCATGGCCAGCGTCAGGAAGATCCCTTCGGCGACGGCCGAGACCTTGGTATGGAAGTCCGTGGCGATGGCGTTGAGGCACCAGACCATGATGAAGAAGTCGAAGGCGTCGAGCGACCAGCCGAGGAAGCAGGCCACGAAGGTGCGGCGCTGCGCCGGGGTGAGCGCGCGGAACGCGGCGACCGGGTTCTTCATGGACGCGGCGTCCTGTCTCAGGTTTGCTGGGGTGGGAGCCGAGCCGCCGCGGCGACTCCCAGCGCCGCGGTGGCGGTGTCGTGCACCGGTGTCGAGAGCCCGGCCTGCCGGCCGAGCCGGGAGACCGCACCGCACAGGTCGTCGAGCTCGGTCGGGCCGCCCGCCTCGAAGTCGAGCAGGAAGCTCGGCCGCATCGCCGTGGGCATGGAGTCGACGATCTTAAGCACCTTCGCCTCTTCGTCCTCATCCACCGCCACCCCGCGGGCCCTCGCCAGGGCGATCACCTCGCCGACCGCCCGCTCGACCAGCAGGTGCCCCAGCGGGTTCGTGCGCACCGGCCCGATCGGCGATCGCGCCAGGCCGCAGGCGGCCGCCATCGTCGCGATGAAGGCGAACTTCCGCCACAGGTCGGCGGTGATGTCATGCGACACCCTGGCGCCTTCGACGCCGGCGTCGCGCAGGATCTCGGCGAAGCGCTCGGCGCGGGCGGAGGCGCCGCCGGCCAACTCGCCCAGCACCACCTGCTGGAAGGGGCTGCGGCGCTCGACCACGCCGGGACCGAGGCGGGCGGCGCTGATGCGGCTCAGGCCGCCGAGCAGGCTCGCCGCCGGCACGCCGGCCGCCACCAGCCGGTCGGTCACCTCGACGCCGTTGAGCAGCGGCAGGATGGCGGCGCCGGCCGCCGCCACCGTCCGGACCGCCGGCACGATGTCCGCCAGCGAGTAGCTCTTGACCGCCAGGATGGCGAGCTCGGCCGCGCCGAGCTGCCGTGGATCGTCGGTGGCCAGGACGGGCGCGCGGAAGGTCTCCTCCGGGGTGCGGACCTCGATGCCGCGCGCCAGCAGGGCCTCGAGATGGCTGCCGCGCGCCAGCATCGCCACCGGATGGCCGCGGCGCGCCAGCAGCCCGCCGTAATAGCCGCCGACGCCGCCGGCGCCGAGGATCGCGATCCGCATCGGCCGCTCCGTCATCTGGGCTCCCCCGCGGCCGGCGCCGGCGGCTGCCGCGGCCGCTTGCGGGCGACCGCGTGGTAGGCATCGGCGACCAGGTCCGCGATCTCGTCCCAATCGACGGGCACGTCCAGGCGGACGCCGAGCCAGCCGCGGTGGCCGACATACGGTGGTACGAAGAAGCGATCGGGGCGGGCGGCGACCAGGATCTCCTGCGCGCCGTCCGGCGCGGCGCACCAGAACGCCAGACGGTCGTCGTGGTGGTGGTCGGCGTAGGTCACGAAGGTGCGCTTGCCGCGCACGAACCACGCCGGCTCGCCATGACTGAGCCGTTCGGTCGTCTCCGGCAGCGCCAGGCACAGCCGGCGCAGCGACTCGACCGGTTCCCCGAGCATGCACGCGATTCTGCCAGACCGTCGCCCCCGCTGGAAGCCCGGCGACGGAATTTGACCGGAAGTTGGCGTTCCGCGTATAAGATAGTCTTACCTACCTGTCCACCAAGGTACTCCCGGACTATCAATCGGATGCGAGGCTCGACCGACCACCAGCGATGAGCCGGGGGCACGAGGCATGAACGCGACGAGAGGATGCAAGGCCATGAGAACCATGAGAATCACGACACTGTTGCTGCTGGTGGGGAGCCTGTTCGCGGTCGGCGCGGCGCGCTCCCAGGAGCCGCCGCCCTACCCTGGCGGTGATGCCGCGCAGGCGCCGGGTCCGCAGGATGCCGGCGCGCCGCCGGCGCCAGACAATCAGGGGGCGCAGGGAGCGCCCGAAGATCCGGCGGCGGCCAGCGTCGACTACTTCCACCAGCAGCTCTCGCCCTATGGCCAGTGGGTGGAGCGGGACGGCTACGGCATGGTCTGGGTGCCGTCCGTCGCCGCCGGCTGGCGGCCGTACACCACCGGCCACTGGGCCTACACCGACCAGGGCTGGGCGTGGGTCGCCGACGAGCCGTGGGGCTGGGCCCCCTTCCACTACGGCCGCTGGTACTACGACGCCGAGATCGGCGGCTGGGGTTGGGTGCCGGGCACGGTCTGGGCCCCGGCATGGGTGGCGTGGCGCCACGGCGGCGGCTATCTGGGCTGGGCGCCGCTGTCGCCGGAGGTCGGCTTCAGGGCCGGCTTCGGGCTGGAATTCGGCCGCGTGGTCATCTCCCCCGGCTTCTTCACCTTCGTGGGCGAGCGCGACATCCTGGCGCCGCGGGTCTCCACGGTCATCGTGTCGTCGGTGCGCAACGTGACGATCGTGCAGAACACCACCAACATCACCAACTACACGATGGTGAACAACCGCATCGTCAACAACGGTGTCAGCGTCGCGCGCATCGAGCAGGTCACCGGCCATCCGGTGGCGCGCGTGCAGGTGGCGGCGTTGGCGACAGGGGGCCCTGGCGGCAGGGGAGCTTTCTACCAGCCGGCGGTGGTGGTCAGGGCGGCCAGCGTGCCGCACGCCGAGTTCGGCGCGGCGCTCCGGACTCAGGTGGCGGTGCAGCAGAAGAGCCGCGCTTTCGCACAGGTGCACGCGGCCACCGCCAGCGGTGTAGCGACCGGCAGGCGTGCGCATGGTACGGCCAACGCGCCGCGCGCCAACGGCAACGGCGCGCCGCCGGCCGGAGCCGCCGGCTCGCCCCGCTACAACGTGGGGATCGACAGCACCAAGAAGGGCGGTCCGACCGGGCAGGCCTCGCCGTCGAACCAACCGCAAGCGGGAGGCAAGGCGCCGGCGGGAGGCCAGCCGCCGGCCGGAGGCAAGCCGCAGGTCCAGGAGAAGAAGGCGCCGCCGCCGAAGACGCCTCCGCCCCCCAAGGAGGAGAAGGAGCACAAGCCGCCGCCGGTTTGAGGCGGTGCGAGGGGCGCGCGGTGGCGCTGGCAGACGATCCTTGAAGAAGGAAGCGAAGCGAGGCCCCACCGGGCACGCGAGCAGATGGCGCGAGGCCCCGCCGGGCACGCAGAGCAAGCAGATCCTGCGGGCGGCGCCCGGCGGGCCGCTTCGCGCCATTAACGCCCTGTCGCCGGGCGCCGTCCTCGGACTGCTTGCTCCGCGGCCCTACCGTCTTAGCCTGCACCACCTGCTATCAAGGAGGGCGTTTCGGTCTAGCCGACGACCCGCAATCGCCGCGTCGCCCGGCGGCCGGGCAGACCAGCGGCCGGTAAGGCAACCACGGCTGCCGGCTGCGGCGCGAGCCCGGCCGGCCACGGTGGTTTCGCCAGGCCGTCGTGTCGCGCCACCGCGGCCGCGACGATTCGGGCGATGACCTCGACAGCGGTCAGGCCGGCCTGCTCGGCGGCCGCCATGAAGCCGGCGTCGGCGGCCAGACAGGGATTGGCGTTGACCTCCAGCACGTGCGGCGCGCCACGCTCGTCGAGGCGGAGATCGACGCGGCCATAGCCTGAGAGGTCGCAGGCCCGCCAGGCGGCGACCGCGAGGCGACGCGCTTCAGCGAGCAGCGCCGCGCCTCCGGCTTCGGTTTCCGGTGGGAAGCGCCGCACCGTGTGGGTGTAGGCGAACGACTCCGGCTGCCACTTGGCTTCGTAGCCGACGATCCTCGGCATGCCGGCCGGATAGTCGACGAACTCGATCTCGGCCACCGGCAGGGCCTGCGGCAAATCCTGGTCCGGACCGGCCAGCAGCGAGACGTTGAGCTCGCGGCCCGGCAGGTAGCGCTCGACCACCAAAGGCTGGCCGGGGAATCGACTCGCCAGCTCCGCCGCCCGCGCCAGCGCCGCCTCGCGGGTGGCACATACGGCGTCGCCGTCCAGCCCGAGCGAGGCATCCTCGCATGAAGGCTTGAGGATCCACGGCCCCGGCACGCGATCGAACACCTCCGCGCCGCCAAGGCCACCGGCCCCGAGGCGACCCCCGGCCGCGACCGGCAGGCCGTTCGCTGCCAGCACCGCCCGCGTCGCCAGCTTGTCGGTGGACAGCCAGAGACTTGCCGCGCTCGATCCCGAGAACGGCAGGCCCAGCAGCTCCAGCGCCGCGGCGGTGGCGGGATGGACGCCGGGCAGGCCGGGTGGCGCCTCCACCAGATTGAACACCACCGTGCCCGGGTCTCCCGCGCCGCCCGCGAGCCCGAGGCCCGCAAGGTCTTCCCAGATCCGCCAGCCGGCGATCGGCAGCCGCGTCACCGCGATCCCGAGCTCGGCCAGCGCCCCCGCCACCAGCTCGACCTGGGCGAGCACGTCCGAGGTGGAAGGATCGTCCGCCGGACCCACCGGGTTGTGGGCCACGATCACCCGCGCGACCCGCGCCAGCCGCTGCCGCAGGCACGACGTGCTCGGCGCCGGCGGACCGTTCAGCTCCACAATCTCCACCGCCGCGCCGCCGCGTCGAGGATCTCCTCGACCAGGCGCGGGTAGCCGACGCCGCCGAGCCTGCACATGATCGGCAGGTCCGAGCGGACCGGATGCAGACCGGGCAACGGATTGATCTCCAGGAACTGCGGCTCGCCGTCCGCGTCGCAACGCAGGTCGACCCGCCCCGCGTCGCGGCAGCCCAGGGCGTCGTAGGCGGCCAGCGCGATCTCGCGGGCGCGGACCGCGACCGGCTCGCCGTCGAGCAGGGCGTAATGGACCCGCTCCTCGTACTCGCCCTTGTTGAGCGCGGTGTAGAACTCGCGGTCGCTGCCCTGGACGAACGTCACCTCCATCGTCGCCAGCGCCCGCGCCGCACCACCGTTACCGAAATTGCCGACGATGCCGACGGTGAGCTCCCGGCCCGGCAGGTAGGCCTCGACCAGCACCGGCTGCCCGAAGGCCGCGATCAACTCAACACAGCAGGCGCGCAGCTCGTCGCGGCAGGTCACCTTCGAGCGCCCGCTCACCCCCTTCGAGCTGCCCTCGGCGATCGGCTTGACGAACAGCGGCAGCGGCAGCTCGACCGCATCGGCCTCCGCGCCGTCGCCGACCACCGCGAACGGCGCCGTCGGCAGGCCCAGGTCGCGCACCACCCGCTTGGCCAGCGGCTTGTCGAGGGTCAGCGCGGCGGTGAGCGGATCGGAGAAGGTGTAGGCCTGCTCGAACATCTCGCACAGCGCCGGCACCTGCGCCTCGCGCGAGCGGCCGCTCACCCCCTCGGCGATGTTGAACACCAGGTCCCAGCGCTCGCCGGCCGCCAACCGGCGCGCCAGCTCGACGCCGCGCCCGACGCGTTCGGGACGATGGCCCAGCGCCGCGAGCGCACCCGCCAGGCCGCCCACCGTCGCCTCGTCGTCGAACTCCATCACCGCCTCGGACGAGAAGCCGGCGGCGAGGTAGTCGGCCTTGAGGTCGTAGGCCAGCGCGATACGCAGCGCTCGCGGTGTCTTCTCTCCGGGCTCTCCGGGCTCTCCCCTCACCGTCAGCGCGCCCTGTCCGCCTCGACGGGATCGCGGTAGCCGTAGACCTTGCCGGCCCAGTTGCGCAGCTGCCAGACGCCGTGGTCGTGGTCGACGATGGTGTCGGTCTGGACCGGTATCTTGCCGCCGCCGCCCGGCGCGTCGACGACGTAGGTGGGCACGGCGTAACCGGTGGTGTGGCCGCGCAGCTGGTCCATCAGCTCGAGCCCCTTGGCCACCGAGGTCCGCAGGTGCCCGGTGCCGAGCACCGGATCGCACTGGTACAGGTAGTAAGGCCGGATGCGCAGCTTGAGCAGGCCGTGGAACAGCTCGCGCAACGCCGGCGCCGAGTCGTTGACGCCCTTGAGCAGCACCGTCTGGCAGCCGAGCGGGATGCCGCCGTCGGCCAGCAGGTCGGCCGCCTGCGCCACCTCCGGCGTCAGCTCCCGCGCATGGCAGAAGTGCACCGACAGCCACACCCGGTGCTTGCGCAGCACCGCCACCAGCTCCGGCGTGATGCGCTGCGGCAGGAAGCATGGGATGCGCGTGCCGATGCGCAGGAACTCGAGATGCTCGATGGCGCGCAGCCGGCCCAGCAGCTTGTCGAGCGTCGCGTCCGACATCAGCAGCGGATCGCCACCCGAGAGCAGGACGTCGCGCACCTCGTGGTGCGCCTGCAGATAGCCGAGCACGGCTTCGACACGGCGGCCGAGCGGCTCGAGCTCCCCCTGGCTGACCAGCCGGCTGCGCGTGCAGTACCGGCAGTAGGCGGCGCAGGTGTCGAGGACCAGGAACAGCACGCGATCGGGATAGCGGTGCACCAGGCCCTCGACGACGCTGGAACCGTCCTCGTCCAGGGGATCGGTCATGTCGCCCGGGGAGACCACCAGCTCGCCTTCCACCGGCACCACCTGGCGGCGGATCGGGCAGGACGGATCCTCGGGATCGATCAAGGCCGCGAAGTACGGCGTCACGGCGACCGAGAACTTCTCGCTCGCCAGCGTCAGCCCTCGCCGCTCCGTCTCGGTGAGCCGCAGCAGGCGCTCGAACTGATCGAGGCGGGTAAGGCGGTGGCGCATCTGCCACCGCCAGTCCGACCAGGTGGCGGGATCGTAGCCGTCGTTGACGACGGCGCAGATCTCCTCGCGCCTGGCGGTCAGCGGTTCCACAACCGAGGCGAACGCCTCTTGCTTCATCGTCGGGGTCCTCCGTTCTCGACCAGGGTGAAAAGGTTGCGGGATGGGTGCGGCCCGGCGAGGCCGTGGCGGCCCCGCCCGGTTCGGACCTGCGACCCGGTTCGACGATCGACCGGCGGCGGTTCCCCGGGTCTCCCGGGGGGCTCCGAGCGCATGGCGATCAGTGCGCAGGCGAGACGAGCGTCAGCCGCTGCCGCGAGCTACCGGGAACTACGCTGGAACTTGCGGCAGGGGGTGGAAGGAAGGAAAGGAAGGTGGGAGGAAGGACAGCGCGGGAGACGGGGATGATCCCCACAGGTCGCCAGACGTCCGCGAAGGCGACGCTGTCGCCGGTACTCGGAGGTTGGTCAAGCGCCGTCTCGTCCATACCTGAAAGCGTAGCGGAGTTCTCGCCGGTGTCAAGAGGAAGTCGCGAGGAAATTGCGCTGGTGGCGGCGCTCATGCCCAGAGCGCGGTGCAATATGAGAGCCAGCCGCCCCGGAGACTGCTTTCGCCTGCCGCCAAGAGCCGCCGCGCCGCCGCCCGCGGCGGGGGTCAATAAGAGAACGGGTAGAGCCGCCAGTAGGTCTTGATCTTGTGCCAGCGCGCCGCCAGGCCGTCGGGCTCGAAGATCAGGAACAGCACGATGGCGAGGCCGAACGCCCCCAGCTTCAGCGAGGCGAGCAGGCCGGCCATGCCGGGAAAGACGTCGCTCAGCCGCGCAGCGCCGAGGCGCAGCAGCTCGGGCAGGACGGTGATGAAGATCGCGCCCAGGATCGAGCCCAGCACGCTGCCCAGGCCGCCGATGATGATCATCGCCAGCGAGTCGATGGCCAGGCTGATGGGGAAATTCTCCGGGCTGATGTACTTGGCCTGGTAGGCCAGCAGCGAGCCCGCGACGCCGACGTAGAAGGAGCTGACGCCGAAGGAGAGCAGCTTGTACTTGAACAGGTTGACGCCCATGACCTCCGCCGAGACGTCCTGGTCGCGGATGGCGACGAACGCCTTGCCGACCTTGGTGCGGAAGAGGTTCTTGGCGAAGAGCACCAGCAGGCAGGTCAGCGGGAAGATCAGATAGAACAGCTTGGCGTCGGAATCGAGAGCGCGGCCGAACAGCCCGGCCGCGGGCACGCTCAGGCCGTTGACGCCGCCGGTGACCGCGTGCCAGTGCGTGACGACGAACTCGACGATGAAATGCGCCGCCAGGGTGGCCATCGCCAGGTAGAGCCCCTTGAGCCGCAGCGAGGGCACGCCGAAGATCATGCCGGCCACCGCGGCCAGGGCGCCGGCGAGCGGGATCACCGCCGGGAGCGGTAATCCCAGGTGGCCGTCCAGGTAGGCGGTGGCGTAGGCGCCGACCGCCATGAAGGCGGCGTTGCCCAGCGAGATCTGGCCGGTGAAGCCGGTCAGGATGTTGAGCCCCAGGGCGGCGATGACGGCGATGCCGATGCGGTTGGCCACGTCCATCCAGTAGCCGCTGGCGACGGCCGGTACGGCGAGCAGCGCGAGCAGCAGCAGCCCCAGGCCCCACCGCGCGAAGCCGGAATCGAAGATCGCCATGTCGTCGGCGTAGGACGTCTTGAAATCGCCGCACCGCATCATCGCCGGCAGCCCTCCTCTCGCACCGGCACCCGAGCGCGCGTCAGACGCGCTCGATCCGCACCTTGCCGAACAGCCCGTAAGGCTTGATCATCAGGATCGCCACCAGGATCACGAAAGGCGCGACCTCCTTCACGCCGCCGCCGCAGAGCGGATCGAGGTAGCCGCCGGCCAGGTTCTCCAGCACGCCGATCAACAGGCCGCCGGCGATGGCGCCCGGGACGCTGTCGAGCCCGCCCAGGATCACCACCGGCAGGACCTTGAGGCCGATCAGCGCCAGCGACTGGTCGACGCCGGTGCGCACCGCCCCCAGCAGGATGCCGCCGACCGCCGACACCACCGCCGCGATCGCCCAGGCCAGCGCGAACATGCGCCGCACCGAGATGCCCATGGACAGCGCCACCTGCTGCGAGAACGCCGTGGCGCGCATGGCGATGCCGAGGCGGGAATACTTGAAGAACAGGCTGAACGCGACCAGCAGGACGACGACGCAGCCGAGGCTCCACGCGTACGCCCGCGACACCGGCACCTGGCCGAGCATCAGCGGCGCGCTGGGGAAGACTTCCGGGAACGGCCGGGTGTCGGTGCCCCAGATCCCCTGCACCACCGCCCGCAGGATGCTCGAAAGGCCCAGCGTCACCATGATCACCGAGATCACCGGCTCGCCGACCAGCGGCCGCAGGATCAGGCGTTCGATCGCCAGGCCGAGGACGGCGGCGAGCGCCAGCGTCAGCAGCACGGCGGCGTAGAGCGGAAGGTGAAACCGGGTCAACAGCACCAGGCTGCCGTAGGCGCCGAGCAGCAGGAACTCGCCCTGGGCGAAGTTGAGCACGCTGGTGGCCTTGTAGATGATCACGAAGCCCATCGCCACCAGCGCGTAGATGCTGCCCACCACCAGGCCGTTGATCGCCAGCTGCAGGAAAAAGTTCATGATCGATCGTCGCCGTCGCCGTCGCCGCGGCCGTGGCCGTGGCCGCCGTCGCCGCCGTGGCCGCCGGCCGGTGCCGGGGCCAGCTCGCGGATCTGTAGCGTCGTCCTGATGCGTGCCGTCTTGCCGTCCTGGTAGCGGATCTCGGCGTCGATCGGCACCTGGCGGGCGTCGCCGTAGAGCGCGCCGATCACCTCCTGGTAGCGCTCCTCGACGAAGGCGCGCCGCACCTTGCGGGTGCGCGTCAGCTCCTCGTCGTCCGCGTCGAGCTCCTTGTACAACAGCACGAACTTGCGGATCCGCGCCGCCGCCGGCAGGGTCTCGTTGACCTTCTCCACCTCCTTCTGCAGCAGCGCGTAGACCTCGTCCTTGGCGGCCAGGTCGGTGTAGGTGGTGTAGCCGAGCTGGTGGCGCTCCGCCCACTTGCCGACGATGCCCAGGTCGATGCACAGCATCGCCGCGAGATAGGGCCGGTCTTTGCCGGTGACCACGGCTTCCTTGACGTAGGGCGAGAACTTGAGGCGGTTCTCGAGGTATTGCGGCGAGAAGCTGGCGCCGCCGGCGAGCCGCATGACGTCCTGCATGCGGTCGATGACCACCAGGTGGCCGTCCTCGGTCAGGTAGCCCGCGTCGCCCGAGTGCAGCCAGCCGCCGGCCAGCGTCTCGCGGGTGGCGGCGTCGTTCTTGTAGTAGCCGGTGAACACCGACGGGCTGCGCGACAGGATCTCGCCTTGCTCGGAGATGGCGATCTCGGTCCCCGGGATGGGGCGGCCGACGGTGTGGAAGCGGACGTCGCCGTCGGCGTGGATGCAGGAGATGCCGCTGATCTCGGTCTGGCCGTAGATCTGTTTGAGCGGCACGCCGAGCGCGTGGAAGAAGCGGAACACGTCGGGGCCGAGAGCGGCGCCGCCGGTCGAGCAGCTGCGGACGTTGGTGAGGCCGAGCCGGTCCTTGAGCGCGCGGAAGAGCAGCCAGTGGGCGAGCCGCCAGGCGGCGCGCCACCGCCGCGGCACCGGCCGCCGCTGGAAGCGGAGGTCGGCGACCCGGTAGCCCACCGGCATGCACAGCTCGTACATCAGGCGCTTGGCGCGCGTGGTGTCCATGATCTTCACCTGCACCATGGAGTTGAGGTTCTCCCAGATCCGCGGCGGCGCGAACATGATGTGCGGGCCGATCTCGCGGATGTCCTGCATCACCGTCGCCGGCTCTTCGGGGAAGTTGACGGTGAAGCCGAGCGCCAGGCTGGCGGCGAGCGTCGTCATCTGCTCGCCGATCCACGCCAGCGGCAGGAAGGAGACGAACTCGTCGTCCGGCAGCTTGGCGTCGACCTGGTCGAGGCTCGCCGCCATGGTGAGCAGGTTGCGGTAGGTGAGCATCGCGCCCTTGGGGAAGCCGGTGGTCCCGGAGGTGTAGCAGAGGATCGCCACGTCGTCGCCGCGGCCGGCGCCGACGCTCTCGGCCCACAGCTCCGGCCGGCGGCGCCCGAGCGCGCGCCCTCTCTCCTCCACCTCGGCGAAGCGGATCAGCGCCGGATGCCGGTAGTGGCGAAGACCGCGCGGATCGCTGTAGATGACCTGCCTGACCTTCGGCAGCCGCTCGATCACGTCGAGGATCTTGTCCACCTGTTCCTGGTCCTCGGCAGCCACGAACGCCGCGTCCGCGTGGTCGATGACGTAGGCCACCTCGGCGAGGTTGGAATCCTGGTAGATGCCGACCGAGGTGCCGCCGGCGCCCTGGGCGGCGAGCTCGGCGTAGAGCCACTCCGGGCGGTTGTCGCCGATGATCGCGACCTTGTCGCCGCGCCGCATGCCGAGATCGATCAGCCCCAGCCCGAGATCGCGCACGTGGTCGTGGTACTGCCGCCAGCTGGTGGCCTGCCAGATGCCGAGGTCCTTCTCGCGCAGCGCCGTGCGGGCGCCGAACCGCGTGGCGGCCGCGGCCAGCAGCTTGGGGAAGGTGTCCAGCTCCGCCACTACGCTCCCCTCGCGCGGTCCGGCGCGAGGTCGGCGGCGTCTTCCTGGCCGAGGTAGGCATGCTGCACGCGGGGATCGCGCTTCACCTCCTCCGGCGTGCCGTCGCCGATCTTGCGGCCGAAGTTGAGCACCACGATCCGGTGCGAGACGTCCATCACCACTCCCATGTCGTGCTCGATCATCACCACCGTCGTGCCGCGGTCCTCGTTGGCGTCGATGACGAAGCGCGCCATGTCCTCCTTCTCCTCGGCGTTCATCCCGGCCATCGGCTCGTCGAGCAGCAGCACCTTGGGTTCCAGCGCCAGCGCCCGCGCCAGCTCCACCCGCTTCTGCAAGCCATAGGCGAGCGTGCCCACGAGCTGCTTGCGGATGTGCTGGATCTCGAGGAAGTCGACGATCTCCTCCACCACCAGGCGCTGCGCCACCTCCTCTTGCCGGCCCGGGCCCCAGTAGACGCCGCCCCGCCAGATGCCGCAGCGCTGGTGGGTGTGGCGCCCGATCAGCAGGTTGTCCAGCACCGTCATCCCCTTGAACAGCGCGATGTTCTGGAAGGTGCGTGCCAGGCCCAGGCGGGTGCGGGCATGCGGCGACAGCCGGGTGACGTCCACGCCGGCCAGCAGGATGCGGCCCTGCTGCGGGCGGACCACGCCGCTGACGGCGTTGAGCAGGCTGGTCTTGCCGGCGCCGTTGGGGCCGATGATGGCGTGGATGGCGCCGCTCTCGACCGCGAAGCTGACGTCCTGCAGGGCGGTGACGCCGCCGAAGCGCAGCGTCAGGTCGCTGACTTCGAGCATCGGCACGGCCATGGGCTATTCCCAGGTCCGCCGGTCGTCGATCTTCTTCGCCGCCGCCGGAATGGTCCCGGGCGGGACGATCTCCACCTCGCCGCGCACCATCAGCCGCTCGCGCAGCGCCGCGGCTAGGCGCTCCGCCAGCCCCTCGGCCGGCGCGCCGGCGGCGAGCTCCGCCAGGTAGCGCAGCTGGTCCTGGTGCGCCGCGCGCGTCACCACCGCCTGTAGCCTGGCCACCTCGGGGAAGCCTTTGGCGACCTCTCCCATCTGGCCGGCGTGCACGAACATCCCCCTGACCTTGACCGCGTCGCCGACCCTGCCCAGGATGCCCGCCAGGCGCGGCGCGGTGCGGCCGCAGGGGCACTGCCGATCGGTCAGGAAGGTGCTGAGGTCGCCGGTGGCGAAGCGGATCAGGGGATAGGTCTCGTCGAAGATCGTCGCCACCACCTCGCCCGGCTCGCCCGGCGCCGCCGGCTCGCGGGTCGCGGGGTCGAGGACTTCCACGATCGTCTCGGGATGCAGGTGGAGGCCCTGCTTTTCCGGGCACTCGTAGGCCAGCAGGCCGGCGTCGGCGGTGCCGTAGCCTTGCAGCACGCGGATGCCGTGAGCGGTCTCCAGCTCGTGGCGCAGCGACTCCGGCAGCATCTCGGCGGTGACGAAGGCCACCTCGAACCGCAGCGGCACGGCTGCCGTGGCCGCCTGCGCGAGGATGGCGTGGAGGAAGCTCGGCGTGCCCACGTAGCCGGTGGCGCCGAGGTGGGCCGCGATCCGCGCCTGCTGCTCGGTATGGCCGGGTCCGGTGGGCACCACCACGCAGCCCAGGGCGCGCAGCGCGTCGTCGAACATGAAGCCGGCGGGCGTCAGGTGATAGGCGAAGGTGTTGAGCACGACGTCGCCGGCGCGGAACCCGGCGGCTGCCAGCGCCGGCCGGAAGCGCCAGTGATCCCGTCCCGGTCCCTGGGGATCGAAGATGTTGCCCGGCGAGGCGAAGATGCGTTGCAGGCTCCCGACCGGCGCCGCCGCCAGGCCGCCGAACGGCGGCTCCGCGGCCTGCAGCGCCGGCAGCTCCGCCTTGGCGATCACCGGCAGCCGCGCCAGGTCCCCCAGGCGCTGCACGTCGTGCGGCGCCATGCCGGCGGCAGCCATGGCGCGGCGGAAGCGCGGCGCGTGCGCGAAGGCATGGGCGACCGTCTGGCGCAGCCGCTGCTCCAGGTAGGCGAGCCGGTCCGCCGGCGCCGGCGATTCCAGCTCCGCGTCGAGGATGGTGCCGGGGCGCGGCAAGTGCATCGCGTCGACCTCGATTCAGGCGCGGCGCGGGCGCCTCGCGGCGCCCGGCCGGCGGCGGGCGCGCTTCACGACAGCCAGCGCTTGCGCCGCTTGTAGAACTTGAGGTCGCGATAGCTTCGCCGATCGCCGCCGGCGGCGCCGCCCAGGTAAAAGCGCTTCACGTCCTCGTTGGCCTCGAGCTTCGCGGCGTCGCCGTCGAGCACGACGCGGCCGTTCTCCATGACGTAGCCGAAATCGGCAATCGCCAACGCCAGGCTGGCATTCTGCTCGACCAGCAGGATCGTGGTCTTCTCCTGCCGGTTGATGTTGCGGATGATGGCGAAGATGTCCTTGACCAGCAAGGGCGCCAGGCCGAGCGACGGCTCGTCGAGCAGCATCAGCCGGGCGCGCGCCATGAGCGCGCGGCTGATGGCCAGCATCTGCTGCTCGCCGCCCGAGAGATAGCCGGCGAGCTGGCGGCGGCGCTCGCGGAGGCGGGGGAAGTAGTCGAACGCCAGCGCGTGGTCGCGCTTGATGCCGGCCCGGTCGGCGCGGGTGAAGGCGCCCATCAGGATGTTCTCGTCGACGGTCAGGTCCTCGAAGACCCGCCGCCCCTCCATCACCTGGAAGATGCCGGCGCGGACGATGGCCTCGGGCTCCTCGCGGTCGATGCGCCTGCCCAGGAAGCGGATGGAGCCGTCGGTGACCTCGCCTTCCTCCGACTTCAGCAGGCCCGAGATGGCCTTGAGCAGGGTGCTCTTGCCGGCGCCGTTGGGCCCCAGCAGGGCCACCAGCTGCCCCTCCCGCACCGCCAGGGAGATGCCCTTGAGCACCAGGATGGCGCGGTCGTAGACGACCTCGACGTTGTCGACCTCGAGCATGCCGGGGCGGTCATCGGCCGCGCGGTCCGCGGCGGCCGGGCCGCCCGCGGCCGGCAGGCGCTACATGCCGAGCCATTCGCTCTTGCGGGGCAGGTCGTAGTCCTTGACCTTGACCAGGGTGCCGTTCCTGACCTGATAGATCGGAGTGGTGGTGCAGGGGCGGTGGTCGGTCGGGGTGTAGGTGACGTTGCAGGCGATGCCGCCCAGGTCGAGGTTGCGGATCGACTCGAGGGCGCTCTTGATCCCTTCGCCGTTGAGCTGGCCGGCCTTGTCGGCGCGCTTGAGGCCTTCGACGAGCACCGCGGTGGACGCCCAGCCGCGCACGTAGAGCGCGTCGTGCGGCGCGCCCTTGGCGAAGTCCTGGATCCGCTTCATGCCCGGGACGTTGGTGCCGTAGGGGGGATTCGCCATCACGCCGGTGACGCCCTCGGCGGCTTCCCTGGCGACCGCCGGCAGCGCTTCGCTGAAGCCGTAGGGATTGGAGCCGAACTTGGTCTTGAGGCCGAGCTTGGCGGCGTCCTTGAGGATGATCGAGGTGCTGGTCGTGGTGACGTTGATGAAGGCGTAGTCCGCGCCGGCCTGCTGCATGGTGAGCAGCTGGCTGGTGGCGTCCTGGAAGGCGCCCGGCAGCACGCCGTCGTACACCCAATCGATGCCGTTCTCCTTGGCGAAGGCCTTGCCGGCGTCGAGCGGCGAGCGGCCGTAGGCGTTGTCGCCGAACAGGGCCGCGACCTTGGGGTGGCGCGACTTGTCCTTCCAGTCGTCCTTGACCCACAGCAGCCACGCCCGCAGCTGGTCGGAGTAGGTCGGCGCGATGAAGAAATTGTAAGGGTTCTTGGCGGGATCGCTGAGGTGGGCGGAGAACGAGGCGGAGACGTAGGGGATCTTGTCCCTCGCCGTCTGCTCGCGCAGGGCTTCCGTGTCGCCGGTGCCCCAGCCGGCGATCAGCACCACCTTCTCGTCGTTGACCAGCCGCTTGTAGAGGGCGATCGCCTCCGGGATCTTGTAGCCGTAGTCGGCGTCCACCAGCTTCAGCCGCTTGCCGTTGACGCCGCCGTGGGCGTTGGTCCATTCGACCGCGTCACGCACGCCCTGGGCGTAGGACTTGCCGACGTCCGAGGTGATGCCGGTCAGGTCGAAGATGCCGCCGATCTTGATCTCCGGGCCGGAGGCCGGCTGCGCGGGCAGGCCGCTGGCGGCAAGGCAGAGAATGGCAGCGGTGCAGACGGCTCTGCCGAGAACGGTGAAGCTCTTCATAGAGGCCTCCGCAGAAGAGTCGTGGGAGAGCTGGACGCCCTTTTGACTCGCACTGTAGCAACCGGTCTGAGGGCTTGCAAGCCGCGCGGGCGCCCGCACCGCCCCCGGCGGTACAATGGCCGCCCATGAGCGAGCCGCAGATCACCGTTTTCGACCAGATCCTCGCCGGCGAGATCCCCTGCTACCGGGTCTACGAGGACGAGCACGTGCTGGCCTTCCTCGACATCGGGCCGCTGGCGGACGGCCACACCCTGGTGATCCCGAAGGAGCGCAAGGCGCATCTGCACGAGCTGTCGGACGAGTCGGCGGCGGCGCTCGGGCGGGTCCTGCCCCGCCTCTGCCGCGCCGTGCTGCGCGCCACCGGCGCCACCGCCTACAACGTGCTGCAGAACAACGGCCGGCACGCCAGCCAGGTGGTGATGCACGTCCATTTCCACATCATCCCCAGGTCCGGCCGCGACGGCCTGCCCATCGGCTGGCCGGCGGGCAGCCTGGCCGAGTCCAGGGCCGCCGAGCTGCTGGCGAGCATGCGCGGCGCGCTGGAAGAGGAGCATTGATGCGCGCCGTCGAGATCCGCGACGGCTTCGGCCTCGATCATCTGGCCCTGGTCGAGCGCCCCGACCCCCAGCCAGGACACCGCCAGGCGCTGGTGCGGGTGCGCGCCGCCTCGCTCAACTACCGCGACCTGTTGATGGCCACCGGCCGCTACAACCCCAAGCAGAAGCTGCCGCTGATCCCCTGCTCGGATGGCGCCGGCGAGGTGGTGGCGGTGGGCGAGGGCGTCTCGCGGGTCCGGCCCGGCGACCGTGTCTGCGCCATCTTCGCCCAGGGCTGGATCGCCGGCGAGCCCGCCCGCGACATGGTGAGGACGACGCTCGGGGGGCCCCTCGACGGCATGCTGGCCGAGCAGGTGGTGCTCGGCGAGGAGGGTCTGGTGAAGACCCCGGCCCACCTGACCGACGCCCAGGCGGCGACCCTGCCCTGTGCGGCGGTGACCGCCTGGACCGCCATGATCGAAGGCGGCCACGGCCTGAAGGCCGGCGAGACGGTGCTGCTGCTCGGCACCGGCGGCGTCTCGATCGTCGCCCTGCAGCTGGCGGTGCTGGCCGGCGCCCGGGTGATCATCACCTCCAGCAGCGACGAGAAGCTCGAGCGGGCCAAGCAGCTCGGCGCGGCGGCCGGCATCAATTACCGGGAGGTGCCGGAGTGGGGGGCGAGGGTCAAGGAGCTGACGGGAGGAGAGGGTGCCGACCACGTGCTGGAGACCGGTGGCGCGGCGACCCTGCCGCAGTCCCTGCAAGCGGTGCGGGTCGGCGGCCGCATCGCGCTGATCGGGGTGCTCTCCGGCAACGCCGCCGAGATCTCGATCCCCGCGATCCAGATGCGGCGGGTGCGGGTGGAGGGGGTGCTGGTCGGCTCGCGGGCCAGCTTCGAGGCGATGAACCGCGCCGTGGCGCTGCATCGGCTGCAACCGGTGATCGATCGCACCTTCCCGCTGGCCGAGGCGCGTGGCGCCTTCGAGCACATGGCGGCGGGGCGGCACTTCGGCAAGATCTGCATCGAGATCTGAAGCGGCGACGGGCCGGGCGGCAGGCGGGTCCCTGCTTGGCGCCCCGGTCGAGCCGCGCCCGCGGTGCGGTTCGGGAACCGCCGGCGCGCGCCACCTGTCTATAAGAAGGAAGTCAGGGCGTGGTTGGACGTCACGAGGACAGCGGCGGCAGGCCGCGCGAGGAGACGCCGATGCTTGCAACGAGGGTTCTGGGGATTCTGGGGTTGGGCATGTCGATGGTCGTCCAGGGCGCATTGGCGCCGAGGGCCGCGTATGCCGCACCCGCGCAGACGACCTACCAGAGCCTGCTGGAGATGGCGCGGCGGGGAGACCGCGGGCTCGATTTCACGGCCCTGCGCATGGCCTCTGCCAATCGTCTGGCCAAGGCGAGCGCGGCCGACCCCGTGTTGCGCAAGAAGATGTTCGACGCCCTGCACAAGGACCAATGGTCCGCGGTGATCGAGATCGGCAACCAGGTCCTGGCGCAGAACTACCTGGACATCGACGCGCACATGTTCGTCGCTCTCGCCTACGAGAAGAGCCATCAGCCGGAGAAGGCCGCGCCGCATCGCGCCATGGGCGACGGCCTGATGAAATCGATCCTCGCCTCCGGCGACGGCAGGACGCCCAAGACCGCCTTCGTGGTGATCTCCGTGGACGAGGAGTACTCGGTGCTGCACCACTATCGCCTGATGTCCACCAAGCAGGACCTGGTGACCGCCGACGGGCACAGCTACGACGTCCTCACCGCCGAGACCGACACCCACGAGGAGGCAACCGTCATCTTCAACATCGACAAGGTGATGGCCATCGAA
>DATGHG010000218.1:0-4458 GCA_035308185.1 Thermoanaerobaculia bacterium | reverse complement strand
GCCGAGAGGCCGAACGGGAACATCACCACCTTGGCGCCGAAGCCCATGGTCTGCGCGACCGTGCGCAGGTCGTCGCCGTTCGAGACGTTGATCAGGTCGGCGCAGCGGAAGCTGCGGGCGACGTCGCGCAGCCGCCGCCGGCGCCCGCCGACGGTCAGCAGGCGGCGCGCCAGGCGCCTGGGCGAGGCCGGCTCCGGCCAGCGCGCGGCGGCGAAGCGCTCGAACTCCTGATACGCCGGGATCAGCCCCACCGAGCGGGCGACGAGGAGTCCCGAGAAGCCGAGCCGCCGCTTGGGAAACGGCAGGTCGGTCTGGTTGGCGTCGATGACGTCGAAGCGGCCGGCATGCGCCCGGACGTGGGCGGCGGCCCGGTCGGCGAAGCTCAGGTTGCTGGCCAGGTAGGCGCGGAGCCGCGCGGTGAAGCCGCCGGGGCGCGCGGGCGGCGCGGCGAGGCCGGGGAAGGCGTCCTCGTAGCTGAACTTTTCGACCTGGTGGCCCAGCGCGCGCAGCTCCTCGGCCAGCTCCAGCTGCACGCGCGGCGCCCCGAGGTCGCGGCTCCAGTGCGTGTGGATGACCATGAGGATACGGAGTTGCCGCGGCGCGCTGGGCATACCGATGAAGGGTGCGGGTGCGCGCGCCTAGCCGCCGCTGAAGGCGCCGGTGGGCTTCGGCCGGCGCCGGAAATCGCCGGCCTGGCGCTGCCGGTTCAGCCGCGCCCGGGAACGCCCCTCGGCGCCGCGGTACAGCTCGAGGCCGCGGTACATGTCGCAGGCCGCGCAGGTGGGATTGAGCGTGCCTTCCCCGAAGCTCGCCCGCAGCCGCTTCATGCCCTCGCCGATCCAGATCTCGCGCAGGTCGCGGTCGCGGACGTTGCCGATCCCCAGGTCGGCGACCGCATCCATCGCGGCGACGCAGCTACAGGCCATGACCGTGCCGTCGGGCAGGACGATCGGCCCGTTGTAGAGCTGCACGCAGGTCTCGCGCCGCGAGGTGACGGTGCGCAGGCGCATGCCCGCCGGCAGCGCCGCGCGCGTCACCCGCCCGCCGGCGGAGGTGAAGGACCAGGTGAAGTCGATGTCGGGCTGGTGGGCGAGGATCTCCTGGAAGTCCGGGTCGGCCATCACCTCTTCGAGCGGCCGGTCGGTGCGCAGGCCGATGGTGATGGTCAGCGGCTCCGGCAGCTCGCGGTTGCGGCGGACCAGCTCGGCGACGTTGCGCCGGAAGCGCTGGTAGGCGGTGGAACGATAGATGCGGCGATAGGACGGCTCGTCGAAGCCCGAGGTGCTGATGGTGATCGAGGTGAGCCCGGAGCTCAGCACCGCCTCGATGCCGTGCTTGTCGAGCAGGATGGCGTTGGTGGTGACCCAGATGCGATCGATCCGCGGCTGCGCCCGCAGATAACGGACGCGCGCGACGAAATCGGGATGGATCAGGGCGTCGCCGACGATCGGCGTCAGGCCGACGCTGCCGCCGCCGCTGGCGACGAAATCGCCGACCGCCTTGCGGAAGACCTCCTCCGGCATGTAGGCGACCTCGCGCTGCTGGAACTGGTAAGGGCAGAACACGCAGTTGGCGTTGCACAGATTGGTCAGCTCGAGGTGCAGCTCGAAAGGCCGCAGGGCCATGGCCGCCAGCGTGCCGCCCAGGGGACGCGCGCGCCCCGCCAGGGCGCCGGCCTTCCGCTTGAAGACCCGCCAGGCCTTGCTCCAAAGGATGCGGCTCGGTGTTCTCATCGGCTCATCGGCTCATCGGCTCATCGGCTCCCCGGCTCGGTGGCGATCCTGCGCAGTGTAACCGGCCCGAGCACCAGCCGGTCCATGCGCGTGCGCAGGAAGCAATCCAGCGCCTCCGCGGGAGTGTTGACGATCGGCTCGTTCTCGTTGAAGGAGGTGTTGAGCAGCATCGGCACCCCGGTGGCCTCCTCGAAGGCGCGGATCAGCCCCCAGTAGAGCGGATTGACCCGGCGGGAGACCGTCTGCAGGCGGCCGGTGCCGTCGACGTGGGTGACCGCCGGGATCAGCGTGCGCTTCTCCGGCCGGATGGGATAGACCTTGATCATGAACGGGTCCGGGTAGTCGATGGTGAACCACTCGCCGGTGCGCTCCTCGAGCACCGACGGCGCGAACGGGCGGAACGACTCGCGGCGCTTGATCTTGGCGTTGAGCAGCTGTTTCATGTCGCCGCGCCGCGGGTCGGCGAGGATCGAGCGGTTGCCGAGCGCTCGCGGTCCCCATTCGGCCCGCCCTTGGAACCAGCCGACGACCTCACCGCGCGCCAGGGCGCCGGCGGTCTCGGCGGCCAGCCGGTCCTGGTCGCCGGCGGTTTCGACCTGGACCTCCCCCCACTGGCCGTCGCGCCCGCCGGAGCCGGGGATCGCCGCGGCGATGGCGGCGCGGATCTCCGGCGTGCCGTAGGCCGGCCCCCAGTAGCAGTGCTCCATCACGAAGCGCCGCGGCGCGCCGAGCACCGCGTGCTGCACCCACAGGGCCGCGCCGAGGGCGGTGCCGGCGTCGCCGGCGGCGGCCTGGATGTAGACCTCGTCGAGGCCGGTCTGCTCGAACAGCTTGCCGTTGGCCAGCGAGTTCATGGCGCAGCCGCCGGCGAGCGCCAGCCGCTTGAGGCCGGTGCGGCGGAGCAGGGCCCGCACCAGCGCGAAGAAGCGCTCCTCGTAGAGCCGCTGCAGCGAGGCGGCCACGTCCCGGTGGCGCTGGGTCAGCTCCTCGCCGGGGAGGCGGGCGGGACCGAGCAGCCGTTCGAGCGCCGGGGTGAACAGCGGCGCGAGCGCCGGCGCGCCGTCGTCCCAGGTCATGTCGACCCCCTCCGAGAGGTGACGAAAGTAGCGCAGGTCGAGGCGGAAAGTGCCGTCGGGCATGCCGGGGGCGACCTCTCCGAGGGCCGCCGCGAACGCCGGCTCGCCGTAGGCGGCGAGGCCCATCACCTTGTACTCGTCGCCGAAGCCGGGGAAGCCGAGGTACTGGGTGACGGCGGTGTAGAGCTGGCCGAGCGAGTGCGGGTAGTGGACCCGCTGCAGCACCTCGACGCCGCCGGCCCGCCCCACCGCCAGCATGGTGGAGACGAAGTCGCCGAAGCCGTCCACCGACAGGCACGCCGCCTCCTCGAAGGGCGAGCAGTAGAAGGCCGAGGCGACGTGCGCCAGGTGGTGCTCGACCGGATGGACGCGGGGCGCCCGCCGTGGCGGCGCGCCACCGTCGCCGGAGACGCCGGAGCCTCCGGCAACCTCGGCGAACGCCGCCATGCGCCGCTCGATCCCGGCCACCTGCGCCAGGTTGCGCGCCCGCGAAGCCGCCCGCAGCAGGCCGCGCGGATGGGTGAGCGCCAGCGCCGCCTTGCGCAGCAGGTAGGCGCGCGGCTGCCGCGACACGGCGACGGCGGTGACCTCGCCGAGGTCGCCGCCGATCTCCGCCAGGCAGAAGGCGAGCGCCTGCTCCGGGAAGCCCGCCCAGTGCTTGACGCGGCGGAAGCGCTCTTCCTCGACGCCGGCGACCAGGTCGCCGCCGGCCAGCGCCGCGGCCGAGGCGTCGGCGTGGAAGGCCGACAGGCCGAGGATCCTGGTCACGCCGCCTCGCCTCTGCGGCCGGCGGGATCGTCGCCGGCGAGCAGCTCTTCCAGGCGCACGTCCACCACCAGGCGGAACCAGAACGCTTGCAGGAAGTGGAAGAGGAAGCCGGTCTTGCCGTCGAGGAAACCGAGCAGCAGGAAGTAGCGATAGCAGAAATACAGCGCCGGCCGCAGGTAGAGCGGCAGCCGGTGGTAACGGTCCTTGAGCCAGAGCACGCGCTCGTCCGGCGTGCCGAGCAGGCGAGGCGGGGTCGCCCAGCGCGCCAGGCCGGTGCGCCGCTGCAACTCCTCGCGGGCGAAGGCCTCGGCGTAGCGCAGGTGCTTCTGCAGGTAGAAGACGATCGCGTCCTCTTTCTTGTTCCACTCCTCGAGCGGCGCCCGCAGGCGGCCGACCCTGCCCGGCAGGTAGACCCGGGTGTCCTGCTCCAGCGGGTCCAGCCGGCCGCGGTCCCGCCGGAACAGCTTCAACAGGTGCTTGCCGCCGTAGCCGCCGAAGCGGATCCAGCGACCGCGGAAGATCTGCCGGCGGCGGATGTAGAAGCCGTCCTCGGCGATCGCGGGCCGGGCGAGCAACGCCGCGATCTCCGCCCGCAGCGCCGGCGGCAGCGCCTGGTCCGCCTCGAGGATCAGCACCCAGGCGTTGCGGATCGGCAGGTGGTCGAGCCCCCACTGGAAGATCCAGGGGATGATCCGGGTGTGATCGTAGGGCAGCTCGCGCACCTCGTCGGCGAAGCGGCGGGCGATCTCGACCGTGCCGTCGGCGCTCTCGGAGTCGACGACCAGGATCTGGTCGGCGAAGCCATGGACGCTCGCCAGGCAGCGCTCGAGGTTGAGCTCCTCGTTGCGGGTGACGACCAGGACGCTGAGCGGCACCGGCCG
>DATGHG010000217.1:0-16556 GCA_035308185.1 Thermoanaerobaculia bacterium | reverse complement strand
CGCTCGCCGGGGGACACCGGTTGGCGCAGCCGCAACCGGTGAACCTCGATGATGGCGGTGGCAGCCGGCGTTCCCAGGCCGCCACCGCCGAGGTCGCCGATCTCGCCGACCTCGCCGCGGCCGGCCAGCGCGTCGAGCACTTGGCGCAGCAGGGCGAGATGGGCGATCCCGGGCAGCAGCGGCCGGCCGGGAAAGTGGCCGGCGAAGATCGGGCTGGTGGCCGGGATCAGCAGCTCCGCCACCGCCAGCGCCGCCGCTGGCGCGGTGGCCGGTGCGGCTGCCGCGGAGCCGCCGGGTGCCGCGTGTCCGCCGCCGGACGGGTCGGCGCCCGCGGCGGCGGGTGGCTGGAGCGGCGACTCGCCCGCGGCGGCGGGTGGCCGGAGGGGCGCCCCGCCCGCGGCGGTTTCGAGCCGCAGCAGGCGGAAGCCGGCGCCGGGCTCAGAGCCGGAAGTCGAAGGGGATGACATGGAAGACCTTGATCGGTTTGCCGTTGCGGGTGGCGGGCCGGAACCGCCAACGGCGGACCGCCGCCACCGCCGCCTCGTCGAAGCCGTTGCCCAGGCCGCGCAGCACCTCGATGGCGCCCACCCTGCCGCGCTCGTCGACCTCGACCTTGAGCACCACCAGGCCCTGCAGCCCGGCCCGCTGCGCCGCCTCGGGATAGGCCGGCACCACCCTGCTGCTCTCGATGACCCGCGGGCCGACGACCTCGCCGCCTGCCGCGACCGGCAGATCCGCCGCGCCGGGCAGCGCGCCATCGCCGGCCGTGCCGGGCGGCGAGACGGCGGCGGCGTCCGGAGCGGGTGCAGGGGGCTGGGCGGGGACGGTCGAGGGTTGCACCAGCCGGTCGAGCATGGCCTGGCGCTCGCGCTCCGCCTGGCGCTCGGCGGGCGTGGGCGCCCTGGCGGGCGCGTCCGCCGCGCCCCGGATCGCCGCCTCCAGGAACAGCACGTCGATCGGCTGCTCGCCGTCGCCGGGCGCGGGGCCGCGCGCCGCGGCGAGCGCCAGGGCGCCGATCGCCGCGAGGTGCAGCAGCGCCGAGGCGGCGAGCGGCCAAGCGCTCCGCCGCCCGGTGCCCGGGCGTAGCGTCGAATCCTCGAACATCCTTGCGCGTCCGGCGGCAGCATAGCGCCGCCGCGGACGCCGAGGTGAGGGGAATGCGGCCCAGGCCTAGCGCACCTCGAACTGCACGGTGAGGTCGAAGTAGACCTTGACTGGCCGGCCGTCGAGCAGCGCCGGGGTGAACTTCCACTGGCTGACCGCCTTGACGGCCTCCTCGTCGAGCCCGAAGCGCATGGTCTTCAAGAGGTGCACGTCGATGACGTTGCCGCGCTCGTCGATGGTGGCCTGCAGCACCACGACGCCCTGCAGGCGGGCCTGGCGCGCCTGCTCGGTGTAGTGAGGCTGCACCTTGGTGCCCGGCACGATCTGTGGCGGCCGGATCCTGCCGCCGACCGGCAGCGGACGATCGTCGTCGCCGCCCGGCCCCCAGCTGCCGCTGCGGGTGCCGTGGCTGTCGCCGCCGGGACCGCTGGTCTCCGGGCCGGGCGCGGCCGGCGTCGCCGGGTCGGCGAGCGCGGGATCGAGCTGCTTGCTCGGCTCGTGCGGCAGCGCCTTGGGGTCGGGCTGGGTGAGCGGCGGCGTCGCCGGCACGGCGGGAGTCGCCGGCGCGATCGACTGCGGCCTGGGCGACGCGGCCTGACGGCGCACCGCGGGCGGTGTCCGCGGGGATGGCGGTGGCGGCAGCGGTGGCAGCGGCAGCTGGACCTCGAAGACGGCGGCCACCGGCGGCTCGGCCACTGCCGCCACCCGCCAGGTCTCGAAGCCGGCCAGCGTCGCCAGCGCCAGGCCGTGCAGCACCACCGAGGAGGTCAGGATCCAGGCCCGCCGGCGTTCGGCAGGCCGGCGGTCGTCCGGCGGGTTCATCCATGGGCTCGTGAACATGACGTTCTCCTTTGCCGTCTAGATGCTTGGACTGCGGGCGGTCTCGGGGAGTTCCCGCTCTGCCGGGACCTGCCGTATCGTCCCAGGGTGCCGCCGCCGCGGCACTTGAGATGCATGGGGTCGCCCCGCCCGCCGGCGGCGGCCCGCCACGTCGAACCGACCGGAGGATGCCGATGGACCTGAAGACCACGCCCCTGACCCGCACCGCGGTCGCTCCCGCGGCCTCTTCCGTGTCCCTGTCCTGGCAGAGCCTGGTCGAGCTGGGGCGGACGCGCGCCGCGGATCTCGGCGACCAGCCGCTGTACACCTTCCTGCCCGATCGCAGCGGCGAGGATGCCGTCCACCTCAGCTTTTCCGGCCTGGACCTGCGGGCGCGGGCGATCGCCGCGGCGTTGCAGCGGCTGGGTGCCGCCGGCCAGCGGGCGCTGCTGCTCTATCCCCCCGGCCTCGAGTTCGTGGCCGCCTTCTTCGGCTGCCTCTACGCCGGCGTCGCCGCCGTGCCCGCCTATCCCCCGCGCTCGGCGCGCACGCTGCCGCGCCTGCTGGAGATCGCACGCGACGCCCGACCCGCGGTCGCCCTGACCACTTCCGAGCTCAAGGCGGCAATCGGCGGCCTGGCGGCGCAGGTGCCGGACCTCTCGGCGCTCCGCCTGGTGGCGACCAACGAGGTGCCGGCCGAGGAGGCCGACGGCTGGAGCGATCCCGGCGTCTCCGGCTCGACCCTGGCCTTCCTGCAGTACACCTCCGGCTCGACGGCGGCGCCCAAGGGCGTCATGGTCACCCATCGCAACCTGCTGCACAACGAGGAGATGATCCGCCAGGCGTTCGGGCAGACGGCGGACTCGGTGATCGTGGGCTGGCTGCCGCTGTACCACGACATGGGCTTGATCGGTAACGTCATGCAGCCGCTCTACCTGGGGGCGCGCTGCGTGCTGATGTCGCCGATCGCCTTTCTGCAAAGCCCGAAGCGGTGGCTGGCGGCGATCTCGCGCTATCGCGCCACCACCAGCGGCGGTCCCAACTTCGCCTACGACCTCTGCGTGCGCAAGATCTCGGCGGCCGACCGCGCCGACCTCGATCTCGCCAGCTGGGACACCGCCTTCAACGGCGCCGAGCCGGTGCGGGCCGAGACCATGTCGCGTTTCGCCGACGCCTTCGGCGGCTGCGGCTTCGCTGCCGGCGCCTTCTTCCCCTGCTACGGCCTGGCGGAGGCGACGCTGTTCGTGGCCGGCGGCGCGGGGTCGGGCGCGGTCCGCGGCGCGCCGCGAATCGCCACCTTCGACGGCGCCAGCCTCGAGGCCGGCGAGGCGAGGGCGCTGCCGGCGGGAGACCCGACCGGGCGCACCCTGGTGTCGTGCGGCCGCTCGTGGCTCGACCAGGAGCTCGCCATCGTCGATCCCGCTACCCTCGAGCGCTGCGGCCCCGGCCGGATCGGCGAGGTGTGGGTGCGCGGCCCGAGCATGGCGCAGGGCTACTGGCACCGTCCGCAGGAGACGGCCGAGACCTTCGACGGCCGCATCGCGGCAGGGGTGGATGGGGCGGCAGAGGACGAGGCGGCGCCGTTCATGCGCACCGGCGATCTGGGCTTCCTCGACGACGGCGAGCTGTTCGTGACCGGCAGGCTCAAGGACCTGATCATCATCCGCGGCCGCAACCTCTATCCCCAGGACATCGAGCTGACGGTCGAGCGCAGCCATCCGGCGCTGCGCCCGGGGTGCGGCGCCGCCTTCTCGGTCGAGATCGGCGACGAGGAACGGCTGGTGGTGGTGCACGAGCACGAACGCCTGGCGAGCGATTCGCCCCTGGATGCGGACAGCGTCGAGGCGATCGCCGAGGCGATCCGCCGCGCGGTGGCCGAGCAGCACGAGGCGCAGGTGCAGCAGGTGGTGCTGCTGCGCGCCGGCAGCATTCCCAAGACCTCGAGCGGCAAGATCCAGCGGCGCGCCTGCCGCGCGGCGCTGCTCGGCGGCAGGTTGGACGTGCTGGGCGCGAGCACCCTGGGAGGCCCCGCGCCGGCGCGTTGAGCGGCCAGCGGCCAGCACCGGGTATGACGACGAACCGTGCGGAAGGTCAGGCGCCGCCGGCGGGTCCGGCGGCCGCGCCGGGTCCAGGTGCCGCCGGCTCGTAGCGTCCGCGGCGGATCTGCTGACGCAGGCCGCTGAAGACGTAGGGCATGGTTGCGGCGGTGCCGCGGTGCACCGCCCAGGCCGGCAGCCCGCCTCCCGGATCGGTGTAGAGCAGACAGGTGCCGAGCGTCTTGCCGTGGCCGTAAGGCACCAGCACCCACCAGCCGTGGTGATCCGCGACGTTGCCGGTCCCCGGCAGGTAGCGCCACCAGGCCAGCCACGCCGCGGCGGCTCCGGGCTCCGGAACGCGGCTCCTGGCGGCGATCTCGTAGTGCCGTTGGCCGAGCGGGAAGGGCAGCACCAGCGACTGGAAGCTGACCACCGAGCCGTCGGCCTGGGGACGCGCATCCGAGCGCTTCACGAACGGCACCCACTCCTGATAGTGAGCGAAGTCGGCCACGGCCGCGAACACCCGCTGCGGCGGCGCATCGAAGACGCCTCGGCCCACCTCCTCGGCCAAGGCGCGCTGGCCGGCCTGCCGGGAGGCGAGCAGCACCTCGCCGGCGGCGAGCCGCGCGGCCTCCGCGGCAGTGGGCGGCAGCGGCGCCGCCGGCGGCGGTCCCGCCGGGTCGGTTGCCGCGGGCGCCGGCCTGGGCACGACGCCCATGGCGCCCGCGGGCATCGCCGTTACCGCGGGAGCGGAGACCGGCGCGAGTGCGGCCAGGAGCGACAGCAGCAGGGGGAGCCGGCTCATTCGGCATAGTCTAGTGTGCGGTTCGCCGACCCATGTATTTCCGCAGTCTGGGGGCGGCTTCCAGGGAGGGTGGACATGGCAGAGCGTGACGGAGGCACCGGCGCCGCCGGCAAGCAGGCCGGCGCCGAGCGGCTGACCAGCAAGAGCGTCTTCGCGGGGCGCCGCATCGAGGTGCGGGTCGACCGCGTCAGGCTGCCCAATGGCAGCGAGCTCGACTTCGAGATGATCCATCACCCCGGCGCCGCCGCCATCGTGCCGCTGCTCGGCTCGGGCGAGGTGCTGATGCTGCGCCAGTACCGCTATGCGACCGGCGGCTGGCTGCTGGAGGTCCCCGCGGGCACCCGCGACGGGGATGAGCCGCCGGAGCTGTGTGCCGCGCGCGAGCTGCGGGAGGAAACCGGCTATCGGGCGGCAACGTTGCAGCCGCTGGGCTGGATCTGGACCACGCCGGGGTTCACCGACGAGCGGATCTGGCTCTACCTGGCGACCGATCTGGTGGGCGGCGACCAGGCGCTGGAAAGCGACGAGGTGCTGACCCTCGAGCGCTTGCCGCTCGACCGGGCGGTGGCAATGGCGGCCGGCGGCGAGATCGTGGATGCCAAGTCGGTGGCGGCCCTGTTGCGGGCCGCCGCCTGGCTCGGGCGGAGGCACGGGGTTGCCTGAAACGCCACCAAGGAGATCGCCGCTGCGGATTCGGCCGCGGGCCTTTCTCTGGGTCGCCCTGGGCCTCTGCCTCCTGGTCGGCATTGGCATCGCGACCCTGGACTGGCTCGGCGAGAGACGTGCAGGTCACCAGCGTGCTCGACTTGCCGACGACGAAAAGGCGCTCGCCATCGAGTCAGGGATCCAGCGCATCGAGTCCTGTGCGCCGCCTGACGCCTCGAGCACCGACAACCGCTGGCCTCTCTACCTGCGCGCGGCGGCGATGCTCGAGATCCCCGGGCCCAAGAGCCCAAGCGAGGCGAGCTGGCTCCCCATCAACGAGCTCCTCGCCGCCGTTGGGCTCAGGCAAAGGGTCGCAGAGGCCAGAGCCCTGCTCGCCGCGAATCAGGAGGCGCTCAGGGTCTTCGAAGCCGCGGCCGAGCTCCCGGCGGCGAACCTTGGCATCGACTACACGCACGGTCTTGGATGGCAGGCACCCGACCTCGACGATCAGCTCAGCCTCGCGAAGCTCGAAGCCCTCTCGGGACGATTGGGGCTGGTGGAGGGATCTCCAGCGACCGCGGCGCGCGCGATGAGAGCTCTCCGGGCTCAAGCCGAGACGTTGCGGCAGGAGCCTCTCCTGGCCGCGCTGCTGATCGCCCGATCGATCGAGATTCGCCAGCTCTGGCTCTTCCACGCCCTCGTCGAAGATCCTGCGGCCGACGAGGACTCGCTCGTATCGGCCCGCGCCCAGGTCGCGCATGATGACTTGGCGGTCCGAATACGACGGATTTTGGCATGCGAGTACCTCGGTTACGAAGTGTTCGAGGAGGAACCATCCCAACGAGAGCAGGCACCCTTCCGAAGCGGCCCTTTGAGTCAGTGGTACCGAAGCGTACGTCTCGACGTCCACCACGCGCTCCTCTCCTTGGCGCTGGCCGCGGCGCGCGAAAGCCACGTGCCATATGCCGTGCTACGCAAGCGACCCCCGCTCGCGGTCTCAGCGGAGACCGCGATGGGTGAGCGCAGCGCGCACTTGTTGGAATGGGATTGGAGGAGGGACATCGCCAAGGTTGACGCCCTGGTGAGCCTGCGCGACCTCGCGAATGCAGCCGCGGACATGCGTCTCCTCGGTCTGCACAGGGGCGCCTACGACGTCGGGAGTTTCAAACCGCCCTCAGATCGGGTATCGGGAACCGTGGCAACGGCGCAGGCCCGGCCAGATGGCAGCTTCATCATCGAGCTCACGGCCGACTTGGCTTGGCAGGAGGCCGGGATGTCCAAGACCGCGCGTTCACTGACCCACTGGCGACTGCCACCGCCTAGCGCCCGGCCGCCCCGGCCGCCGCCAAACCAGCGCCCGGAGCGCCTGGTTCGTGGCGCGAAGCGGCCCGCCGGGCGCCGCCCGCAGGAGCCGCTCGCTCCGTGTGCAGGCGGGTCAAGGTTCCTCGCGGGTGAACAGGTACTCCTGGATCCCGTGGCGCATCAGGAAGGAACGGTCGAGGCGGAAGCCGCGCAACAGCTCGGCGAGCTCGGCGGGCGCATAGCGCGGACAGGGACGCTGGGAAGACGTCCTGGACTCGTAGGCCAGGTGCTCCTGGTCGAGGATGCGGAAACGCATCGGCTCGGCCGGGATCTGCTTGAGGATCGAGATCAGGGCGAACAGCTGCGCGCCAGGGCGGCAGAAACGGGCCAGCTGGCGGGCCAGCGCCGCCACCTCGCGCCGCTCGAGGTAGTTGATCAGGTCCCAGGTCAGCACCGCGTCGAAGCGCGTCTCCTCCGGGAACGTCAGCAGCTCGGCGAAATGGCCCGCGAGCCCCGGTTCGTCGGATTCGCCACCCTCGCGGAAAGGGCGCGGATCCCAGGTCTCCCGCGCCTCGCGCACGGCGGCGCGGTCGATGGTGGCGACGGTGGCGGCGCCGGGCGCCGGCAACCCGATGGTCTCGGCCTGCAGCGGCACGACCGCCGGGTAGAGATCCTGGATGTAGAGCTTGCAACCGAAACGCGACAGGAACTCGACGTTGCCACCGACCACCGGTCCGAGGTCCAGGATGTGCAGCCGCTGGCCGGCCGTCAGGCCGCCGATCAGCGACGCCAGACCCAGCGAGCGATGGGACTCGGGACCGCCGGCGGTGGCTGCCGGCAGTGCCGGCAGCGCCGGCACCGCCGGCTGCTCCGGATGCTGGCGCTCCGGGCGCGGCTGGCGCGGTCCGGCGCCGCGTGAGGAGAACCAGCTCATCCTGCGCCGCCCGCCGGGCCGGTCAGCTCGCGGGGGAGCGTCCGCTCGCCGCCGGCGTGGCGGTGTTGGCGCTGCTGCTGGCCGCATGCGCGGCGGGGAGATGCTGCTGCGGGCCACCGCCTGCCGCCGCGGGGCTCGCCAGCCCTGTCGGCGCCGCGGACGGGGCCGCCGCCGCCGCACCCTGACCGCCCGGCGGCGCGGCGGCCGGCTTCGCGGTCTCCTTGGATTCCATGTCGATGCTGCCGCGGAAGCGGGAGCCGTCCTCGAGCATCACCCGCGGCGCCGCAATGTTGCCGCGCACCGCGCCGGACTGCCGCAGGATCGCCTGCTGCTGGGCAAAGAGGTTGCCATCCACCTCGCCCTCGACCACCACGGTGTTGCCGAACACGTCGGCACGCACGCGGCCGTTCTTGCCGATCGTCACGTTGTGCTGCTTGAGGTCGATCTTGCCTTCGACCCGGCCTTCGATGACCAGGTCCTCGTCGCCGCTGAGATCGCCCTTGATGAAGATGGAGGGTCCGATGGTGGCGGTGGCACGGTCGGCGCGCCTGGCCTCCACGGGCGCCGCGACCTGGCGGGGTGGCACAGGCGCCGGCTCCGGGTGGGACGGATTGTCGTCGGGCTTCTTCCAAACCATGCGCTCTCCTTCGCAGAGGATTGGTTTTGCAGGTTACGGAGGTGGTTCGGCGAAGTCAAGAGCTGTATGGCTCTTTTTCTATCGCTTCGAATGCTAGCCTGCGGACGTCCCCGCCGGACCGCCCACCAGGCGTGCGTCGAGAGTGATCTCGGTGCCGGCCAGCGCCTTGGACACCGGACAGCCCTCCTTGGCCTGGCGCGCCTGCTGCTGGAAGGCGTCGTCGTCGATCCCCGGCACGTCCGCTTCGGCGCGCAGGTCGATGCGGCTGATCCGCGGCCCGTCAGCGCCGGTTTCCAGGTGCACCGCGGCGCTGACCGCGACCCGCCGCGGGACGTGGCCGGAACGGTCGAGCGCCGCCGAGAGCGCCATCGCGAAACAACCGGCATGGGCGGCGCCGATCAGCTCCTCGGGATTGCTGCCCTGTCCATCCGCGAAACGGGAGGCGAACGAGTAGGGTCCCGACCAGGCGCCGCTGCCCAGCGACACCTTGCCGTGGCCCCCCTTGAGACCGCCTTCCCAAACTGCATCTGCCTTGCGCACCGGCATCATGGCTCTCCTTTCGAATCGAGTGGGTCAGGTTCCTGCGGCGGGCGACGGGAAAGGATGTCGAGGCGCGTCCCGGCAACCGGAACTTTCCCCTGCCGGCCGCGTTTCGGATCTGGGGAGCCGGGCTGCCAGGGACCGCGTACGCATCGCCCGGGGATCGTAGCATCACCATGGGGAGGAGCATGACCGAGCGGCAGGCCGGCGGGGAGAGCCAGATGATCCTGGGCGGCGACGTCGGCGGCACCAAGGTCAATCTCGGGCTGTTCGAGCTCGGCGCCGGCAACCCGCGGTTGGTGTCCGCGGCCAGCTTTGCCAGCCGGGATTTCGCCGGCCTCGGAGAGGTCGCTGGAGCTTTCCTGCGCCAGCCGGCGCCGCTGGCCGCCGCCGCCGGCCGGCCGCTGGCCGCCGCCTGCTTCGGGGTGGCCGGACCGGTGATCGACAATCGCGCCAGCACTCCCAACCTGGCCTGGGAGATCGATGGCCGGGCGCTCGCCGAGGAGCTGGGGACGCCCGACGCGCGACTGATCAACGACCTGGTCGCCACGGCGGCAGGCCTGCCGATGCTGGCCGCCGGCGAGCTGGCGCCGCTGCAGACCGGCGTCGCCGAGCCGGGAGGCACGGCGGGGCCGGGCGGCCGGGGCGCCGGGAGCGGGACGGGCAACCAGGTGCTGATCGCCGCCGGCACCGGCCTGGGCATGGCGCTGCTGCCGGTCGTCGGCGGCGAGCGGGTGGTGGTCCCCTCCGAGGGCGGACATGCCGACTACGCACCGCGCAACGAGGACGAGACGGCGCTGCTGCTTTACCTGCGCCGCCGCTTCGGCGAGCACGTCAGCGCCGAGCGGGTGATCTCGGGGCCGGGGCTGGGATGGATCTACGAGCATCTGCGCGACGCCGGCTATGCCCCGGAGAGCCCTACGGTGCGCGCGGCGCTCGCGGTGCTCGCGGCTGGGGACCCGGCGCGGGCGATCGCGGCGGCGGCGCTCGCCGGCGGCGACCGGCTGTGCGACCGGGCGCTCGACATGTTCGTCGCCGCCTACGGCGCCGCTGCCGGCAACCTGGCATTGATCGGAACGGCGGTCGGCGGCGTCTATATAGGTGGAGGGATCGCTCCCAAGATCCTGCCCCGGCTGGCCGGCGGCCTCTTCGTCCGCGCCTTCCGGGACAAGGGGCGCTTCGCGGGCTACCTCGAGAGCATCCCGATTCAGGTGGTGCTCAACGACCGTGCCGCGATGCTGGGGGCGGCGCGCTGCGCCGCGGCGATGGTGACGGCCGCGGCCGCGATGCCGGTGCCCGTGCGGTAGGCCGGCTGGTCCGCCCGCCAGGATCCTTCGTCGCCGGCGCGACGGGGCAGGGGAAGGTGTGGGAGGAGTGTGCCGTTTTGGCGGTCGCGTCGGAGTGGCACGCCATTGGTGTGCGCGGGCCGCTCGCCGGCGGCCGCCGTCCGAGGGCTTCTCCCTTGGCAGCAGACCTGCCGCCACCGCGGCTGGCCCTGGCATCGCCAATGCATGAGCCGTGGCTCGGGACGGAGAATCACCTCCGATCGTTTTCTGACAAAGGAGCGCTCGATGCGCAAGACGTTCATTCTCACCCTGGTGCTCTGTGTGTTCGCCGCCATCGCGTACGCGCAGACCGGCGCCACGACCGGCACGACCTCCACCACCACCACAACCGCGACCTCGACCGGCGGCGGCGCCACCACGACCACCACCACCAAGCACAAGGCCGTCCACAAGCCGAGCGTCAAGGGCACCATCGCCTCGGTCGACGCGACCGCCAAGAGCTTCGTGGTCCACCCGGCGAAGGGCTCCGACGTGACCGTCAAGGTCAACGACAAGACCAAGTACATTCCCAAGGCCAAGACCTGGGACGACGTCAAGGCCGACGCCAAGGTCACCGTCTCCTATCACAACGACGGCACCGACAACTGGGCGCTCTCGGTTCACTTCTGGCCCGAGAAGGCCGCTCCCGCCGCCAAGACGACCGGCCGGTAAGCACCCCTTTCAAGCTTCAGCGTTCCTGACGGCGGGGAGGAGCGAGAGATCGCTCCTCCCCTTCGTGTATTCAGCGGCTCCCACCTGCGCGGCCAGACGGGCCACGGCGGCTTCCAAGGCCTGCCGGCGGCGGCGGGTTGGCCGCACGCCGGGTTCCCAGCTCACCGCACGGATCTCCAGGCGGCCCTCGGCGCGGTGGAGCTTGGGATCGAGCCTTCCCACCAGGCGTTCTCCTTCGAGCAGCGGCATCACGTAGTAGCCGTGGCGGCGTTGCGCGGGCGGCACGAACCCCTCGAAGCGGAAATCGAAGCGGAACAGGCGCAAGGCCCGCCGGCGGTCGCGCAGGATCGGGTCGAACGGGCAGAGCAGCCGGATCCTGGTGGCGGCGGTGGGCTCGAGCCGCGCCCGGTCCTGCCAGTCGGGGACGGCAAAAGCTGCACGCGGCGCCGACCCGTCGTCGGCTTCGACTTCGACGGCCTCGATCTCGCCGCGGGCCGCGGTGGCCGCGCACCAGGCCCGCGCGGCCGCGCCCGGGACCGCCTTCCAGAAGGCGGCGATCTCCTCCGGCGTCGCCGCCCCAAGCCGCTCGAGCGCTGTCCGGCACGCCCATTCCAGGTTCTGGTCGGGAGCGGGGCGGGGCGCGGCGAGGGCCTCCGGCGGCAGCACCCGCTCCGCCAGGTCGTAGAGCTTGTGGAAGCCGCGCCTGCCGGCGACGGCCACTTCGCCGGTCCACCAGAGGTACTCGAGCGCCGCTTTCTGCGGCGACCATCCCCACCAGGAGGTCCCGGCCGGGCCGCGCCCCTGCTCCGCGGCAAGGTCGCGCGCCAGGAGCGGCCCGCCACGTGCGAGCTGCGCGCGCACTCGCGCGATCACCGCCGCCGGCTTCTCGCCCATCCGCTCGCGCCACCAGGGCCGCCGCGGCAGCTCGCGGCGGTAGCGCTCGAAGCGGGCGTACCAGTGCGGGAACCAGACCGTCGGGATGGCGGACGCGTCGTGGGTCCAGTGCTCGAACAGCCGGCGCCGCCGCTCGAGCAGGCCGTGGAACAGGGTGCTGCGGTAGCCGCGCAGGCGTGGAGCCAGGATGAGGTGGTGCGCCCGCTCGACGACGTTGATGGAGTCGATCTGGACGTAGCCGAGCCGCAGCACCAAGTCATGGACGCTCTCGGAGGTCGCGCGCTCGGGGACCTGTAGCAGGCCTTGCGCGCCGAGCAGCAGGCGGCGCGCCTGGGCGGCGGACACCCGGGGCAGGTGGGAAGGCGCGCGGGCCATGCGGGTACGAGCTTAGAACGAAAGTACTCGTCGGCGAACCGCTCGCGGCGCCGAAGCGCTCGCCAGCCCGCTCGTCCGGCCGGCGTCGCCGGCCGGTCCGCGGGGCGATGCTAGGCGGCGACCTGGAAGCTGAGGCGGGGGTTCTTGCGGGCTCGTTGCAGGTAGGCCGCGATGTCGCGCACCAGGGTGGGTGTGACCAGGTCGTCGGCGGCCGCCTGGTGAAAGGCGACCAGCGCGGCAACCGCCTGCCGGTGGATGTCCAGGTTCAGGAAGAAAGGCAGCGTGCCCTCGGCGAGGCCGCGGATCTCGCTCCGCTTCCCCTGCTCGAGATAGATGGTGGCGAGGTCCAGCATCACCAGCGCCGCTTCGTAGCCGAGGCCGCCGGTCATGCATCGCTGCAGCAGGCTGCCGAGCCGGTGCTCCGCTTCCAGCCGCCGGCCGGCGCGGTTGGCGATGCGTCCCTCGAGCCATTCGAGCCGGAGCTCGCTCCATGCATCCCCGCCGCCGACGTGCAGGCTCTGCCGGCAGCTTTCGAGCTGATGCTGAGCTTGTTCGCACTGCCCGCACTCGTTGAGCGACCAGGCCAGCTCGTGCCTCGCCGCCATCTCGAGCGGCGGTTCGATCTCCCGCTCGAGCAGCGTCAGGCCTTGCGGGATCAGCTCGACGGCCTGTTGCGGCTGGCCGGAGCAACCAAGGTAGATCCCGCGGCGGATCAGGGCGCAGCCCTTGCGATGGAGGTCCTTGATGTCATCGTAGATCTCGATGACGGTTTCGAGCAGGTCGGCCGCTTCCTCGAACCACCCCTGGTCGCAGAGCAGCGATGCCTTGAGGTCGAGCAGCCGTGCCTCCTCCAGCGGGTCGGCCGAACCGTCTTCGGCGAGGGACTCGGCGAATGCCAGCGCCTGCTCCGCCCCGGCGAGGTCCGCGCCCAGACGGCGGGCGTTGCCCAGGTAGGCCCAGGCTCGCGCCATCATGTCGTGCACCACCGCCGAGCCGTAATAGCGGACGTCGAGATGGTCGGCCACCGCGATGCCGAGCCCCGCAAAGTCGGCCGCGGCGACGCTGTCGCAGCCGCCGGCGTCGCAGCTCCGGTCGAGCAGCAGATCGCAAAGCGCCAGGGTCTGGAACCGGCGGCTGGCGTGCACCAGGGCGCCACGCTCCGCCGCCGGCCGCTGCAGCAGCTCGCCGAGCAGGCGCGGCGCCGCGGCGCGCTCGGAGTCGATCATGGCGAGCCGTTGCTCGAGCTTGGCGAAGATGCGGTCGAAGGCGGCGATCTCGTTGACCTCGGTGGTTTCAGGGGTCTCGAGCGCTTCAGGGGTGCCGCTGGTCCCGGCGGCCCCGGCGGCCCCGGTGGTTGCGGGCATCGCGCCGGCTTCAGGAGCGTCGGCGCCGGCCGGCGTGGCGGCGGCGTTGGCCAGGCCCCTGCGGTCCTTGACGTTGCCGGCGAGATCCAGCTTGGGGCCGACCATGGGGCGGGCCAGCCAGGGTGCGGTGCTCGTACGCTCCGCCTGATGCCCCGGCGGTCCGGCGGGTCCGGCGGCCGGCCCACACGCGAGCGCCGCGCGCCGGGACGGGTCGAAGAGCGGCAGGGGAGTGCCCGTCTTGGCCGGCGACGGCAGGGTAGCCAGCGGCCGGCCGAGCTGCGACGGCGGCGCGGTGGTCGCCCCGGAGGTCACCGTCGCGGCCGGCAGCTCGGAAAGGCGTGGCAGCAGCGCATCCACGGTGCGCTGGCAGATCGCGCAGTTCGAGCGCAGGTGCTCCAGGATCCAGCGCTCGGTCTCGGCCAGAACCTCGCCGCGGACGAAGCACTCCAAGGCGTCCCGGTCAGGATGGTACTCAACCAAAGTACTGCCCTCCCTTCAGTGCTGCAAGCGAAAACTGCCAAATCCAGGAAGCCCCCCCAAGACTTCCTGTCGGAGCCATCCCAGCCCCTCAAGAGTTATAGTTGCTTTAAGGGCAAAAAAAGTGACAGTGGCGCGGAAAAAACACCGAAATCGTTGCATCGAGATGTCGATCCGGTCTCGGCAGGCCATTCCGGCAGGGTAACCGGCCTCCAGAACACCCCCCGGTGGTTTGCTCTTTTGCCGCATTGCGGCGAGATCTGGCGCGGTGCGGCAACCGAAATGGGGACACCCACCTGAAAAGGCGAAGGGGACCGGTTTCCCGGTCCCCTTGGAGTAGGGCGCGCGGCCCTGGGCCGCGGTCGCGTGGGAGGGTGGTGCCGCGGTGCGGATATCCGCCTTGGGGTTCCCGTCCGAGGGCGGACGCTCCTCGGTGGAGCCCCGGTAGGGTGGGCCGCGGACGCTGAGCGCCGCGGCCCAGGGGTAGTTATACACGAATGAGCACGTTTATGGAATAGCAATTTCACCAGAAGCGGTGGCTGGTGTCCCGTCAACGGCGCGAGCGGGGCGCGAACGCGGCGAACGGGGCGCGAACGCGGCGAGGGATGCGAAGGCGGGGAGCGGAGGTGAAGGCGGCGAGCGGATGCGAACGGGGCGAGCGGATGCGGCGAGGGCGGGGAGGGATGCGGAGGCGGCGAGCGGATGCGGAGGCGGCGAGCGGGCTCGGATGTGGCGGGCTGGCGCGAACGCGGCGAGCGGGACGCCGGAGCCTGATACATTCGGAGGCGTGAGCCGCGGCGCGCGATCCAGCACCGAGCCGGCGCGGCCGGCGCTCGCCGCCGGCGGCCGGCGCCGGAGCGTGCGGCGGTGAGCCGGCCGGTAGCCTCGGAGGCGCCCGCGCCGTCGCCTCGCGCGGCAAGGCTGCGCCGCTGGCGGGAGTGGGCGGGCTCGCTCGAGTTCGCGCTGGCCCGGCGGTTTGGCCTCGCGACCCGCGAGGAGCGCGTCTTCTTCGTGCTGATCGGCGTGGTCGGCGTGATCGGCGGCCTGCTGGGAATGGCCACCGAGGCGTTGATCCAGGCCGTGCAGGCCCTGCTCTGGGGGTCGCGCGGCGATCTGGGGGTGGCGGTGGCGCCGGCGGTGCCGCTGTGGGTGGCGATCGCCGCTCCCGCCGTCGGCGGCGTGCTGGTGGGCCTGATCATCTGGCTCGGGCGCAAGCCGGTCGGCGGCGAAGGCATGGCGATGCTGATCGAGGCGGTGGCGCTGTCCGGCGGCAAGATCCCGCGCGGCCCGGTGGCGATCGACGCGCTGGCCTCGATCGTCACCGTCGGCAGCGGCGGCTCGCTGGGCCGGGAAGGTCCGATGATCCGGCTGGGCGCGATGCTGTCGTCCTGGCTGGGACAGCGCCTGGGGCTGCCGCCGCACCGCCTCAAGATCCTGGTGGGCTGCGGCGCCGCCGCCGGTCTGGCCGCCACCTACAACATCCCGTTCGGCGGCGCGCTGTTCGCCATGGAGGTCATCCTGGGCAACTTCGCCCTCGAGATCTTCGGCCCGATCGTCGCCTCGTCGGTGATCGCGACGGTGATCGCCCGCTCGGTGGTCGGCAACGCGCCGCTCTACGAAGCGCACGGCTACACCCTCACGCAGGGCTGGGAGCTGGTGCCGTATGCCGGGCTGGGGATCGTCGGCGCCCTGGTGTCGCTGTTCTTCGTGTCGGTGGTGCGGAATGGGCGCCAGCTGTTCAAGCGCCTCACTTTCATCCCGCGGCCGCTGGGGCCGCTGGTCGGCATGCCGCTGCTCGGGTTGCTGGGCTTCTTCGTCCCTCTGGTCCTCGGGCGCGGCTATGGCACCATCAACCTGGCGCTCACCGAGAAGTTCCACGTGGTGGCGCCGTTCTGGCTGCCGCATCGGTTCGGCGGCGAGCTCTTCATCCTGATGCTGCTCGGTCTGGCGCTGGCCAAGCTGCTGGCGACCACCCTGACCTCCGCCTGCGGCGGCTCGGGCGGGATGTTCACGCCGTCGCTGTGCTTCGGCGCGCTGATCGGCAGCGCCTATGGCTACTCGGCGCACCTGCTCTGGCCGCACCTCACCTCCGAGCACTACGGGGCTTACGCCGCGGTGGGCATGGCGGCGGTGATGGCGGGCACGAGCCACGCGCCGATCAGCGCCATCCTCATCCTCTTCGAGTTCACCCAGAACTACGACCTCATCCTGCCGGTGATGCTGGCGGCGATCATCGCCAGCCTGCTCGCCAAGCGGCTGCGGCGCTATTCGATCTACACCGAGCCGCTGCGCGGTCGCGGCATCGAGCTGCCCTGGCGCATGGAGGAGGCGGTGCTCGCCGGTCTCAAGGCGGCGGACCTGGCGCGGCCGGACCCGGAGGTGCTGCATCCGGGCGACCACTACCGCAAGGTGGTCGAGACCTTCCTGTCGGGCCGGCGGCAGCGGCTGTTCGTGGTCGGCGAGGACCGGCGCCTGCTCGGCGCCATCTCGCTGCACGACATCAAGCACGTGCTCGAGCACCCGGAGGCGCTCACCGCGGTGGTGGCGCACGACCTGATGGTGCCGGTCGGGACGGTGGTGACCAAGGACGAGCGGTTGCACCGCGCGACGCAGCTCTTTGCCCAGAG
>DATGHG010000216.1:0-3309 GCA_035308185.1 Thermoanaerobaculia bacterium | reverse complement strand
TTGCGGGGTGCGGTCGGGGTCTGCGGGACCGGGTCGGCGGCGATGGCCGGCTTGGCCGCCGCGGCGGCCATGGACGCGTCCACGCCGCCGGGCAGCTGCCCGCCGAGCAGCTGACGGACCTGGGCCAGGTGCGAGGCGATGCTGTCCTTCTGGCGGGTGAGCTCGTCGACCTCGCGCTGGGCGGCGACCCGGCGGCGTTCCGCGTCGGTCTTGGTCTCCGACAGCAGCTGGTCGGCCTGCGCCTTGGCCTGCGCGACGATCTGGTCGGCGTTCTTCTTCGCGTTCGACACGAGCTGGCGCGCGTGCTGGTCGGCGTCGCGGCGGGTCTGGTCCGCCTGCGCGGACGCCTTGGCGGCCCGCTGCTCGGCGGTCGACGCGCGCTGCTCCGCCTCGGAGACCAGCTTCTGCGTGGCGGCCTGGGCGCCGGCGAGCCGCTCGGCCTCCTGCCGCTCGGCCTCCTCGCGGCGGGCGGCCAGCTGGATCTCGAACTCCGCCTCGGCCTGCGTCCGCTGCGCCTCGCTCTCGTCGAGGATGCGCTGCGCCTGCGACCGCATCTCGTCCGCCTGGCGCTTGGAGGTGGTGAGGATCTCGTCGCGCTCCCGCTTGGCGAGCGCCTTGCTCTGCGCCACCTCGCGCTCGGTGGTGGTCCGCAGCTTGGCGATGTCCCGCTCGGTGGCCGCCCGCTTCTCCGCCACCTCGTGGTCCGCGGTGGCGCGCAGCTTAGCGACCTCGCGCTCCGTGGTGGAGGTCAGCTCGTCCGACTCGCGGCGCGCGGTGCTGCGGATCGAGTCCGCCTCGCGCTCCGCCGCGCCGCGCACGTCGTCGGTCTCGCGCTTGGCGTTGGCGCGCAGCTCGGCGGCCTCGTTCTCGGCCGCGGCCCGCATCTCGGCGCCGTCAACCTTGGCCGCCGCCTTGATCTCGTTGGCCTCGGACCGCGCGGCCTGGACCAGCTCGGTGGCCTGCTCCTCGGCCAGTCGCAGCAACTGCTCGATGCGCGCGCCAAGACCGGAATAGGTCGGCCGCTCCTGCTCCTGGATCTGCCGCTGCGCGTCCTGCAGGTCGCGGCGCGCGGAGACCGCGTCCTCCTGGTGGCGGCGCACTTCGTTGGCGAGCGTGCGGATGTGCTCGTCGACCTGGTGCGGATCGTAGCCGCGCATGACCTTGGCGAAGTCGCGCGGTGGGGTCTCTTCGAAGAAGCTGGTCAGCTGAGCGTCAATATCCGATTGCATATGAGCCTAATCCAAGCTAGACGGGGGTCGGCAGGCGGAACCAGGGCGCGGGATATGGTCTCGCCAATGAGAGGCAATCTACTCTGCCGCCGCCGGCTCTGCGGGTGCTTCGATGTTCTTCCCGGCGGGTGGCTTCGATGTCACCTACCAGAGGATTCTAAGGGTCACATGGCCCCCATATGACCCTGTGTGTCCGCCCGGAAGGTTACGTTTCATGTACCTCAGGGGTGCCCTGGCGCTGCAATCGATCGCATCCGGATCAGAAGCCCGGCCGGTCGGCCGTCCGGTCGGCCGTCCTACCGGGCCGGCTGCACAAGCTCGGTCAGCACCCCGCCGAGATCGCCGGGGTGCAGGAACGCGATCGAGGCCCCCATCGACCCGTGCCTGGGCCGCGAGTCGATCAGCCGGACGCCGGCCCCGCCGATCTCCGCGAGTGCCGCTGTGACATCCGCCACTGCGTACCCGACATGATGCATGCCCTCACCGCGCCGCGCGCGGAACTTGCCGACCGGGGTGTCGTCACCGAGCGGCTCAAGCAGCTGCACGTAGGAGGAACCGTCGGAAGTGGCGAGCATCGCCTCGTGCACGCCCTGCTCCGCGTTGACCTCCTGGGCCACCACTTCGAGCCCGAACACGCTCACGTACCGCTCGATGGTGGCCTCAAGCGACCGGCAGGCGATCCCCACATGATCAATGCGCAGCAGCATGCTCTCAATTATCCCCCGGTGTGCGTGCGGGCGAGCCTGATCGCAAAGGGCGCGATCGTATCAGGCCCGTCCGCACGCACCAAAGCCGCAGGGCCTCGGCGGGCTCCCGCCTCCCTGGGCCGTAGCCCGTATGGTGAAGCCCACGATCGTCCCTGGCCCACGGCTGGGTATCGTGGCAAAGATGGCGTATTGCAGACAGGCAGACAGGCAGGGAGGCCGTCATGGGCGATCGTGACCCAGTGATCATCGGCGGAGCGCGGACTGGCATCGGACGGCTGCTCGGCAGCCTCGCGGGGTTCAGCGCGCCCGACCTAGGCGGGTTCGCGATCAAGGGCGCTCTCGGCAAGGCCGGCGTCGCACCGGACGCGGTCGAGTACGTGATCATGGGCCACGTGCTGCAGGCGGGCACCGGGCAGATCACCGCCAGGCAGGCGGCGGTCAAGGCAGGCATCCCGATGTCGGTCCCGGCCACGGTGGTCAACAAGGTGTGCCTGTCCGGGCTCGACGCGATCGCCCAGGCGGCGGACCTGATCCGGCTCGGCGAGTTCGACGTCATCGTGGCCGGCGGCATGGAATCGATGACCAACGCGCCGCACGTGCTCAAGAACTCCCGCAAGGGCTACAAGTACGGCTCGGTCGAGATGCTCGACTCGATGGCGGTGGACGGCCTGCAGGACGTGTTCGACGGCCTGTCGATGGGCGAGTCCACCGAGAAGTACAACGCCAAGGCCGGCCTCAGCCGCGCCGAGCAGGACGAGTTCGCGGCCCGCTCGCAGCAGCGCGCCGCCCGGGCCGCCAAGGACGGCCTGCTCGCGGAGGAGATCGTGCCCGTCGAGGTCAGGTCGCGGAAGGAGACGATCGTCTTCGCCGCCGACGAGGGCATCCGCGGCGACACGACCGCCGAGAGCCTGGCGAAGCTGCCCGCCGCGTTCGGCGCCGGCGGCACGATTACCGCCGGCTCGTCCTCGCAGATCTCCGATGGCGCCGCCGCGGTCATCGTGACCAGCCGCGCGAAGGCCGCCGAGCTCGGCGCCACGGTCCTCGCCGAGGTCGGCGTGCTCGGCACGGTCGCCGGGCCGGACAACAGCCTGCACTACCAGCCGTCGAACGCGATAAGGAAGGCGCTCGGCAAGGCCGGGCTCGCCGTCGGCGACCTGGACCTCATCGAGATCAACGAGGCGTTCGCCGCCGTCGGCGTGGCCTCCATGCGCGAGCTCGGCGTCGGTCCCGACCGGGTCAACGTCAACGGCGGGGCGATCGCGCTGGGCCACCCGCTCGGCGCCTCTGGCGCGCGCATCGCGCTCACCCTCGCCTACGAGCTGCGCCGCCGCGGCGGCGGGCTCGGCGCCGCGGGCCTGTACGGCGGCGGCGGC
>DATGHG010000215.1:0-48629 GCA_035308185.1 Thermoanaerobaculia bacterium | reverse complement strand
CATCACTTGCCTTCTTCTGTTCGTCGGCGCCATGGGCAAGTCAGCCCAGCTTTTCCTGCACACGTGGTTGCCGGATGCGATGGAAGGCCCGACGCCGGTATCGGCGCTGATCCACGCCGCCACCATGGTGACGGCGGGCGTCTACATGGCGGTGCGCTCGAACCTGATCTATCAGCTGACCCCGGCGGTGTCGCTGTTCGTGGCCGTGATCGGCACCGCCACCGCGCTGCTCGCCGCCACCATCGGCATGGCGCAGAACGACATCAAGAAGGTGCTGGCCTACTCGACGGTGTCGCAGCTGGGCTACATGTTCCTGGCGGTCGGCGTCGGCGCCTACAGCGCCGCGCTGTTCCACGTGCTGACCCACGCCTTCTTCAAGGCGCTGCTCTTCCTCGGCTCCGGCTCGGTGATCCATGCCATGGGCGGCGAGCAGGACATGCAGAAGATGGGCGGCCTCAAGCGCCACCTGCCGATCACCTACCGGACGTTCCTCGCCGGCTCGCTGGCGCTGGCCGGCATCCCGGTGTTCGCCGGCTTCTTCAGCAAGGACGAGATCCTTGCCGCCGCCGCCGCCTCGGGGATGCCGCTGCACTGGCTGTTCTGGGGAGTGGGCTGGATCACCGCCGGGCTCACCGCCTTCTACATGTTCCGCGCCGTCTACCTGACTTTCGACGGCAAGTTCCGCGGCACGCCCGAGCAGGAGCGCCACCTGCACGAGTCGCCGCCGGTGATGACGGTGCCGCTGGTCATCCTGGCGGTCGGCGCGGTGGTCGCCGGCTGGATCGAGATCCCGCTGCTGCGCGGCACCGACTGGTTCCACCGTTTCCTGGCGCCGCTGCTCGCCGGCGTTCAAGGCGCGGCGCCGGCGGAGCGCGAGCTCGGCCTCGGGACCGAGGTCGTCCTGATCCTGCTCTCGGTGGGCTTGGCGGTCGCCGGCATCCTGCTGGCGCGCTCGATCTACGGCGGCGACGGGGGCGCCGAGCGGGGCCTCGCCTTCGAGGAGAGATTCCCGGCGCTGCACCGCCTGCTGGCCAACAAGTGGTACGTCGACGAGCTCTACGACGCGATCGTGGTGCGGCCGCTGCGCGGCCTGTCGTGGGTGTTCTACCGCGTCGTCGACATGCTGGTGATCGACGGCTCGGTGCGCGCCGGCGCCGCCGTCACCCGCGCCGGCGGCGACCTCGGCAGCCTCACCACCACCGGCAACGTGCGCAACTACGCCCTCTACTTCTTCGTCGGAGTGATCGTGCTCTTCTGGTGGTTGGTGCGCTGAGCCATGCAAGACATCCTCGCCCTGCTCGCCGGCAACACCCTCACGCGGCTGGTGTTCTTCCCGGCCGTCGCCTGCCTGCCGCTGCTCTTCCTCGGGCGCGGCGCCGGCGCCGCGGCAGACCCCGCGCGGTCCGCACGCACGGTCAAGATCTACACCCTGATCGTGTCGCTGATCGAGCTGGCCTTCGCGCTGGCGCTGGTCGGCGCCAGGCTGGCCGCGGCTGGCGGCGGCTTCCCGCCGGTGCGCGACCCGCGCTTCCTGTGGATCGCCGGCTACGGCATCCGCTACGACCTGCGCCTGGACGGCATCTCGATGCCGCTGGCGGTGCTGGCGATCCTGCTGCTGCCGATCGTCGTGCTCGGCTCCTGGCGCGGCATCGACCGCCACTGGCCGGCCTACGGCGCCGCGCTGCTGCTGATGACCACCGGCGTGCTCGGCGCGCTGATGGCCTTCGATCTCTTCCTGTTCTATGTCTTCTGGGAAGTGATGCTGGTGCCGATGTACTTGCTGATCGGCGTCTGGGGCGGCGAGCGGCGGATCTACGCCGCAATCAAGTTCTTCCTCTTCACCATGGCAGGCAGCCTGCTGATGCTGGTCGCCATCCTCTGGTTGGCCTGGACCTACAAGGGCGCCAGCGGCGGCGCCTGGAGCTTTGCCTATCAGGACCTGCTCCGCCTCGATCTGCCCGTTCACGCGCAGCTCTGGCTGTTCGCGGCGTTCGCCGCCGCGTTCCTGATCAAGGTGCCGATGTTCCCGTTCCACACCTGGTTGCCGGACGCCCACGTCGAGGCGCCGACCGGCGGCTCGGTGCTGCTCGCCGGCATCCTGCTGAAGCTCGGCACCTACGGCTACCTGCGCTTTGCCATGCCGCTCTTCCCCCAGGCCAGCCGCGCGGCGCTGCCGCTGCTGATCGCCCTGGCGCTGGTCGGCATCCTCTACGGCGCCATGGTGTCGTGGGTGCAGGCGGACGCCAAGAAGCTGGTGGCCTACTCCTCGATCGCCCACCTCGGCTTCGTCATGCTCGGCCTGCTCGCCGCCGACATGATCGCCTGGCAGGGGGCGCTGCTGCAGATGGTCAACCACGGCATCTCGACCGGGGCGCTCTTCCTGCTCGTCGGCATGCTCTACGACCGCCGCCACACCAAGCAGTTCGACGAGTTCGGGGGCCTGGCCAAGGTGATGCCGGTGTTCGCCTTCTTCCTGATCTTCTCGTCGCTCGCTTCGGTGGGCCTGCCGGCGCTCAACGGCTTCGCCGGCGAGTTCCTGATCCTGGCCGGTAGCTTCCGCGCGCTCGGCTGGCCGGCGGCGCTCGCCACCTTCGGCGTGGTGCTGGCCGCGCTCTACCTGCTGAAGCTCATCCAGCGCGTGCTGTTCGGGCCGCTCACCAAGGACGAGAACCGCGGCCTGGCCGACCTCGGCTGGCGCGAGATCGTGGCGCTCGTGCCGCTCTGTGCGCTGATGCTGTGGATCGGCGTCGCCCCGGCGCAGTTCCTCAAGCCCAGCGAGCAGGCGCTCGCCGCCACGCTCGCCGACTATCGCCAGCGGCTGAGCGGCGAGGAGGTGCAGCAGGCCACGCTGCGCTTCGCCTCGCCGGCCGCATACGGATCGCCGGTCGCGCCCGTTGCCGTGCCGAGTCCGGCCGGCCCGGCTGCGACGCCGGCTGCCGACCGGCGAGGCGTGACGGGATCGCGGACCGTCGCCGCCACCAGCCTCGCCGGAGGGCCGCGATGACTCGCACCGACCTCGTCAGCCTGCTGCCGGAGCTGATCCTCTGCGGCGGCGGGGTGCTGATCCTGCTGCTCGACGCCGTCGCTCCCGGCCTCCGGCGCGCCTGGACGGCGGCGGCGCTGGCGGTCACCGCGGCGGCCGCCTGGGGGGCCGGCTCGGCCTGGACGGCGATCGGTTCCATCAGGACCTGCAACGGCATGCTCGAGACGGGACCCATCACCGTCGCCTTCTCGCTCATCGTCCTGACCGCCACCGCCCTCTGCCTGCTGGCCTCCGACAGCTACCTGCGCCGCGAGCGCATCCTGAGCGGCGAATACCACGCGCTGCTGCTGTGGTGCGCCGCGGGCATGCTGCTGATGCTGCGCGCCACCGAGCTGCTGACCATCTTCCTGTCGCTCGAGCTGCTGTCGATCAGCCTCTATTCGCTGGCCGCCTATCACCGGCGGGTGAGCGTCGCGGTCGAGGCGGCGATCAAGTATTTCCTCATGGGCGCTTTCGTCAGCGCCTTCGTGCTCTTCGGCATCGCGCTGCTCTACGGCGCCACCGGCGGCACCCGGCTCGACGAGATCGGACGCGCCTTCGCCGGCGGCCATGGCACCGCGCTCGCCAGCTGCGGGCTGCTGCTGGTGGTCTGCGGTTTCGGCTTCAAGATGGCCCTGGCGCCCTTCCACGCCTGGTCGCCCGACACCTACCAGGGAGCGCCATCGCCGTTCGTGGCGTTCCTGTCGGTGGCGCCCAAGGTGGCGAGCGCGCTGGTGCTCTTCCGCCTGCTCGCGGTGGCGGCGCAGGGGCCCAGCCTGACGGCCTCGCGGTGGGTCAACGTGGTGGGGATCCTGTCGGCGCTCTCGATGGTGGTCGGCAACCTGCTGGCGCTGGCGCAGACCGACATCAAGCGGATGCTGGCCTACTCCGGCGTCGCCCACATGGGCTACCTGCTGCTGGCCCTGGTCACCTTCGACCGCGCCAGCCTGGCGCCGGTGCTGGTCTACCTGCTGGCCTACGTGCTGATGAACGCCGGCGCCTTCACCGTCGTCAGCCTGCTCTACAGCCGCCCGGGCGCCCGCCACGAGATCGAGGAGCTGGCCGGTTGGGGCTACCGCTTCCCGCTGCTCGGCGGCTGCCTGGCGATCTGCATGCTGTCGCTCGGCGGCATCCCGCCCACCCTGGGCTTCCTCGGCAAGTACCTGGTGTTCCAGCAGGCGGTGGCGGCGGGCCACGTCCACCTGGCGGTGCTTGGCGTGGCGGCCAGCCTGGTGGGTGTCTTCTATTACCTGCGGGTGGTGTACGTGCTCTACATGCGGCCGGAGAGGCGGCAGCCGGAAGGCCTGCTCATCGACGGCTGGGGACGTGCGGCGGCGGTGATCGCGGCGCTCGCCACCCTGGTGCTGGGCCTCTGGCCGGCAGACCTGCTGCAATGGCTGATCGCGGCAGCCGGAGCGAGGTGAGCGACTCCGGCGACCCCGGTGGACAGCGAGAGCACCAGAGCGCGACGAGCGAGCCGCCGGAGATCTCGCCGCTCACCCTCAACCGCCTCTCGTTCTACCTCCGCTGCCTGCGCCAGCTTCAGGAGCTGGGCTTGGCGCGCATCTCCTCGCAGGAGCTGGCGCAGCGCTACCACCTGTCGGCAACCCAGATCCGCAAGGATCTCGCCCAGTTCGGCGAGTTCGGTATCCGCGGCGTCGGCTACCAGGTCGACGAGCTCGCCGAGCACCTCGACGCGCTGCTGGGTCTCGACCGCAGCCATCCGTTGCTGATCGTCGGCATGGGCAATCTCGGCAGCGCGCTGGCCCGCTACCTCGGCTTCAACCATGGCGCCTTCCACGTCGTCGCCGGAGTGGACAACGACCCGCGCAAGATCGGCCAGAGCGTCGCCGGCTTCACCGTCCGCGACGCCGCCGACCTCGCCGCGGTGGCGCGCGAATCGGGCGCGGTGATCGGCGTGCTGACCGTCCCCAGCGACTTCGCCCAGCACTACTACGACGCCCTCGCCGACGCCGGGGTGCGCGGCGTGCTCAACTTCGCCACCGTCCGGGTGAAGCCCCGGCCAGGCGTGCCGCTCAAGAACGTCGACCTGCGCATCAACCTCGAGGAGCTGGCCTTCTTCCTCAAGGAATAGCGCCGAGGAACCCACGCATGACCGAAGGGCCCGCGATCCGCAACGTCTCGGACACCGCCCGCTGGGTGGCGGTCTACCGCGCCATGGAGAGCGAGCGGCCGGACGCGCTGTTCCATGACCCCTACGCGCGGCGGCTGGCGGGCGAGCGCGGCGAGCAGATCGTCCGCAGCCTCAAGCGCGGCAAGGCCGCGGCCTGGTCGATGATCGTGCGCACCTGCGTCTTCGACGAGATCATCCTGCGCCTGGTCCACCAGGAGGGGGCGCGCACCGTCCTCAACCTGGCCGCCGGCCTCGACGCCCGCCCCTATCGCCTCTCGCTGCCGGCCGCCCTGCGCTGGGTCGAGGTGGACCTGCCCGAGCTCCTCGACTACAAGGAGCAGGTGATCGGCGCCGCGCGGCCGGCCTGCGCCGTCGAGCGCATCCGCCTCGACCTCGCGGACCGCGACGCCCGGCGGCAGCTCTTCGCGCGCCTGGCCGCCACCGGCGAGCCCACCCTGGTGATCAGCGAGGGGCTGCTGGTCTACCTGCCCGAGGCGGAGGTCGCCGCTCTCGCCGGCGACCTCGCGGCCGCCGCCGGCTTCCGCTGGTGGCTGATCGACCTGGTCTCCCCCACCATCATGCGCTACCTCAAGAAGGGCTGGGGCAAGGCGCTCGACTCCGCCCAGGCCTCCTTCCATTTCGCACCCGAGGAGAGCGCCGGTTTCTTCGCGCCGTTCGGTTGGCGGCCGCTCGAGTTTCGCGCCTTCTGGCCCGAATCGCGGCGCCTGAAGCGTCAGATGTCCTTGGCCTGGCTGTGGGACCTGGTCGGCCGGCTGACGCCGAAGCAGCAGCAGGACGGCCTCAAGACCGGCGCCGCGCTGCTGGGCCGGGACGACGGCCCCGCCTGACCGACCGTCCGGCCTGCCTGCTCCCACCCCGAGCCATCCAGCGACCCTGGGCCGGAAGCCGCGGCCGGCAGCCGCGGGCGATCCGCAAGCGCCATCGATTTGCGTCAAGCCAAGGAGAGGGTCTAGCATCGCCGCGAAGAGGCAAGCCGGATGACCACCCGCTCCCCATCGCCGACGCTGACCTATGAGGACCTCCTCCGGCTGCCGGAGGATCGCCTGCGCCACGAGCTGATCGACGGTGAGCACCACATGAGCCCGGCGCCCGACCTGCGGCATCAGAGCATCGTGCTCAATCTGGCCGCCATCCTGCTGGCTTTCGTCCGCGCGCACGGGCTCGGCAAGGTCCTGACCGCGCCGACCGACGTGGTGTTCTCCGCCCACGACGTGGTGGAGCCCGACGTGCTCTTCGTCGCCGCCGGCAGGGCGGACCGGTTGCGCGAGCGCTATGTCGCGGGCGCGCCCGACCTCGTGGTGGAGGTGCTGTCGCCCGCGAGCCGCGGCATGGACAAGATCAAGAAGCGCCGCCTCTACGAGACCCACGGCGTGCCCGAGTACTGGATCGTCGATCCGGTGGCGGCAACGATCGAGGTCTACCGCATGACCACCGGCGGCCACCTCGCGCTCCAGGCCTCGCTGTCGCAGGCCGGCAACGCCACGGACGCCGGCCACCCCGGCCATGCCGGCGAGACGACGCTGGAAACACCGCTCCTGCCAGGTCTCCGGATCTCGCTGCGCCAGGTCTTCGAGTAGGCGGCCGGGCGGATAGCCACCTCAGGCCGCCTGGCGGCGATGGATCGTGAACCGGAAGGGGCCGAGCTCCAGGTGCTCGGCGACCGGCACCACCACCAGATCGAAGGTCTTGCCGATGAGTTGCGGCGGCCAGGCGGCCAGCGGGAACCGCTCGCCGGTCGGTCCGGAGAGGACGATGGCCAGTTGCCGCGTGCCAGGCGGAAGCTCGATGGCCGGCCCTTCGCGATGGAAGGGAACATGGCCACGAGTTACCAGGGCAAAACGCTCCTCGGGGACGAGGTGGAGGACCTCGTAGCCGGGGAGGTACCACTGCAAGTGGCGCTGCCACGGATAGAGGAAGCCGTCGGCACCCGCCGGGCCGGTCCCGGAGAGCTCGACGGTGGCGAGGACGGTGGTGGCCGGCGGCAAGCGGCGCAGGGTGGCCAGCAGGCGGTCGAGGTCGCGCTCGTAGGCGGCGATGGCGCCGCGGTTGAACTCGTTGCGCACCACCGCCAGCGCACGCGGCTGGTCGGGGCGGCGGTCGGCCCCGAAGAGGAAGAACCCGGCGCCGGTGGCGGCGGCGAGCACCAGGGCGGCGCCGACTTTCATGCCGTCGACAGCCCCGCTTGCGGCCGGACTGGCGGACCAGCCCGCCGCTCCTGCGTCGTCGTATCCGCCGGCGGCAACCTCCCCGCTGCTCTGATGATCGCGCCGCCACCCGCGGCACATGGCGGGAGCCGCCAGCAGCGAGGCCGCCACCAGCAGCGCCGGCAGGTAGACCAGGGTGTAGCCGGCCTTGGTGACATGGAACAGCGCGAAGAAAAGCATCGGCGGCACCGCCCAGGCCACCAGCCACTGCCAGCTCGCCGCCAGCAGACGCACGCCGTCAACGACCGGGGTCAGCGCGCCACGGCTTCGTGCCGGCCACAGCCAAAGCGCGCCCAGCGCCACTGCCGCCGGCAGCAGACCCTGCAGGAACCACTTGGTCATGATCGTCAGGTTGTGGGCGAGGGCCTGCCAGCCGGCACCGTACAGGATCGAGGTATAGGGCAGCAGGGCGCCGAAGTTCTCGCTGCCGATGCGCCGGTAAGCGGCGAGGCCGCCGGCGGCGGCCAGCAGCGGCAGCAGCCACGCCAGGCCGAACACGGCGGCGACCGCGGCGCCGGCGGCCAGGGTGCCGATGGTCGTGCCGCGCCGCCAAGCCCGCCAGGCGCCGAGCAGAAAGAGCGGCAACAGCAGCACCAGGGTCGAGGGCCGCACGCCACCGGCCAGGGCGAACGCCGCGCACGCCGCCAGCAGCGGGCCGGGTCCGTCCGCCATGCGCAGCGCGGCGTATGCCAATCCCACCGTCAAGCCGCCCTCGACGGCATAGACCAGCGGCAGCTCGCCGTAGAACCAGAGCAGCGGGTTGCAGACGTAGAGCGCTGCCGCCAGCGCGCCGGCCGCCAGCGGCCCGGCGCTCTCGGGCGGACCGGCGCCCGGGCCGGGACCGCCAGCCGTGGGCTCCGATGCGGCTGCCGCGCCGGCGCGCGCGGCGGCCACCGCGGACGCCAGCCGCGCGGTGAGCGGCACGATCAGCGCCGCGCCCAGCGCCGCCGCGGCGATCGACAGCGCCACCATGCCGTGCAGCGCGTCGATGCCGGCCGCCGCCAGCAGCTTGAGGATCGCGATGTAGAGCGGGTAGCCGGGAGGGTGCGGGTGGTGGGCGGCAAGGTCGTACCTCTCCACCCCCAGCGCGAACTGCACCGAGTCATGGTCCCAGAGCCGCTGTGCCGCGAACGGCACGCGGGTGACGACCGCCGCCACCGCCGCGGCCAGCGCCATCAGCCGCTGCCGCAAAGCCGCCGGCGCAGCCGCCGCCACGCGGCGATGCGGCGCCGCTTCCTGGGTCCATGCGCTCAAGGCAAGCCGATCCTACCCTACCCCCGGCAAGCCGCCGGCAAGCCACCGTCGCACCGGCATCTCGCTTCCTCCCGCGATGCGGCCGCCGGGGTCCGCAGCATAGAATCGCGACCGAGGGACGCGGCGGCGGCCGCCGGGTTCCGCGAGGAGGACGCTCCCTTGGCCATCGAAAACGAGATCCCGATCGAGCAGTCGGCGCTGCTGGTGATCGACGTGCAGGATTCTTTCAAGGCGACGCCGCGGTGGCAGCGCCGCAGCAGCACCGCCTTCGAGGCCAACGTCGAGCGCCTGGTGAGCGCCTATCGCGAGGCGGGCCTGCCGGTGATCTATTTCCTGCACACCGACGCCGACGAGGGGTTCACCACCGCCAGCCCATGGTTCAAGCTGATGGACTTCCTGCAGCCGACACCGGACGAGCCGGTGCTGGTCAAGAACACCCGCAACGCCTTCACCAGCACCGACCTGCAGCGTCGCCTGGAGGCGCGGGGCGTGCGGCGGCTGGCCATCACCGGCATCCAGACCGAGCAGTGCTGCGAGACCACGGCGCGCCTGGCGGCCGACCTCGGCTATGACGTCGATTTCGTGATCGACGCGACCCTCACCTTCCCCATCGCCGACCCTGCCACCGGCGAGGAGCTGACGACCGACGAGATCTTGCGGCGGACCGAGTTCGTGCTGCGCCGGCGTTTCGCCCGCATCACCGCCGCCGACCAGCTCGCCGCCGAGGTGGCGCGGGGCCGGCCGCTTCATTCCCTGGTGCGGTAGAAGGCGACGGCGCTTTCGCCGTAGCGGCGGAGATCGGTCTGCGCCAGCGGACCGGCGGCCGGGGGCAGGGCGCGCCGCGCCGAGTGCTCGACGGCGACCTCGCCGCCGCCGGCAAGCAGGGGCGGCAGGCCGAGGAGCAGCGGCTCGAAGTCCTCGAAGCTATAGGGAGGATCGGCGAAGATCAGGTCGAACACGGGCGCCGCCGCGGTCGCGCTCTCGGGACCGCCGCCGGCGGCCCGGGCGCTCTGCCCGGCCAGCGAGCCGAGGCCGGATGGGAGGGTGAGGCGACGGGCCTCGAAGGTCGTAAGCGCGGCGTCCTCGGTCCACCGGTTGGCGGCGATGGTGCGCACCGCGCGGGCGTCCTGGTCGACGCAGAGGACGCTCCGGGCGCCGCGGCTCGCGGCCTCGAGCCCGACGACGCCGCTGCCCGCGAACAGATCCAGGAAGCGGCAGCCGGCGAGCCGGTCGCACCAGATCGAGAACAGCGCCTCGCGCACCCGTCCTTCGGTCGGGCGCGCGCCTGCCGGCACCATGGCGGTGCGGCCGCGCCAGGCGCCGCCGGTGATCCGTACCCCGCGGCTCACCGCTCCCGCGACACCAGGGCGACGAATTCCATGCGCATCTGCTCCCTCAACACCAGCAGGTGGAGCGGCTGGTCGAGGCCGTCCAGCTCGACACCCTTGCGGTCGCTGGTGAACTCGACCACCCGGAAGCGAGTTCCGTCGGTGCGCTTGAGCACGTCGCCCAGGCGCGGCTCGTAGCGCTCGGGAAGCTGCACCGCGTCGCGCAGCACGGCCACCCGCGCCGCCAGCTCCTCGGCAATGCGCTGCACGTTGTGGAGGGCCAGCGGCAAGGTGTCATAGTGCCCGAAGAAGAACTTCTGGCGCTTCTGGCCGGGAAGCTCGAGCACCAGGTCGCACTTCTCCACCCAGTCGCCGACCACACCCTGCGGCGCGTGAGAGGCATCCGAGAGGTCCTCGGCGGCGAGCCGTCGCAAGGTGCCCTGCAGCTCGTCGGGCCCGAGCTCCGCCAGCCCCATCCACTCCTTGCCGAGCGGCCCGTCGCGCAGCCGGATGGTGCCGTTGCCGAACAGCGTCACCTCCCGCCGGCCGAGCTGGTTGGCGCAGTCGAAGCGCAGCACCTCGGTCACACGATCCGAAGGCGGCGAGGCCGGCTGACCCGCCGCCGGCAGCGGCGCGGGACCGGCAACGAGCATGACAGCCAGCCCGGCCGCGATCGGCAGCCGCGTCAGCCAGACGTCGCGGCGCGGCGGCCCCGGGAGCCGCGGGGACGCGGACAGTCCGGTGCCGCAGGGCGACACCCGGGTGCCCCCGGGCGGCAGGCTTCGCGCCGCATCGAGCGACCGCCGGCGAGGCTCCCGTGCTCCGTCGCCCCGATCCGTCGGCGGCCACCGTGCGTTCATTCCCGCTCCCATCTGCCCATGCCTTCGCCGCCTTCCACCGGGCGGCCGCCATCCGCCCCAGATCGCGCCTCGTGCAGGCAAGCCAGTGCGAAGCCGAGCTCCTCGCCGGCGCCAATCCTGCCGTCGAGCCTGGCCTCGCGGGTGACCCGAAGGGCGTTGCCCACCTCGGGACCGGGCCGCGCGCCGGCCGCCAGCAGGTCGGCGCCGCGGATGGCGAGCGCGAGGGGCCGCAGGCCGGTCAAGTAGCGCCGGACCCACGACCGCACCTGCGGTTCCACCTGAACCGACCCGCCGGTGCCGAAAGAGGAAGCCGATTCGAGCGGCCCGCGCGACGTGCCTTTGGCGACAGGAGCGTCCCCGTCTTGCCCGGTCTGCCGCGCGGGCTGGGAGCCGTCGGCTCCGCCGGTGGCGGCGAGCAGGAGCAGCTCCTCGTCCGCCAGGCCGGCGAGAGCCGCGTCCACCTCGTGCGGCAGGGCGCCGGCGCCGAGCAGCGGCACGGCGGCGGCCAGGCGGCGGCCGAAGCCGGCCATCAGCCGCAGCTCGTCGCCGGCCAGCAGCAACCGCTCGGCGAGCTCGGCCCGATCAGGCTCGGCAAGGCCGGCCGCAAGCGCCAAGAGCAGCAGCAGCCAGAGTCGGACCGACGGCGCCTGCCGCATGGCCCTGCCGAGAGAGACGCCGGCCGCCGGCGCCATGCCGGCGCCGCCAGCCACACCAGGTCCAGCCGCAAGGTACCAGGCATGCTCCGCCGCCACCGTCCGCAGCCGCTGCCGCGCCGCGTCGTCGAGCGCCAGCCGGGGATGCACCGCGGCGAGCACGCCGAGATCCTGCAGCCGCTCGAGCCCGGCCAGCGCCGCCGCCGGCACGGGCTCGGCGCCGAGCAGCAGCTCGAGCTCGTGCCGCAGCCGGCTTCCGGTCAGCCGCGCGAACGCGCCGGCCGCCACCGCCTGCCGGGCCTGCGCCTCGCTCTCCGGCGTCAGGCGGAAGCCGAGTCGCGCTTCGAATCGCGCCCCGCGCAGCACGCGGGTCGGATCGTCGAAGAAGGACCGCTCGTGCAGCACCCGCAACAGACCCGCGGCGAGGTCGCGCCGGCCGCCATGCGGATCGATGGCGCCGCTGCCGCGAGCGCTCAGGCTGCCGAGATCGAGCGCCTCCGGCCGCTCCGCGTTGCCGCCGGCATCGCCCGGCGCCACCAGCCGCAACGCCATCGCGTTGACCGTGAAGTCGCGCCGCCGCAGGTCGTCCTCGAGCGCCGCCGCCGGCCGCACCGCGGGCAGCGCGGCGACTGCCGCATAGGACTCCTGCCGGGCCGTGGCAACGTCCAGATGGACGCCGTCGGCGTCGACGACGTCCGCGGTCATGAATGCGGAATGGCGTTGCAGGCGGCCACCCAGCTCTCGATGAATCGCCGTTGCCAGGGCGAGACCGTCGCCCACGGTCACGAAGTCGAGGTCCGGGCCGTCGCGTCCCAGCAGGAGGTCGCGCACCGTGCCGCCCACGAGGTAGGCCTCGACGCCCATCGCCGCCGCCAGACGTGCCACCACCGCCACCCGCGATGCCAGCTCCGGCCGCAGGTGCACCGCAATGGCCGCTCGCAACCCCATGGGGTTCGCTCAGGCCGCCCGCTCGGGCCGCTCGCGGATGCTGCCTGGACCGAGGATCGCTTCGATGGCGGCGGCGAGGCGGGGGCCGAAGTCGATCTTGCAGTTGTGATTGGCGGTGATCCGCACCGTGCGCTCGGGGAACCGCACCTGCAAGGTGACCGGCACGTTGCCGGGGTGCTCGAAGAGCAGGTCGCGCAGCCGCCGCAGGTCGGGAGCCGGCAGGTCGGGGGCGACCAGGAGGTCGATCCCGGCCAGCGCCATCGCGCCGGCGCGCTCGAGCGGCACGATCTCCTCGACCGTCAGCTCGACCTCTCCGCCGGCGCCGCCGGCCCCTGCCGGCGCGCCCTGGCCGCCCTGGCCCGGACGCCCGCCGCGGTCGCGCAGCTGGCCCTTGACCAGCACCACGGCCTCGTCGGCGACGACGCCGCCGAACTGCTGCAGCTGGTTGGCGAACAGGGTGACCGGCAGGCTGCCCTCGAGGTCCTCGAGCACGAAGCGCCCCATGAAGCGGCCGGCATTGGGTCCGCTCTTGATCTTGACCCGCGTCAAGCCGCTCACCACGCCGCCCACCGTCACCGTGCCCTCGGCCCCTTCCTTGAGCTCGGTGATGGTGTGGGTGGTGAGCCGTGACAGCGCCTCCTGGTGCTCCGACAGCGGGTTGCCCGTCAGGTAGAGGCCGAGCGCCTCTTTCTCGTAGCGCAGCCGCTCGCGCTCGCTCCACGCCGGCGTCGCCGGGTCGGGCCAAGGCTCGCGCTCGAAGCCGCCGGCGCCGGCCATCGCCGGCGCCGTCGCGGCAACCCCCGCCAGCGCCGCCAGCCCCGCCAGCGTCGCCGGCGCCGCCGGGGAGGCCATCAGCCCGAACAGGTTCCCCTGCCCCTCCTCGCGCTCGCGCCGCTTGCGCTGGCCGAACTCGAGCACGTCGTCGAGCACCGCGGCGAGCGCCCCGCGATGCACTCCGAGGCTGTCGAAGGCGCCCGCCTTGATCAGGCACTCGAGGACCTTGTGATTGGCGAGGCGCAGGTCGATCTCGCTCACCAGGTGAGCCAGGCTGCGGAAGCGGCCCACCCGCCGGCGCGCCGTCAGCACCGACTCGATCGCGCCCTCCCCCACTCCCTTGACCGCGCCGAGACCGAAGCGGATCGCCTGGGCGCCGGCCGGGCCGGCGGGGGCGCTCGCGACGGTGAAGAAATAGTCGCTCTCGTTGATATCGGGCGCCAGCATCTGGATACCCATGTTGGCGCGGCACTCGGCGAGGTACTTGGCGATGGCGTCCGACGACGACAGCTCGGAGTTGAGCATCGCGGCCATGAACGCGACCGGGTGGTGCGCCTTGAGGTAGGCGGTCTTGTAGGCCAGCATGGCGTAGGCGACGCTGTGGCTCTTGTTGAAGCCATAGCCGGCAAAGGGCTCGATCTGGTCCCACAGCGTCTGCGCCGTCTCCTGCGGCACCCGGCGCGCCACCGCGCCGCGGATGAACTTCTCCTCCTGCTGCGCCATCACCTCGGCCTTCTTCTTGCCCATCGCCTTGCGCAGCACGTCGGCCTCGGCCATGGTGAAGCCGGCCACCGCCACCGCGATCAGCATCACCTGCTCCTGGTAGGTGATGACGCCGTAGGTCTCCTCCAGGATGTCCTTGATCTCGGGCAGCAGGTACTTGACTCGCTTCTTGCCGAGCTTGCGCTGGATGTATTCCTCGACCATGCCCACCGACAGCGCCCCCGGCCGGTAGAGGGCGTTGAACGCCGCCAGGTCCTCGAACTTGGACGGCCGGGCGCGGCGCAGCAGATCGGTCATGCCGCGAGACTCGAACTGGAAGATGCCGCTGGTGCGCCCCTCGCAGAACAGCCGGTAGACCTCGGGGTCGTCGAGCGGCACCTCGTCGAGGTCGATCGCCACGCCCTGATGGCGCAGGATCTTGACCGCGTCGTCGATCACCGTCAGCGTGCGCAGCCCGAGGAAATCCATCTTGAGCAGGCCGAGGCTCTCGACGACGTTCATGTCCCACTGGGTCATGATCTGCTCGTCGTCGCCGCGGGTGGTCTTGTAGAGCGGCACCAACTCGTCGAGCGGCCGCGGCGTGATCACCACCCCGGCGGCGTGCACCGAGGCGTGGCGGGTGAGGCCCTCGAGCCGGCTGCCGACGTCGACGATGGTCTTGACCTCGGGATCGCTCGCCACTTCGGAGGCAAGGGCGTCGACCTCGCGTGCCGCCTCGGCCAGCGACTTGGTCATGTCGGGCACCAGCTTGGCGATGCGGTCGCACTTGGCGTAGGGGATCCCCATGACCCGGCCGACGTCGCGGATCAGCGCCTTGGCGGCCAGCGTCCCGAAGGTGATGATCTGGGCCACCCGGTCGCGCCCGTACTTCTCGCTGACGTAGTGGATGACCTCGCCGCGCCGGCGCATGCAGAAATCGATGTCGATGTCCGGCATGCTGATGCGCTCGGGGTTCAGGAAGCGCTCGAAGAGCAGGTCGTATTGCAGCGGATCGATGTCGGTGATGCGCAGCGCGTAGGAGACCACCGACCCCGCCGCCGAGCCGCGCCCCGGACCCACCGGGATGCCCTGTTCGCGGGCGTAGCGGATGAAGTCCCAGACCACCAGGAAGTAGCCGGCGAAGGCCATCCGCTCGATGACCTGGATCTCGAACTCGAGGCGCTCGCGATAGCGCTCGTCGGCCGACTTGACCAGCCCCTGGGCGCGCCGGCGGCGGATCTCGGTCAGGCGCTCCTCGAGGCCCGCCCGCGCCACCTCGGCGAAGTAGGACTGCGGCGTGTAGCCCGGCGGCACCGGGAACTCGGGCAGGTGGAAGGTGCCGGTGGGGATGACGACGTTGCAGCGCTCGGCGATGGCCAGGGTGTTGTCGAGCGCCGCGTGGTCGTCCGGGAAGAGGCGGTGCATCTGGTCGGCCGACTTGAGGAAGAACTCCTCCGAGGCGTAGCGCAGCCGGTCGGTGTCGGCGAGGTTGCGCTGGGTGCCGATGCACAGCAGCACGTCGTGGGCGAAGGCGTCGTCCTGGCGGAGGTAGTGGCAGTCGTTGGTGACCACCATCGGCTGGCCGGTGCGCGCGGCGATGCGGCGCAGCACCTCGTTGGCCAGGCGCTGCTCGGCGATGCCATGGTCCTGCATCTCGAGGAAGAAGTTGCCGCGGCCGAAAATCTCGTCAAACTCGCGCGCGGTCGCCTCGGCTTCCTTCTCCTGGCGGCCGACGATGCGTTCGTTGATCTCTCCCTTGAGGCAGGCCGACAGCGCGATGATGCCCTCGCTGTGCTGGCGCAGCAGCTCCTTGTCGACCCGCGGCTTGTAGTAGAACCCTTCGAGATAGGCCTTGGAGGTGAGCTTGATGAGGTTGCGGTAGCCGGTCTCGTTCTCGGCCAGCAGCACCAGGTGATTGCTGCTCCCTCTGCCGGGGGTGCGGTCGAACCGGCTGCCCTGGGCGACGTAGGCCTCGATCCCCAGCAGCGGCTTGATCCCCGCCTTGCGCGCCAGGTTGTAGAACTGGATCGCCCCGAACATGTTGCCGTGGTCGGTAAGCGCCATCGCCGGCATGCCGGCCGCGGCCGCCGCCCCGATGACCTCGTCCAGACGGTTGGCGCCGTCCAGCAGGCTGAACTGGCTGTGGAGGTGGAGGTGAACGAAGTCTGCCATCGCGCTCGGGTCTCCCCCAATGCTACCAGACCGGCCCGGCCTCTCGGGGAGCGATCTTGCCGCCGCGCGTGACTCGAGGGGCGGCGCCGGACCGCCCGGGACCGTTTACCTCGTCTGGTCGACCTGGCGCCTGAGCCACTCCGGGAACTGGCGCCAGGGGAGCGCCAGGTTGTCGCCCGGAAGCTTGACCGGCTCGGGGATGTTGCACACCAGCACCCCGGGGCCGGCCGCCTTGCTTCCTGCGAGCTGCTTGAACCTGCCGAGGACCTCGGCGTGCTTGAGCGTCGGGGTGGCGGTGAGCTTGATCTCGATAGGCACCAGGCGCGCCGCGGTCAGGAGCACCAGGTCCACTTCGAGGCCGCCGTGCGACCGCCAGAAGAACAGGTCTGGCCGCCTGCCTTCGATGGCGAAGACCTTGAAGGCCTCGCTGACCACGAGACCCTCGAAGAGCGCGCCTCCCATCGCGCCGGCCAGGGCGGCCTCAGCTCCGGGCTGACGGGTCAGGGCGGCGACCAGGGCCGAGTCGAGAAAGTAGAGCTTGGGAGACTTGACGATGCGCTTGCCGAAGTTCTCGAAATAGGGGGGCAGCAGGCGGATGACGTAGGCGGCTTGCCCGACTGTCGTGGCCCCGTGACGAGAACGGATGGGAACTGCGCGAGGGCCGTCGCGAGCGTCGAGGCAAGCGCTCGATGGACGTACACCCGCCTATTCTAAGTTTCAACCTTAGATCCGTCAACGAGTTCGCCGCGGCACGGGCGCTCGAGCCCGACTCTCAGGGGCGCGCGCGAGGTGCTGGCCTCAACCCGGGCAGGACGCGCAGATCGACACGACGTGACAGGTCAGCCGGCCGTTGCACGAGGGCAGACATGTCGGCGAGTTGATCGTCAGCGCGGCGCCGTGGGCGCGGACCAGCGGGTCGTTCCGATCGAGCGCCGAGAGCGTCTCGCGCGTCAAGGTGAGCTTGGGGCTACGCTGCTTTTTCATGGATCCTCCCTGCTGTGGAAGTCGTCGCTGCCGCTGCCGCTTTCCTACCCATGTCTACGTTTCTGCTTTTTTTCATAACATCGATTTGAACTTAGGCCGTTCGCGATCTGTCTGTCAAGCGTCAGCCGGCTGCCGCCGGCTTCGTAGGCGGCTGGTGGGGCGGATGGCGGTCGAAGAGGCGGTTGGCGCGCCAGACGTAGAGCAGGCCGGAGGCTATCGTGAGGATCGCCACCACGTGCACCAGCACCAGGGCCGCGACGTCGAGCTCCGGCCAGACGCCGGTCGAGAGCACCACCACCACGGCACCGAATTGGAAAACCGTGGTGATCTTGCTGAGCAGCGACGGCGGAAAGCTGCGCACGTTGGCCGCCAGGTAGAGCACCAGCGCCACCACCACCAGCAGCACGTCACGGGCGATCACCACCACGGTGACCCAGGCGGGGATCAGGAAGGCGCCGCCGTGGCGCAGGGCGGGGAGCGCCAGGATGATGTAGGCCGCGGTGACCAGCAGCTTGTCGGCCAGCGGATCGAGGTAGGAGCCGAGCAACGACTGCTGGTGAAAGAAGCGGGCGATGAAGCCGTCCAGGGCGTCGGAGATCCCCGCCAGCACCACGATCAGCAGCGCCCGCTTCGCCTGGCCATTGATCAGCGCGATGATGAACGGCGGCACCAGCGCCATGCGCAGCAGCGACAGCAGGTTGGGGATGGTGAAGCTCATCGCCTCAGGCGCCGCCCAGGAGCACCAGGCTGCGCCGGATCCATTCGACGGCGTCGGGCCCCGACAGCGGGTCCCCCGCCTGGCAGGCGTCATCGCCCTCCACCAGGCCGCACCCCGCCGCCAGGCCACAGGGAGCGGCCGCGGCGCCGCCGGCCGCCTCGACGCAGGCGATCTGCTTGCCGAAGCCGCTCAGCAGCCGGACGAGGCTGCGCAACGCGACGCCCCGCCGCACCGTCGCCTCCGGCGAGAAGCGATGCAGGTTGGCATCGACGTCCATCAGGCCGAGGTTGACCACGTGCGCGATCTCCTCGCGATGCGGATGCTCGAGGATGTCGGTGGCGATCCGCCCGGCCACCGGCTTGGCGTAGCGCACCTCGGGCACCAGCCAGTACAGCAGCACCGACAGGTCGGCGCGGTTGAGCTCCGGCTTTGCCGCCATGTCGCGCACGTCGGCAGGCAGCAGCGACAGGCGCCAGCGGAACTTGGCCACCCGCACCTTCTCCTGCAGCCCGGGGTCGCCGGGGTGGCGATCGGCGAGGTCCTGGATCAGCTTCAGGCCGACGCCGGGATCGCCCACCTCGATCTCCAGATCGGCCCGGCGCTCGAGCAGGGCGAGATCGTCGGACCGCCGCGCCGACAGCCCTTTGACCGCCTCGAGCTCCGCCCTGGCGTCGCCCCGGGCAACCGCCAGCGCCCGCGCCCCCTCCAGAGTCGGCAGCTCGCCGGGTCCCCAGGACTTGAGCAGGGCAAGGTCGCGGTCGGCTTCCTGCAACCGGTCCGGTCGGCCGCCGCGGAGCGCCTCCTGCAAACGGTCGCCGACGATCCGCAGGGCACGCGCATGCAGGTCGCCGGTGCGCTCGAACGCCTTGCCGCTGCGGGTGGCAATGGCACGGTAGGCGGCATAGGCGAGGGGCACGTCGCCGGCGAGCTCGGCGGCGCGGCCGAGCACCAGCTGGCTGGCGGTGTAGTTGGGCTGCGCGTCGCCGACCGCGACCAGACGCACCACCACCGCCTGGTCGTTGCCCTCGGCAAAGTCGACCTGGGCGGCCAGCACCTGCGCCGGGGCGAGCGTCGGCTCGACCGCCAGGAGCTCGGACGCCGCCTGGCGCGCCAGGGCGACGCTGCCGGTCGCCACCAGGCCGTCGAATGCGTGCGTGATCTGTTCGCGACGGGTGGGGTCGATGGTATGTGCCAGACCCTCGAGCGGGTTCAGCAGGTAGGCGCGCTCGCGCCGGATGGTGGCGGCGGCGACGCTCTCGGGCGCCGCGGGTGGGCGCGCCGGCGGGCGGTTCTCGGCGCAGGCGGCAGCCAGCAGCGGCAGCAGTGCCCAGGCGGCGGCGCGCCAGGCGGCCCGGCGGGAGATCTGCGTGGCGATGGTGCGGCGTCCCCCGTGCCTAAGCCGAAGGTGATGCGGGCGCCAGGGCGATGGTGGCGATCGCGTGCTTGTAGATCAGGATCTCCTTGCCGTCGCTCTCGAGCACCACGGCGAACCGATCGAAACGCTTCAGGCGTCCCAGCAGATGACTGCCGGTCACCAGCTCGAGGAACATGATCTGCCCTTCCTTCAGGCTCTGGAACAGGTATCCGTCCTGGATATTGATGTTGTGCTTGGTCATCCTTGACTCTCCCCAAGGGCGCGCTGAACGTGTTCCAGGACCGGTGGTATCCGGCATTCCAGATCCTCGGATGAGAACCAGGTCACATCGGGCTCCTTGCGGAACCAGGTCTCCTGCCGCTTGGCGAACCGCCGGGTCGCCCGCACCGTCTCCTCGACGGCCTGATCGAACGACCACTCGCCGCGCAGGTGGTGGACCAACTGCCGATACCCGATGGCCTGAAACGCTGGCAGGTCAGGGTCCAGCCCACGCCCGATCAACCCCCGGACCTCTTCGATCCAACCGCTTGCCACCATGCGAGCCACCCGCCCCGCGATGCGATCGTATAGGATGGTCCGAGGCAGCGTCAATCCGACACGGATCGCTGCAATGCTCTGAGTCCCAAAGGGTTGTCGCGCGATCCAGGCCGAGAGCGGACGCCCCGACACCAGCGCCACCTCGAGCGCCCGCAGCACTCTCTGGCGATCACCCGGCGCCAGCCGCGCCGCCGTCTCGGGATCCACCCGGGCCAGCTCGGCGGCAAGCGCGGCCAACCCTTCCTCGTCGGCGCGGCGCCGCAGGCGCTCCCGCACCCGCGGATCGGCGACGGGGATCGGGCTGATGCCGGAGAGCAGCGCCCGCAGGTAGAGGCCGCTCCCCCCGACCACGATGGGATGGCGCCCGCGCTCGCGGATGGCGGCGATCGCCTGGTGCGCGCGGCGGGCGAACTCGCCCGCCGACCAGCGCTCGTGCGGCTCCAGGACGTCGAGCAGATGATGCCGCACCCTGAGGCGCTCGGCCGCGCTCGGCTTGGCGGTGCCGAGGTCGAAGCCGCGATAGACCTGCAACGCATCGGCGTTGACGATCTCGCCGCCGCCCGGGAGCCGCTCGGCAAGCGCCAGGCCGAGCGCGCTCTTGCCGGTGGCGGTGGCGCCGACCACGGCGACGATCGCCGCCGCCGCTCCGGCGCCCGGCCCGGCGCTCATGGCTCCACCATGGCCTCGGGCGAGAACAGCGACAGGATCGGCAGCCCCAGACGCTCGCGCAGCACCTGCCGCGCCAGCCGCCCCCGCGCGAGCTCGATCTCCGCCGCCGCCAGGCGTCCGGAGATGGCGCCAAGGGCCTTCTCCACCGCGGCGTCGAGCGCCTCGCGCTCCGCGGCGGCGAGCCCCGCCAGCGCCGCTTCGAGCACCTGCCGGTCGATCTCGGCCAGGCGCTCCTCGACCCCTTGCGGGTCGAGACCGGAGCCGCCTTCCGCGGCCAGCGTGGCCAGCTCGGCCCGCAGCGCCGCCGCGCCCGCCAGGTCCGCCGGCAGTGCCGCCGCCAGGGCGCTCAGGCGGGCCGCGGCGTCGAAGACCTCGGGTGCGACCCGGCCGCCGGGTGCGGCCAGCTCGGAGTGCTCGACCCACGCCGCCTCGACCGCCGGCGCGCAGTAGCGCAGGCTCGAGATCCTCCCCTTGGCGCCGCGCTCGCGGCGCCGCGCGAAGACCTCCTCGATGGCTCGCCGCACCAACTCGATCGGGATGCCCTGGCGGTGCCAGCGCCGTGCCGCCTGCCAGTCGGCCGGCGACAGCAGCAGCGGCGCACCGCGGAGACGCACGAAATGGTCCTCGATGGCCAGGAAGTAGGCATGGTCGTCGAGCCCGTCGCTGCCGTGATCGGACAACCCGCAAACCCCCTGCTCTAGCGCCCTGCTCTCGCGCCGCGCGGCGGGTCGCCGCCGCGACCGCGAAGCAGCCGCCGCGACCGCGCGGCAGCGATGATGATGCCGGCGGGTCCCCGAGGCGCGCGGCGGCTTCAGCCCCGGTTGCGCTCGTAGATCAGCTTGAGACCGCGCAGGGTCAGCAGCGGATCGACGTCGCGGATGTGCTTCGAGCCGCCGGCGATCAGGTCGGCCTGGCCGCCGGTGGCGACCACCATCCTGACCCCCGGGATCTCGGCCAGCAGACGCTCGAGGATGCCGTCCACCAGGCCGATGTAGCCGTAGTAGATGCCGGCCTGGATGGCCCCGGCGGTGTTCTTGCCCACCAGCTCGTCGGGCTTGCGGACATCCACTCTGATTAGACGCGAAGCGTGGGAAAAAAGCGCCTCCGCCGAGATGCTGATGCCCGGTGCGATGATGCCGCCGACGTACTCGCCGGCGGCGTTGACCACGTCGAAGGTGGTGGCGGTGCCGAAGTCGACCACGATCACCGGCGCGCCATAGCGCTCCCGCGCCGCCACCGAGTTGACCACGCGGTCGGCGCCGACCTCCTGCGGGTTGTCGTAGCGGATCGGCATGCCGGTGCGCACGCCCGGCTCGATGAACAGCGGCCGCCGGCCGAAGTAGCGCTGCGCCAGATGGTCGAGGGTGAGGTGCAGCGGCGGCACCACCGACGAGATCACCACCGCGTCGGCGGCCAGCGGATCGATGCCGTGGCGCGAGAACAGCGGCAGCAGCAGCGAGCCGTACTCGTCGCCGGTGCGCTCGGTGTCGGTCGACAGCCGGAAGCTTTCGAGCAGCCGGTCGCCGCGGTAGACGCCGAAAACCGTGTTGGTGTTGCCGACGTCGACCACGACCAGCAGCTCCTCGCTGGCCTGGCCGGCAGGGCCCCCCCGCAGGGCCGCCGCCCCGCCGCTCCCGGGCGGTCCTTCCCGGCGGGGTCGCCCGCCACTTGCGCCGCGGCCCGGAGTGCGCTCGGCGCTCATCCGGCGATCACCTCGCCGGCCGACAGCAGCAGCTCGCCGTCCGGCTCGCCGGCCGCCGGATCGCTGTCTCCCGCCGCCGGACCGCCTGCCTCCGCCGCCGGACTGCCATCCCCCACCGTCTGCGGAAAGCGCAGCCGCAACCGGCCGGCGTCGTCGATGCCGGCGAAAGTCCCCGCCACCCGGCGCTCGCCGACACGGCACAGCAGGCGGTCGCCGGGCCGGTGCGCGACCAGCTCGCGGTAGGCGGCGACCGCGTAGGGCAGGTCGCCGGCGTGTGCCAGCTCCCGCTCGAGGCCCCCGACCAGGTCCCAGGTCAGCTCCGCCAGGCCGACCCCCATGCCGCCGCCAAGGTGCCCGCCGGATTCGAGCAGCAGGGAGGTGGCGCCGTCGGGGAGCTCCTCCTGGCGCTGGCCATGGTTGACGCCGAAGCCGATCAGCGCCACGCAACCGTCGCCGGGATGCACCATGGCTTCGATCAGGATGCCGCCGATCTTGCGGCCGAGGTGCCTGCCGGGGTCGCCGCGGCCGGCTGGGCCGGCGGCGGTCGCCGGCGCACCCGCGCCCTGGCCGGCGCCGGAGGCCTGCTCCCCGAGCGGCGGCACCAGCAGGTCGTTCGGCCATTTGAGCCGGCAGCCATGGGGCAGATGCGCCGCCAGCGCCCGGCAGAGCCCGACGCCTGCCAGCAGCGGCAGCGCCGGCAGCAGCTCCGGCTTCGGAAAGGGCTGCGCCAGGGTGGCGTAGACGCCGCGGCCGCGCGGGCTCGACCAGCTCCTGCCGTGCCGCCCGCGGCCACCGCTCTGCTCGAGCGCCAGCACCAGCATCGGGCCGAGATCCAGCCCCTCGCTCTCGAATTCCCCGACGACGACGCGGGCCAGCAGGTTGGTGGAGACGGTGCGGGCGAGCACCACCAGGTTGTCGCGCCCCAGCTCCGGAGCGACGCCGGCACGGGTGCGTCCCCGCTCGATCTCCGCGACATAGCGCTCGAAATCCATTTGCTTCCGGTGCTTTCGATCTGGCAGCGTCCCCTGGTGTCCAGTCTAGGCACCGCCCAGCCCGGCACGGAGCCGCTCCTGCCGCTCGCGCAGCTCCACCAGCCGGGTGCGGACGCCCTCCACCACTGCCGCCGGCGCCTTGCCCAGGAAATCGCCGTTGGCCAGCCGCAGCTCGGCACGCTCGATCTCGCCCGCGAGCCGCTCGAGCTCGCGCGCCTGGCGCTCGCGTTCCGCCGTCGGCCCGCCGACCTCGCCGGCCGGGGATGCCGGACCGCCGGCGCCGCGCCCGCCATCCGGGCGTGCGACCGCCAGCGCCAGGTCGATGCCCGCGACCAGGTCGCGCGCGCTACCCGCCGGCGCCGGCGCGAAGTCTACCTGCTCGGCGCGGCACAGGAAACGGACCAGCGGCTCATGCTCGCGCAAGAAGGCCAGCGATGGCCGGGCGGCATCCACACCCGCCGCCGTCGCTCCCAGGTGCAGCACCGGCCGCGCCTTCGGCGCCAGCCCCATCTCGGCGCGCAGGCCGCGCACCCGCGTCACCACCTGCATCAACACGTCCATCTCCGCCTCCACCTCGGCGCTCTCCCAGCGCTCCACCCGCACCGGATAGGGCGCCAGGCAGATGGTCTCGGGGTGGATCGCCTCGTGCCCCGGCAGCCGCTGCCAGACCTCCTCGGTCAGGAAGGGCATCACCGGATGCAGCAGGCGCAGGCTGCGGTCGAGCACCGTCAGCAGCACCTCGGCGGCGCGCGGCCGGGGCGCCTCGCCGGAGAGCGCGGGCTTGGCGAGCTCGATGTACCAATCGCAGAGATCGCCCCAGATGAAATGGTAGAGGCGGTTGCAAGCCTCGTCGAAACGAAAGTTGGCGAGCCGTTCGTCGATCTCCGCCGCCAGCCGCGACAACCGCGACAGGATCCAGCGCTCCGGCGCCGCCAATCCGGCGGGATCGAGGTCGGGCTGCACGCGTGCGGTGCCGGCCGCGTCCAGCCGGCCGAGCGCGAAGCGCGCGGCGTTCCAGATCTTGTTGCCGAAGGCGCGGTAGCCGGCGATCTGCTCCGGGTTGAGCGGGATGTCGCGCCCCGGGCTGTCCAGCGCGGCCAGGGTGAAGCGCAGCGCGTCGGCGCCGTACTCCTCGACCAGCTCGATCGGATCGATCACGTTGCCGCGGGTCTTCGACATCTTGACCCCCTCGGCGTCGCGCACCAGACCGGTGAGATGGACGTCCGCGAACGGCAGCTCGCCGGTGAAGTGCAAGCCCATCATCACCATCCGCGCCACCCAGAAGAACAGGATGTCGTGCCCGGTGATCAGCGCGGTGGTCGGGTAGAAGGTCGCGAGGTCGACCGTCGCCTGCGGCCAGCCCAGGGTCGAGAACGGCCAGAGCCCCGAGGAGAACCAGGTGTCCAGCACGTCCGGGTCCTGGGTCAGCCGGTCGGTGCCGGCCGCGACGGCCGCCTCCTCGACGCTTCGCGCTACGAAGCAGCGCCCGTCGTCGGTATACCAGGCCGGGATCTGATGGCCCCACCACAGCTGACGCGAGATGCACCAGGGCTTGATGGTCTCGAGCCAGTGCTCCCAGGTCTTCTCCCAGCTGTCGGGGATCAGCCGCAGCCGCCCCTCGCGCTGCGCCGCCAGCGCCCGCGCCGCCATCGCCGACATGTCGCAGAACCACTGCGTCGAGACCAGCGGCTCGATCGGCTCGCCGCTGCGCTGCGAGTGGCCGACGTTGTGGAGGTGGTCCTCGACCTTGCGCAGCAGCCCGGCCGCCCGCAGCCGCTCGACCACCCTGGCGCGCGCCGCGAAGCGGTCGAGGCCGGCGAAGTCGGGGCCGGCCTCGGCCGTCATCCGCCCCTGCGGGTCGATGACCGTGACCCCCGGCAGGCCGTGCCGGCGCGCCATCTCGAAGTCGTGGGGATCGTGGAAAGGGGTCAGCTTCACCAGCCCGGTGCCGAAGTCGCGCTCGACCGCCGCATCGGCGACGAACGGCAGGCGGCGGCCGACCAGCGGCAGCACCGCCGCCTGGCCGAGGAGGTGGCGGTAGCGCTCGTCCTCGGGGTGGAAGGCGATGCCGGTGTCGCCGAGCATGGTCTCCGGCCGAGTGGTGGCCACCACCACCTCGCCGCCGCCGCCGTCGTCCGCGAGCGGGTAGGCCACGTGGTAGAGCTTCCCTGCAACGGCCTTCATCTCGACCTCGAGGTCGGAGATGGCGGTGCCCAGGACCGGCGACCAGTTGACCAGGTACTCGCCGCGCTGGATCAGCCCCTCGCCGTGCAGGCGCACGAACGCCTCGCGCACCGCCGCCGACATGCCGGCGTCGAGGGTGAAGCGCTCGCGGCTCCAATCGCAGCTCGCGCCCAGCTGCTCGAGCTGCTCGCGGATGTTGGTGTGGTACTGGTTCTTCCAGGCCCACATCCGTTCCAGGAAGCGCTCGCGCCCCAGGGTGCGCCGGTCGGTGCCCTCGGTGGCCAGCTGGCGCTCGACCATCAGCTGAGTCGAGATGCCCGCGTGATCGGTCCCCGGCAGATACAAGGGGTTGTCGCCGCTCATTCGGCGCCAGCGGGTGAGCAGATCCTGCGTTGCCGTCTGTAGCGCGTGGCCGAGGTGGAGCTTGCCGGTCACGTTGGGCGGCGGGATCATGATGCAGAACGATCGGCGGGTGGAGGGGGCTGCGGCGCGGAAGATGCCGCTCTCGGACCAGCGCCGCTGCCAGGCGCGCTCGTAGGTCCGCGGATCGAAGCGCTTGTCGAGCGCTTCGCCGCTGCCCGCCGCGTCTCGTTCTCGATCGTTCATGGCTGGAGATGGCGCGCCGCTCCCGCCGCGGCGGCCAGCACCGCCGGCACCGAGGAGGAGCCGGCCGGGCAAGTCAGTCGAGCTGGCTCTCGAGCTCCCGCAGGCGGTCCTTGATCACGACCTCGGCGAGATCCGGGATGACTTCCCATGCGACGTCGCGCACCACCTTGTCGCCGAGCAGCTCCACCACCCGGCGCGCGATGCGGTCGATGTCGCCGTCGCCCAGGGCGGAGGTACCCGCCGGCGAGGGCGCGGCGTCCGGAGGGGTCGGAGGCGGCGCCTCCGATCCCGCGGCGCTCGTGCCACCGGCGGCGGCGTGAGCCGGGGCCACCTCGATGCGATCGGGCTGAATCTGCGCCGGATTGGGCGGCTGGGCCGGGAAGGGCGACACCGGCTCGGCGTGCGTGGCGCGCAGGGCGTCGGAGCCGACGGCTCCGAGGGTACCGACGGCGGCCAGGGTGCCGAGGGAGTCGAGGGTCGCAACGGAGCCAGGGGCCACGTGCCAGCCTGGCGTCTCCGCGGCGGGCGGCGGGACCGCGTCATGCGGCCTTTCCGACCTTTCCGACCTTTCCGACCTTTCCGACCTTTCCTCATCGGAGTCGTCGAGCAGGAAGGCATGGTCGTCGAGCGGCTCGCCGAGGGTGAACGGCTGGCCGAGCGCCGGCTCGAAGCCGAGGGGGACGGGGGCCGCGATCGTCTCCGCGGTCGCGGCAGCTCCGGACGCCGTGCCGGCGGCGGTCGACCGCTCCGGGGCCGCCGGCGTTCCCTCGCCCGCCGGGCTCGCCGGCGCCAGACCCGCGAGCGATGGCGCGGCCGGCATCTCGGCGGCTTCCTGCTCCTCCAGATCGCCGAGCGCGAACGGGTGCGCATCCGGCCGCGCTGCCGGCGGGGCTGCCGCGGTGGCGGCAGCCGACGGCGGTGGCAGGTCCCGGTTCCAGGGATCCGGGATGAATTCGGGCTCGGCCTCGAGCTCGAACTCCTGCCAGCTGGCGGCGGCCTCGATGACGCCGGTCCCGCGCACGCCGGCCGGCGCGCCGGCGGCGCCCGCCGCTGACGTCGGAGGGAGGGGCGGGGACGGGACGGCCGATGCCTGTCCGGCACCCTGGGCGCCGCCTGGCGATGCCGCCGGCGCCGGCAGCGGCAGCGCGTCGTCGCCGCCGGGCGCCGCGGTGACCGCCGGGTGTCCTGGAGGGGCCGCAGGGACCGCTGCCGGTTGGGCGGCTGCCGACGAAGCGGCGGCGCCGGCCGTGCCACCCAGCAGGTCGTGCACGCGCCCGAGGAGCTCCTGGGAATCGAAAGGCTTCTTCAGAAAGGATTCGGCGCCGCATTCGCGGGCCTGGGCCTCGTCGAAGGGCTCGAAGGTGCCCACCAGCAACAGCACCGGCACCTCCGGCCGCAGCTGCTTCGAGCGCCGGCAGACCTCGTAGCCGCTGGCTCCGGGCATATGGACGTCGGCGATCACGAAATCCACCTGCAAGGCGCTCAGCATCGCGATCGCCTCGTCGCCGTTGCCGACCGCCCGGACCTCGTAGTCGTCGTCCATGAAGGTAAGCTCGATCACCTTCTGGATGGTGACGCTGTCGTCAGCCAGCAGGATGCGTCTACTCATGGACTCCTCCGATCCCGATCTCGAAATACCGTAGCATCCCGCGGTGCAACCGTCAAACCGTTCTCAAATCGAGGTTTACCGCCACCGCCCAGGGGTTCGTCGCAGGCCGCGTCCAGCCCCGGTCCGCCGCCCCGCCGCGGGGGTCACGCGGCCGACAGGCGGCCCCGCAGGTACTGGATGATGTCCTTGGTCGAGGTCCCGGGGAGGAAGACCGCGTCGATGCCGGCGCGCTTCAAGCCTTCCAGATCCTGATCGGGGATGATGCCGCCGGCGAACACCAGGATGTCGCCCGCGCCCTGCTCGCGCAACAGCCGGGTGATCTCCGGCAGCAGGCTGTTGTGGGCGCCGGACAGGATCGACAGGCCCACGGCGTCCACGTCCTCCTGCACCGCCGCGGCCGCGATCTGCTCCGGCGTCTGCCGCAAGCCGGTATAGATCACCTCGTAACCGGCGTCGCGGAGCGCGCGGGCCACCACCTTGGCTCCCCGGTCGTGCCCATCCAAGCCCGGTTTGGCGATCAGGATGCGGAACGGCCGGTGACTCGTGGACGGCGGCGGCATGGCGCGCGCGATTCTAGCAGATGGGGTCATCGCGGCCCGGCGCCGCCTGGTCGATCAGGAAATAGATCAGGTCGGTCGAAGGCGCCTGGTAGCCGAGCTGGCGCAGCTGCGACACCACCTGGCCGCGGTGGTAGGTGCTGTGGTTGACCAGGTGCAACACGGGTTGCCAGAGCGGCCGCCGGTAGGTGACGCCTTCGGTGCTGGTCCAGGTCAGCTCGGCGCTCGCCTGGTCGGCGGTGAGCGCTGCCAGGAAGAAACCGAGCTCCGCCGAGGTCTCGCTCCAAGCCGCCGTCAGCCGCTCCCAGTCGGGGAAGTCCGCCACTTCCGGCAGCCGCTCGAGGGTCTTGCCCTCGAAGCGCGCCAGCCAGAGGCGCTGAGCGACGAGGATGTGGGCCAGCGTCGCGAGCAGCGAGCCGAAGCTGCTGCCGGTGGGGCGCGCCAGATCCTCGGCGTCCACCGCTTCGAGCGCCTTGAGGCAGATGCGGTCCGCCCACAGGGTGTAGAGCAGCAGCTGGCGCACGGTCCCGACGAGACCGGTCATCGTACGGGCTCTCCGGCGCGTCGCGGGCTCAAAAGACCGCCGGCTCCTCGTAGGCGCCGAAGACGTCGCGCAGCGCGTCGCTGATCTCGCCGACCGTGCAGTAGGCGCGCACGCAGTCGAGGATGAGCGGCATGGTGTTGTCGGCGCCGGCGGCGCCGCGGGCGAGCGCCCCCAGGGTGCGCGCCACGGCGCCGGCGTCGCGCCGCCGCTTGACCTCGTCGAGGCCGGAGATCTGGCGCTCCGCCAGGTCGTCGGCGATATAGAGGATGTCGATCGGCGGCTCGTTCTCGACCTGGAAGGCGTTGAGCCCCACGACCAGCTTCTCGCGCTCTTCGACCGCCCGCTGGTAGGCAAAGGCGGCGTCCATGATGTCGCGTTGCGGGAAGCCGGCTTCGATCGCCTCGACCATGCCGCCCAGCTCGTCGATGCGGCGGAAATAGTCGAAGGTCCCGTCCACCATGCGCCGGGTCATCTCCTCGACGAAATAGCTGCCGCCGAGCGGATCGATGCTGTTGATCACCCCCGACTCGTGCGCCAGGATCTGCTGGGTGCGCAGGGCGGTGCGGGCGTTGGCCTCGGTCGGCAGCGCCAGCGTCTCGTCGAGGGCGTTGGTGTGCAGCGACTGGGTGCCGCCGAGCACCGCGGCCAGCGCCTGCACGGTGGTGCGGACGACGTTGTTGATCGGTTGCTGCGCGGTGAGCGAACAGCCGGCGGTCTGGGTGTGGAAGCGCAGCATCGTCGAGCGCGGGTTCCTGGCGCCGTAGCGCTCGCGCATCACCGTCGCCCAGATCCGGCGCGCCGCCCGGAACTTCGCGATCTCCTCGAAGAAATCGTTGTGGCTGTTGAAGAAGAAGGAGAGGCGGGGAGCGAACTCGTCCACCGGCAGGCCGGCGTCGATGCCGTATTGCACGTACTCCATGCCGTCGCGCAGGGTGAAGGCGAGCTCCTGCAGGGCGGTCGATCCCGCCTCGCGGATGTGGTAGCCGGAGATCGAGATGGTGTTCCAGCGCGGCACGTGGCGGGCGGCGAAGGCGAATTGATCGGTGATCAGCCGCATCGACGGCCGCGGCGGATAGATGTACTCCTTTTGCGCGATGTATTCCTTGAGGATGTCGTTCTGCAGCGTACCGGAGACCTGGCGCGCGACGTCCACGCCCTGCTTCTCGGCCACCGCCAGATACATCGCGAACAGCACCGGCGCCGTCGAGTTGACGGTCATCGAGGTGGTCACCTCGCCGAGCGGGATGCCGTCGAACAGCGCCTCCATGTCGGCCAGCGAATCCACCGCCACGCCGCACTTGCCCACCTCGCCGGTCGCCATCTTGTGATCCGAGTCGTAGCCATAGAGGGTCGGCAGGTGGAAGGCCACCGACAGGCCGGTCTGCCCTTGAGCCAGCAGGTACTTGAACCGCTGGTTGGTGTCGGCGGCGGTGCCGAAGCCGGCGAACTGCCGCATCGTCCAGAGCTTGCCCCGGTAGCCGGTGGGATGGATGCCGCGGGTGAACGGCGCCTCTCCGGGCACCCCGAGATCGCGCAGCGGATCGAGATCTGCAACCTCCTCGGGGGTCACCAGCGGCGGGATCTCCATCCCGGAGACGGTGGTGAAGTCCTGCTTCCACGCCGGCGCCTTTGCCTCCGCACGTGCCCTCGCCGCCTCCCAACGCTGCCGCGCTTCGCCCATGCTCTCGAGCGCCGCGGGCTTGTAGTGCGAGTCGGCGAGCTCGACCGTCCCGACGACCCCCGCGTCTTCCCGCTGCAAGCTCATGGCTGCTCCTTTCCTCTACCTTCGCGCATCCGCCTCGAAGTATAGACGATACGCCGGCACCGCCGCCGGCCGCCGCCAGCCGGCGGGCCGGGCCGGGCTAACCCTTCCGGGCGATTTCCGAGTAGGATATCGAGCTTCGAGGCGGCGGATGGTCCGCGGCCCCATGCTCTCGTATCCAACTTCGCCCCGGTCACCGCGGCCGGCGCGCGTGGCGACAGCAACTCTCCGAGGAAGCCAATCCGATGCCCAACACCACCTCGTCTCACCCTCCCAAGCTCGCCTCGCTCTCGCTCGTGTTCCTGCTGACCGGCCTGCTGGGATGCTCTCACGGCTCCCAGGGCGAGCAGAACGCGGCGGGCACCGCGGGGGCCAAGGCAGCGCCGGCGCCGGCCGCCGCGCCCGCCAGCGCTTCCCCGGCCACCGCCGCCCCTGCGGGCTCGGCCGGCGCGCCGCCGGCGCAGGCGACCGCGGCTGCCGGCGCGGCGGCCGCCCCGCCGCCGCTCCAGCCGCTGTCGCAGGACAAGATCCCGGCCGTGGTGGCGAAGGTCAACGGCGCGCCGATCGCCAAGAACGACCTGATCAAGCTGGCCGACCAGATCCACTCCCAGGTGCCGAACATGCCCGAGACCGCCGACTTCTATCGCAAGGTGCTCGACCAGCTGGTCGGCAACCGGTTGCTGATCGAGGAGGCCAACGCCGCGGGCATCAAGGCCACCGACGAAGAGGTGAACAAGCAGCTCGGCGATCTCAAGACCCGCATGACGCCTGAAAAGTACCAGGAGGAGCTCAAGAAGGAGGGGCTGACCGAGGCCGACCTGGTCAAGCAGACGCGGGAAACCATCATGGTGCAGAAGCTGGTCGACACCAAGGTGGTCAACGACGTCAAGGTGACCGATCAGGACGTCAAGGCCTTCTACGACCAGAACCCCGACAAGCTGAAGCGTCCCGAGCGCATCCACGTCCGGCACATCCTGATCGCGGTCGGCAAGGATGCCTCTGCCGCCGACAAGGCGAAGGCGCGGGCCAAGGCCGACGACCTCCTGGCGAAGCTCAAGGCCGGTGGCGACTTCGCCAAGCTGGCCGCGGACAACTCCGACGACCCGGGTTCGAAGCAGCACGGCGGCGAGCTGCCGATGTTCTCGAAGGGCCAGATGGTGCCGCCGTTCGAGACCGCGGCGTTCGCTCTCAAGCAGCCGAACGACCTGTCGCCGGTGGTGGAGAGCCAGTACGGCTTCCACATCATCCAGCTGATCGAGCATCAGGAAGCCGGCGTGGTGCCGTTCGCCGAGGTCAAGGACCGGATCGCGGGATTCCTCAAGCAGCAGCAGCAGCGGGACAAGTTCCTGGATCACGTCAAGGCGCTCAAGGCCAAGGGCAAGATCGAGACGTTCATCTAGCCTGGCGGCGCGGCACATGCGCCAGTACCTGGACCTGCTGCGGACCGTTCGCGAGCAGGGCAAGCCCAAGCAGGACCGGACGGGAACCGGCACGCTCAGCATCTTCGGCCACCAGATGCGGTTCGATCTGGCGGCCGGTTTCCCGTTGCTGACCACCAAGCGCCTGCACCTGCGCTCGATCGTCCACGAGCTGCTCTGGTTCCTGGCCGGGGACACCAACGTCGCCTATCTCCACGACCGCGGCGTCACCATCTGGGACGAATGGGCCGACGAGCGCGGGGACCTGGGTCCGATCTACGGCCGCCAGTGGCGCTCCTGGCCGGCGCCGGACGGGAGCGCCATCGACCAGATGGCGCTGCTCGTCGAGCGGTTGCGCCGCGATCCGGATTCCCGCCGGCACGTGGTCAGCGCCTGGAACGTCGGCGAGCTCGAGCGCATGCGGCTGCCGCCGTGTCACGTGCTGTTCCAGTTCTACGTCGCCGGCGGCACGCTCTCCTGCCAGCTCTACCAGCGCAGCGCCGACGTGTTCCTGGGCGTGCCGTTCAACATCGCCTCCTACGCTCTGCTCACCCTGATGGTCGCCCAGGTCGCCGGCCTTGTTCCCGGCGAGCTGATCCATACCCTGGGCGACGCGCACCTCTACGTCAATCACCTCGAACAGGCCGCGGTGCAGCTCGCCCGCGAGCCCCGGCCGCTGCCCCGGTTGCGGCTCGCTCCTGAGGTGCGGTCGCTGTTCGCCTTCCGCTACGAGGACATCACCCTGCTCGACTACGACCCGCACCCGGGCATCAAGGCGCCGGTGGCGGTATGACCGGCAGGGCGCCGCGCCCTGGTCTCCTGCCGACGCTCCTGTTCGTGGTGGCGCTGCTGCTGGGCCTCTCTTGCCACGGCGCGGCCCAGACCGCCGGACAGGCCGCCGCGCCGGCGGCGACGCCGGCCCCCGATCCGGCGGCGGTGGCAGAGCGGGTGCACGTCTTCCTGATCGCGCCCCAGGACGGCGGCCGCTCAGGCCGGAAGGTGGCCTGCGGCGACAGCGCCGTGCCGGTCGAGGTGACGTTGCCGCGCCCCGGGCCGGCTCTCGAAGGCGCCCTGCGGGCCCTGTTGCGGATGAGCGATCCCTACGACCCGGCCTCCGGGCTGCTCGACTCGCTCCACGCCTCGCGCTTGGAGCTCGTCGGCGTCGAGCGCTCCGGCGCGCAGGCCAGGGTGCTCCTGACCGGCTATCTCGCGCTGGGCGACGCCTGCGAGAACTCGCGCATGCTCGCCCAGCTCACCGAGACGGCGCTGCAATTCAGCGGCATCTCCTACGTGGACTTCACGATCGACGGTCAGCCGTTGCGCGGCCTGCTGCTCGGCAATACCCCGGTCACACCGGCCACCTCCACTTCGCCGGCTCCACCCGCGGGCGGGGCGAGGTGGCGAGCGCGGAACCAGGCGGCCGTGCGAGCGAGACCGGCGGCGAGCGAGAGCGGCTCCGGCAGGTCGAGCTCGCGGCGAATCCGGCGGCCGTCGACCACCGAGCGCAGTTGCTCGCCCGGTTTGGCGGGTCCGTGCACCGGCGCCAGCACGCTGCCGGCGGCACGCGCCAGCGCGCGGTAGAGATCGACCACGGTGGTCTCGATGCCGGTGCCGACGTTGTAGACGTGAAATCCCGGCCGGCCGGCGGCGGCGAGATTGGCCTGCACCACGTCCGCGACGTGCACGTAGTCGCGGGTCTGCATCCCGGAGCCGTTGATCGTCGGCGCCCGTCCGGCGAGCAGGCGGTCGAGGAAGATCGCCACCACGCCGGCCTCGCCCCGAGAGCTCTGGCGCTCGCCGTAGACATTGGCGTAGCGCAGGCAGGTCACCGCCATGCCACAGGCGACGTGGTAGTAGTAGAGATAGCGCTCGAGCGCCAGCTTGCTGACGCCATAGGGCGAGACCGGCCGCGCCGGGTGGTCCTCGCCGGCCGGGAAGACGTCCTGCTCGCCATAGATGGCGCCGCCGGTCGAGGCGAAGATCACCTGGCGGACGCCGCCGCGGCGGGCCGCCTCCAGCAGGTTGAGGCTGCCGAGCACGTTGACGCCGGCGTCGAAGACCGGGTCGGCGACGGAGCGCCGCACGTCCATCTGCGCGGCATGGTGGACCAGGAGGTCGAAGCCGCCGTGCTCCACCCGCTCGGCCGCCTCCCGCGAGCGGATGTCGAGCTCCGCCAGCTCCGCTCCCGCCGGCAGGTTCTGCCGCCGGCCGCTCGACAGGTCGTCGATCACCAACACCTGCCGCCCGCCGGCCAGGAAGGCCTCGGCGACATGGGAGCCGATGAAGCCGGCGCCGCCGGTGACGCAGACGGATCCGGCGCGTGGGTTCCCGGCCTCGGCCATGGCGCGCAGCTTATCGCACCGCCCGCATCCGCCGGCCCGGGCTGCCCCTGCGGTGGGGCGTGATAGCTTGCCGCAGCCGCCTGCCGCGACCTGGCGATGAGGCCGCGGGGCGGTCCCGTCCTCAAGCCCAACGATGCCCGCCGCTGCCGCCGCCGAGCCGCCGTCCGACCAGCCGCCGCCGCCATCCCACCAGCCGATTGCCGCGGCGCTGGGTCGATGGCTGCGGCGCCGGCCGCTGCCCCTGGCCGGCGACCCGCGCCGCGTGCCCCCCGACGGGCCGCCAGGGCCGGTAGACGTCATCGTCCCGATCTATGGCGCGGCGGCGCCCCTGGACCGCTGCCTGCGCGCGTTGCTCGCCCATACCGACCTCGCGCGCCACCGCCTGCTGCTGGTGCTGGACGGCCCGCAGCCGCCGGCGGTCGGCGAGGTGCTGGCCGCGGTGGGGGCGGGGGGCTCCGAGACTCCTGCGGCCGGCAGCGGCGGCGGCGGCCCCGCGCCGGCCGCGGGCGCCGCAGGCGGCGCCGGGCGGCGGCTCGACATCCAGGTCATCGCGCTGCCGCGGCGTGGCGGGTTCGTCGCCGCGATCAATCGCGGCATCGGCGAATCGGACCGCGACGTGGTGCTGCTCAACAGCGACACGCAGGTGACGGCGGGGTGGCTCGAGAAGCTTCAGCGCGCCGCCCGCTCGGCGCCCGAGATCGCCACCGCGACGCCGTTTTCGAACAGTGCCACGATCTGCTCGCTGCCGCGCTTCCTCGAAGCCAACGCGCTGCCGGCGGGATGGGACGTGGACGGCTTCGGCCGGCTGGTCGAGGAGCGCGCCCTCGGCGCCTACCCGCGGCTCCCCACCGGGGTCGGGGTCTGCCTCTACGTCAAGCGCAAGGCGCTCGCCCAGCTGGGCGGCTTCGACCAGCGCAGCTTCGGGCTCGGCTACGGCGAGGAGAGCGAGTTCTGCATGCGGGCCCTCAAGGCCGGCTACGCCCACGTGCTCGACGACACGACCTTCGTGTTCCACGAGGGGCACCGCAGCTTCGGGACCTCCCGGCGCCGTCGCGTCGCCGCCGCCCACGGCCAGCTGGCGCGCCTCCATCCCGAATACCTGGCGACGGTCGCCCACTTCGTGCGCGCAGACCCGTTGTTGCCGCTGCGCGAGCGGGTGCTGGCGGCGGTCGCGCCGCCGCGGCGGGCCGCCGGTGCGGCCGGCCGCCCCGACGGACCGGCGCGGGTGCTGCACCTGGTGCACGGCTGGCCGCCCTGGAACCACGCGGGCACCGAGCTCTACGCCGCATGGCTGGTGCGCCGCCAGGCCGAGCACCGCGAGGTGACCGTGCTCAGCCGTATCGCCGATCCGGCGCGCGGCCTGGGCGACGCCCTCGAGCTGCTCGACGGCGGCGCCCGCGTCCGCCTGCTGGTGCGCAACTTCGAGGAGCGCGACCCGCGCTCGCGCAACGCCCTGGCGAGCCGGCCGGTCGAGCATGAGTTCGCCCGCCTGCTGGACGAGGTCCGGCCCCAGCTCGTGCACGTCCATCACCTTGCCGGCCTCGCCGCCAGCCTGCCGGCGATGGCGCGGCGGCGCGGCATCCCCGTGCTCTACCAGATCCACGACTGGTGGACGCCTTGCGCGCGCGCCAACCTCTGCGATCGCGAGCGCCGGTTGTGCAGCGGGCCGGAGCCCGGCAAGTGTGCGGCCTGCCTGCCGCTCACCGGCCTGCCGCCGGCGGCGGCCTGGAACCGTCTCCTCTACCGCTACCGCGCCGCCGCCACCGCCCGCGCGCTACGCGGCGCCAGCGCCTACGTCATGCCGTCCCGCTTCCTGCATGCGAGCTACCTGCGGTTGGGTTTGCTGCGGCCGGGCGATCCGGCGCACGTGTTGTCCTATGGGGTCGAGCTGGCGGCGCCGGCGCCGCGGCCGCCGCGCCCGCCGGGAGCGCCGTTGCGTTTCGGGGTGATCGGCTCGATCCTGCCCCACAAGGGGAGCCACGTGGCGGTGCAGGCCTTTGCCGGCATCGATCCGGGCGCCGCCCGGCTGACGCTCTGGGGCGATCCGGCCATCGCTCCGGACTATGCCCGCGAGCTGGCGGCGCTGGGAGCCGACCTCGCGGTGCCGCCGGGAGACGGCGGCGGGCGTCCCGCGGCCGGCGCGGTCCGCTCCGGTGACCACTCCGGGGCCAGCCCTGGCGCCGTCACCCTCGCCGGCCGCTTCGAGGAGGCGCACAAGGCCGAGGTCTTCGCGGCGCTGGACGTGCTGATCGTGCCCTCCCTGGGCCTCGAGTCCTTCGGCCTGGTCGCCCGCGAGGCGCTGCATCACGGCGTGCCGGTGCTGGCCAGCCGGCGGGGCGCGCTGGCCGAGCTCTTCCCGCAGCCGGCCGAGGGTGCCGCGGACTCGGACGGCGGTGCGGGCGCGCTGTTCGAGCCCGGCGACGCGACGGACCTGCGGCGGTGGATCGACCGCCTGATCGCCGAGCCGGCGCTGCTGGCGCGTTGGCGCCAGCGGCTGCCGGCGGTCAAGGGCGCAGCCGAGCATGCCGAGGAGATCGAGCAGATCTACCGGCGCATCCTCGCCGGGCAGGCGCCCGGCGAGGGCGACGAGGCGCCGCGGTGAACGCCCCGCTGGTCTGGCGGGTGCTGCGCGCCGAGGGCGTGGCGGCCGTCGCCGAGCGGCTCCGCGACCGTCTGGCCGAAGCGCGGCGCCGGCGCTCCTTCCGGCCCGCCAAGGCGCCTCCGGCGGGATTCTCCTGTGCCGTCCTCAACCTCGCCGCCACCGCCCCGGCGCCCCGCCTGGGGGGGGTCCAGGCGCAGCTGCGCTGGCGGCTCGCGGCGGAAGCCGAGCGGCGCCCGGTGGCCCTGCTCTACCGGGAGCCCGCGTCGGCCGGGGGCGGCTTCCGGCTCGAGCTGCAAGCGGGCGGCGATCGCCGCGCCCTGCGGTGGCCACCGGACGGCGATCTCGGGCGGCAGCCGCGCGGCGACTTCAAGCCGCTGGCGGCGACCGCCCTGACCGACCCGCGGCTCGAGCGCGCGGTCGCCTGGGCGGCGGCGTGCTGCGGCGCGACGACCGTTCAGGTCGAGGGGCTGGCCGGGATGCCGCTCGCCTCGCTGCTGCGCCTGCGCCAGGCGGCCGGCCTGCGCCTGGTGCTGGCAATCCACGACTTCGCCGCCTTCTGCCCGCGGCCGCACCTGCTCGAAAGCCCGGCGCCGCCGGCGCCGCCGCGCTTCTGCCATTACTCGCGCGACTCACTGCGCTGCGAACGCTGCCTCGGCCGGGACTTCGCCGGCCTGCCGCCCGGCTATCAAGAGGAGCGGCGCGAATTGGCGCGCCAGCTCCTGGCGAGCGCCGATGCCGTGATCTACCCTTCCACTTTCCTTTCCAAGGCCCACGACGAGCTGTTCGCCGGCGCCGGCCGCGCCGTCGCGCGGGTGATCGCGCCGGCAGCCGCGGGCACCCACCCGGCGCCGGCCCGGAGCGTCCGGCCCGGCCCACCGCGCCACGTCGCCTGGGTGGGAGCGGTCCAGCCGCACAAGGGCGCCCTGGTCTTCGCTGCTGCCGTCGAGCGCCTGGCGGCGGCGGGCCGCCGGCTCCGCTTCTCCGCCTACGGCGGCGGCGACCGCGAGATCCTGGCCCGCTGGCGCCGCCTTCCCGGCCTGCGGGTGCGCGGTTACTACCGCGCGGGCTCGCTGCCGGCGCTGCTGCGCCGCGACCGCGTCGACCTGGCGCTGCTGCTCTCGGTGGTGCCGGAGTCCTACGGTCTGGCGCTCGACGAGTGCAACGTCGCCGGCGTGCCGGTGGTCGCCTTCGACCTCGGAGCACCGGCCGAGCGCATCGTCGCCGCCGGCTCCGGCCTGTTGTTGGCGGCCCCGCTCGCCGACGATCCGGCCGCGGCAGGCGCCGCCCTGGCCATCCTGCTCGAGGACCTGCTCGACGGCCGGCTCGACCTGCCACCTGCGACGGCGCTGCCGCACCCGCCCGACCCGGCTGAGGCGCCGGGGGCAGCCGCCGCCACTCTCGCCGCATGGCTGGGCATTTACCGCGAGCTGGGACTCCTGGAAAACCAGCCACCGCCTCGCGGTGGGTGACGCCGGATCTACGCCGGCGGCCGGCAGCTGGTGCCGCGCAGGGCGAACAGGAACACCCGGCCGTCCCGGTAGATCACCTGGAAGAGGCTCGCGAACCGCGCGCTGAAGATCGGCAGGTCGCGATCGCCGGCGACCGTCAACAGGTGGTCGACGCCGATCGCACGCAGACGCCGGTAAAGGACGAGCGGGTCGCCGTCGGCCGGAAGGATCAGCCCGTAGGCGGCGGGGCCGGTCCAGTCGCCGAGGAAGCGGCCGGCGGCGAAGTAGGCCATGTTCTCGGCGTGGATGGCATAGAGCGTGTACGAGCCGCCGCAGGCACGATCGAGATAGCGGATCGAGGGGTAGGCCGGCAGCCAGCGCGCCAGGTAGGCCTCGCGCTCGGCGGGCGTCGCCGGCACCGGACCCTGGCGGTAGAGGCAATAACCGGCGTAGCTCCATCCCGGCAGGAAGATGGCAAGCGCCAGCACCATGCCGGCCGCCGCGGCCGGCCGTCCGTCCAGCCGCCGCCGGTGCGCGCGAGCGGTGAGCGGCGCGGCCAGGCTCTCGCCCACGGCCAGGCACACCAGCGGCAGCGCCACCAGCAGGTATCGCGCATCGGGCAGCAGGGCGAGGACCACCGCCGCGTAGCCGGCGGCCGCGAGCAGGAGGAGGCGCACCCGCCGGCGGCGCCATGCAGCCGCCAGGAGCGCCGGCAGCGCGAGCAGGAAGATGGGCGAGTATGGCGGGTAGCCGCCCAGCCGCCGGCGCGCGAAGACCACATCCCAGGGAAGGCGCACCAGGTCCAGGGCAAGCCGACCGAGATGCCGCTGGAAGCCGGCCGGCGGGCCGAGCCCCTTGGGGCTCCATGGCGACGAGCCGAAGACCTCGGGCAGGAACGGGAACAGCGGATTGCCGGTGGCGGCGACGATCCGCCCATACCAGGGCGCGATGGCGATGCCAGCTGCTGCCGCCACCCTCGCCAGCCGGCGCCATCGTGGCACTGCCGGACCGGCCGGCGTGACCACGGCGGCGGCCAGGGCGACCGACGCCAGCACCAGCAGGCCGAGGTACTTGGTGTCGGCGGCGGCGCCGGCGAAGAGCGCCGCCAGGGTCAGCCAGCCCTCCCCGCCGCCGTCGCGCCAGCGGGCTGCCGCATAGCAGGCCGCCGTCGCGAACAGCACCAGCCCGGGCTCGACGTAGGCGGTCCCCGCGAGGTAGACCACCAAGGGGCTGCCGGCGAAGGCCGCCGCCGCGATCCACCCTGCCGCTGGCGACACCCGCCTGCCCCAGAGCAGCAGCAGAGAGGCCGTCAGGATGGTGGCGATGAGCGCGACGGCGTGGGCCGCAAGGTCGCCGGCAAAAGGTAGCAGGAGGGCGAACAGCGTTTCGAGCAGCTGCGGGAAGATCGGGATGCGCATCGCGGGCAGGAACGGCAGCGAGCCGGTGGCGGCGAAGGCGCGCGCGAAGGGCAGGTGGTAGAGCGTGGCGTCGAAGGCAGTCGGCGGGTAGAGCGTCAGCAGCGCGAACGGCAGGATGCCGAAGACCCAAGCGGCCGGGCGGAGGAGGCGCCGCCGCCCCCGGCGAGGCTGCCCAGGGCGCGGCACCCGGCCGGCCGCCGAGCTTCGAAGCTCCCCCACCAGCGAGCGCCAGACCGGCAGGCCGGCCAGGTGAATCCCGAGCACGACCAGCAGCACCGGTCCCGGCCTGAGCCAGCCGGCCAGGCCGAGCAGCAGCCCAGCCTCGGCCACCACCGCCAAGCCGAGGGCAGTCGCCACCACCGCCGTTTCCGCGGCAACGCCTTCCTCGGCCACCAAATCTGGCTCCGAGCCCGCACGCCGCGGGCGCCCATGGCACGGCAGCAAGATGCCGAGCAGCGTGCGGCCAGCGATGTAGGAAGTGACCGCCAGGGCGAGACCGGCCACGAGCTGCCGAAGCACCAAGGCACCGGCGGCGAGGGCCTCCGCGGCGAAGGCGGCAAGGCTCGACGATTGCATGGAGAGCTGGGTCCCGCCAGAACGGAATCGGAGAGGATCGGAGAATCAGGGTGCGAGACTCTGATCCAGGACACTAGCATCGTCCCGGGGCCGCCTGGAGCGCCTGTACGCTCCTCCGTCGCCGAGCGGCCTCGAGGACTGGCGGGCCTCGCCGCGTTCCACCCCGGCCCATCGAGCTGCAACGAGGCCCTGGCCCGGCCTGCGACCCTGCCCCGGCGCTTGTGGTGCCCCGGCGACTTGTTCTATAAGCGGCCCTACATGCAGACCTTCGCCATCCCTCAGCATCCTGTCCAGACCACCGATAAGACCTTTGCCGCCCTCGGGCTCTCCGAGCCGATCCTGAAGCTGGTGCACGAGATCGGCTTCGCCCATCCCACTCCCATCCAGGCGGCGGTCATCCCCGTGGCGCTCGCCGGCCGCGACCTCATCGGCCTTGCCGAGACCGGCTCGGGCAAGACCGCGGCCTTCGTCCTGCCACTCGCCGAGCGGCTCACCCACGGCCGCGGCCTGCGCGGCCTCATCCTCTCGCCAACCCGGGAGATCGCCCGGCAGACCAAGGCGTTCCTCGACCTGTTCGGCGGCGACCACCAGCTGCGCACCGTCTGCCTGATCGGCGGCGTCAAGATGGGGCCGCAGATCCACGGCCTGCGCCAGCGCCCGGACATCGTGGTCGCCACGCCCGGACGGCTCTTCGACCACCTCGAGCGCGGCAACGTGCGGCTCGACGAGATCCAGGTCCTGGTGCTCGACGAGGCCGACCACATGCTCGACCTGGGCTTCCTGCCGCAGGTGCAGCGCATCCTGCAAGAGGTCCCCGATCAGCGGCAGACGCTGATGTTCTCGGCGACCATGCCGCCGATCATCGAGCGCCTGGCGCAGCGCTTCATGAGCGACCCGGCGGTCATCGACATCACGCCCGAGGGCAAGGCGGCACAGGGCATCAGCCACCGGCTCTACCTCGTGGATCCGGAAAACAAGAAAGCCCTGATCCTCGCCCTGCTCCGCCAGGAGCTCGGCAGCACCCTGGTGTTCATCCGCCGCAAGAGCGACGCCGAATGGCTGGCCGGCGTGCTGGAGCGCGAGGGACATCCGGTCGAGCGCATCCACTCCAACCTGTCGCAGGGACAGCGGGTGCAGGCGCTGCAAGGCTTCCGCGAGGGCGAGCACCGCATCCTGGTCGCCACCGACATCGCCGCCCGCGGCATCGACGTGCCGCATACCAGCCACATCATCAACTTCGACATGCCGGAGAACGTCGAGGACTACATCCACCGCGCCGGCCGCACCGCCCGCGGCGCCGCCGTCGGGCTGGTCTCCTCGATCGCCACCTGGCTGGACAAGCCGCTGATCCGCGACATCGAGCAGACGCTGGGGCTCGATCTGCCGCGCTGCACCATCCCCGGCGTGCCCCCCTACGTCGAGCATCGCCCGGCCCGCACCCTCGGCTCTTCCCGCCGCTCCCTCCCCACCCGCCGCCGCTAGAGCAGGTTCCGCCACCGCTGGAGCAGGTTCCTGGTTGCGGCCGGCGGGAGGCGTCCGCCCGAGCGGCAGCTGTCCGCTCGGGGGTGAAGCGCTGTAGCTGAAGCGCTGCGGCTGAAGCGCTGCGGCGCTAAATTGCAACATGCCTCATTATCTTGACAAACCTAATGGCCTATTGCATTCTGTATTTGTCAAAAAAGGAGCACCCAATGCTCTACGCGATCGCGGCAACGATCCTCGGCACCCTCCTGCCGGCTGCCGTCCCCGCCCTACCCTCGTTCGCCGAGCGCGTGGACGTGCACCAGGTCAGCCTCGAGGTCTTCGTGACCGACCCGGAGGGGCACCCGGTCGCCGATCTCGCCGCCCGGGATTTCCGGGTCTTCGAAGACGGGCGGCCGATCGAGTTGCAGAGCTTCGCCTGGGTCGAGGGAGGCAAGCGCACCGGCAGCGCCGCCGCGCCGGGCGGCGCCGGCGGCGCCACGGCCGGCCCGCCGGTCCGCGTGGTCCTGGTGCTCGACGAGCAGCACACGCGGGCGCCAGATCGCGTGGCGCTCTACGCCACCCTCGCCAGGGTGCTCGGCAAGCGCCTGCCCCCTGGCAGCCAGGTGACGATCTGGCGCCTCGACGGCGGCGTGGAGGCGGTGTTGCCGTTCACCGCCAACGGGCGCGACCTGGCGGCGGCTCTGGCGAAGGCCGCCACGAGGTTCTCCACCCGGCAGATCAACTCCGAGGAGGAGTGGCTCTCGACCCAGAACTCCCTGAAGCTCGACGCCACGCAGAAGGACCGCCCCTGCCTGTTCGGGGCGGACATCGCGCGCGCCTACGCGGAGGACAGGCGCAGCGAGGTGCGGCGCTCGCTCGGCGCCATCGGCTGGCTGCTCGGCACCCTCGACGGCCTGCCGGGGCGCAAGGTGGTGCTCTACGTCAGCGACGGCATTCCCCTGCGTCCGGGGGAGGAAGCGTACGACACCTTCCTCGAGCTTTGCGGTGGCAGCGGCGCGGCCTCCGGCATCAGCGGCGCGAAGGATGTCGCTGCCTTGAGCAGTTCGGAGCAGGCCGTCCGGCCCGATCCCGAGAAGCTGCGTCTCGAAGCCCTTACCTACGACACCTCGAAGGAGTGGGAAGCCCTGGCGGCGCGCGCCAGCGGCCAGGGCGTGAGCCTGTACACCCTGGTGCCCGGCGGCCCCACGCCGCTCAGCTCATCCATTCGGACGGACGCCACCGGCAACGGACCTTCGGCCCTGGTGCAAGGCGGCATCGCGGCCAATCAGCTCGACGCGGTCTTCTTCATGGCCACCGAGACCGGCGGCAGGCTGATCTACAACGGCGCCGATCTGGAGAAGGACCTCGGCGACGTCGCGCAGGACCAGAGCTTTTATCTGCTCGGCTACCCGGCACCGAACCCCGGCGACGGCCACATCCGGCGGTTGCGGGTGGAGCTCACCCGGCCGGGGCTGCGGGTTCGCCATCGCCGATCCTACGCGCTCAAGACCGACGACCAGGAGGCCAGCGACCAGCTGCTGACCCGGCTCTACTACCGGGTCGGGGAGAACCCTCTCGGCCTCGAGCTGGCGCCCCAGGCGCCGCGGCGAGAGGATGCGCCGCGGACGGCGCGCCTGCGGGTGACCGTGCCGCTGCGCGACGTCATGCTGGTATCCGGCGGCGGCGCCGATACCCGCCTGCTGCAGGGCATGATCACCGTCTACCTGGTGTCGCGCGACGCCGAGGGCAACGCCTCTCCGGTCCGCCGCCGCACCGTGCCGCTCCACTTTCCGGCCACCGACTCGGCGTCCCTCCGCCAGCGCACCTTTCACTACGAGGTCGCCATGCCCCTTCCCAAGGGTCACAACGACGTGGCGGTGGCGGTGCGCGACGAGCTTACCGGCGAGCTCTCCTTCGCCGATCAGATCGTCGAAATTCCGCGTTAGCGGCCCGCCGGCGCGCGGACGGGCGGCCCGAAGCAGCGCAGGATCGTCGGGTCGTCCTGACCCCAGGTCCGGCTTTCGAACCGCTCCGCGTCGGGGAGATAGGCGTTCGGGTTGAAGAAGAGGATGCAGACGCCCGGCGCGGCCCGCGGCCATTTCTCGTCCGCCATCTCCATCGGGATCGCCGGCGGGCGGGACAGGGTCCGGCGGTAGAACTCGAGATGGGCGTAGGGCTGGTTGCCCTTCTGCGAGATCACGATGCGGTCGGGCCGCTGCGCCAGCGCGGTGAGCAGGGCGCCGCGGAAATCCCAGCTGCCGAAGGCCGCGACCGACTCCGCGACATAAGGACCGAAGTAGTCCGTGAGGTAACGGCCGCTCTCGAAGGCAAGGGCGAGCGCGACCGCCGCCAGGGCGGCGCCGCGCCACCGCGCGTCGCGAAGCCCAGCCAGCAGGGCGAAGCCGAAGCAGGAGAAGATCAGCAGGTAGAGGCCGACGAGGATGCTCCGCAGCGCCGAGGTGCCCGAGGTGAGAGCGGCCGCCACGGGCGCCGCGGCGAGGTTGAGGCCGAGCAACAGCACGAACCGGCCCCGGCCGCCAGCGCCCCGCCGGGCGAGCCCCGCCGCGCCGGCCAGCGCCAGGGCGAAGACCACGACATAGACCTCGCCGGCGTGGCCGGTGGAGTTGCGGCGATTGAGGTCGCCTTCCATCAGCAGGTAGCGCGGGCTCCAGTAGATGGCGTAGTTGCCGCAGAAGGTCGCCAGCTTGCGAGCCGGCGAGAGCGAGTCGTCGAAGAGCCAGGTCAGATGCAGGAAGCGCCGGGAGAGCGCGCCGGGGTTCCGCAGGTCGAAGACGACGTACGGGATGAGGGCCAGCGCGCCGCCCGCGAGGGCCGTCGCGTGCCGGCGCCAGAAGCGCCGCCCGCCATAGGCCGCCACCAGGGCGGCGGCGAAGCAGGGCGTCAGCAGGCGGGCCGTCGAATAGGTGTAAACCGACACGCCGGCGAGCAACCCGAAGCCGAAGGCATGCCAGAGCCGCCAGCGCTCGCTCTCGTAGACCACGAAGGCGGCGCAAAGCATCCAGGCGACCACCGCCGGCTGCGAGATGACCTCGAAGGCGATCCGGGAGCAGGTGAAGAACCAGGGCAGGAAGCCGGCCGCGGCGACGGCGTAGAGCGTCGTCGCCGGCGAGCTCGGGAACAGCCGCCTGACCAGGCAGCCGACGCCGCAGAGCAGCAAGGCGAAGAACAGACAGCTGGTGAGGCGCAGCAGCTGGACCGACACCCCGGCCAGCCGGAAGATCAGCGCCGCGGCATAGATGTAGAGCGGGTTCTTGTATTCCCCGAAGGCCCGGAAGTAGACCGGGAACGCGACCCCGTCCTCGTCCTCGCCGCTCTCGGCGATGCTGGCGGCGTTGTAGCCGATCGAGCTCTCGTCGACGAACAGGCCGCGCGGCACGCTGTCGAGCCGGATGAGATGGACGCCGGCGATGAGCGCCAGCAGGCAGGCGAACGAACCGGCGAGGATTGCGTTCTGGCGCGGGCTCGGCATCACATGGTCGCAAGCCGCCAGGAGGCCGGCGGGCCGGCGGATGGGATGCGGGATTTGCGACGCAGTGCGCTAGCTTATACTTGCCGCCATCTTGGCGGAGACGGGACCCACCCGACGCTTCACCGGCGCCGCTCTCGCCCTCGCCCTGATCCTGATCTGGGGTTGCGGGATGCGGGTGTGGCTGGCCCTTCCCGGGCTGGACAGGGGCCGGTTCTGGGATGAGCAGTTCAGCGTGGAGAACCTCTGCTCGTTGCTGGCGGACGGAGAGCTGCGGCCGGCGAACGGTCTCCACCCGGGCCTGTCCTACCTGCCGCACGCGGCACTGCTGTGGGCCAGCGAAGGGTTGCACCGGCTGACCGGCCGCCCGCTCTTCGCGGTCCTTGCCGGCGACGACGACCTGAGCCCGACCGGCTATCTGCTCTGCCGCCTGCTGCAGGCGCTCGCCGGCACTCTCTCGCTCTACCTGACCTACCGGATCGGGCGGCGCCTGGACTCGCCGGCGACCGGCGTCGGCGCCGCGCTGCTGCTGGCGGTGGTGCCGTGGCACCTGCGCCAGTCGGCGATCTTCAAACCCGACATCCTGCTGGTCGCGGCCTCGCTCGGCGCTTTCGCCGCCAGCCTGGCGGCGGCGGAGCGGCCGACCTGGCGGCGCTTCGCCGGCGCGGGAGCCGCGGTCGGGCTGGCCCTCGCCACCAAGTTCAACGCCGCGCCGATCGCGGTCCCGCTCGCGGTCGCGGCGCTCGCCGGCGGCGGCTGGCGCCGCCGGGAGCGGTGGGGCGCCCTGCTGCTGGCGGGACTCGCCGCGGTCGCCGTCTGTCTGCTCTTCACCCCCTTCCTGGCCCTGGACCCCGGCTTCTACGTCTGGAGCTTCGGCCGCACCTGGCGCGACTATTCGATGAAAGGGGCGCTGCTGCACAGCTCGCATCTCACGGTGCTGGCGCAGGGGCCGCGCGCGCTGCTGTCGGAGAGCTTCCACGGCCCGGTGATCGGGGCGCTCGGTCTCGCCGGCCTGCTGCTCGCGCCGGTGGCGGCGGCGCGGCTGCCGCCGGCGAGCCCGCGGGCGCGGCGGCTCGGGCCGCCGATGATGGCGGCCTACGTCGCGGCGTTCGCGCTCTTCACCGCCGCCGGCACCACCAATCCCAGCGAGCACAACTGGCTGCCGGTCGCGCCGTTCGTCGCCCTCGGCGCCGCCTGGATGCTGCTGCGCGGGTGGCGTTGGCTGGCGCCGCGCCTCCGGAGGTGGCAGCGGCTGGCGCTCGCCGCGGCGGCGCTCGCCGCCGCCTGCTTCCTCGCCGCGCCGGCCAACGCCTACGTCTACGACACCTGGGTGCCGACCACTCAGTCGCTGGCCCAGGACTGCCTGCAGGAGCGCCTGTTGCCGCTGGGCTGGCGGGTGGCGGTCCGCGAAGAGGACGCCGACGCGCGCTGGTACAGCAGCCCGGCGATCGTCCTCGAGGTCAGGAACCTCCGCGAGATGGCGCCCGAGGAGCTCGACCGGGCGGACGCCGAGATCTTCCACGCCGACGGGCTCGACCGGCCGGGAGGCGGATTCTACCGCCGGCGGATCGAGAGGCCCGGCGCGGAGGTCGTCCGCATCGAGCCCCGCCCGTTCCGCGGCCGCGGGCGGGCCGTGATGGTCATCGTTCATCGCTGGCAGGCGCGGGGCACACCGCGGCGGCTCGAGCTCTCCCCTTTGCCGCGAGCGCCCGAGCGCCTGGCGGCGGAGCTGCCCGCCGATAGCCAGGGTGCCGGCGTCGCATCGCTGGAGGTCCGGCTGCCGCCGGGCGCCGAGCCCGAGAGCTTGCAAGACGTCCTGCTGGCGGGCCAGCCGCTGTCGCCGATCTTCGCCCGCCGGGAGGCCGGCTCGGCGCTCTTCGTCACCGAGCGCTTCGCGATGCCGGCGGCAGGATCGCGGGTGACGCTGGTGCTCGCCGCGCCTCTCTCCCCCGCCAGCGGCGTCGGGCTGCGCCTGCAGAGTTGGCGCTCCCCCGCTGGCGAGACGGCAGGAGTGCCGCCACCGGCGACCGCCGGAGTTGCGGCCGCGAGCCGCCCCAGGTGAATGGCCGTATCACCGGCGGTCTGCTATGAGGAGCCAGAAGCAGCGGTCCGCCAAGTGGTCGAGGGCCTCTTACCGCTCCACGCACAGTCCTGCAGATACAGGTTGATCAGCGTCTGATACGGAATGCCAAGCTCGCCGGATAGCTTCCTGAAGTAGTCGATCGTCTGGACGTCCAGGCGGATGGTGATCTGCTTCTTCAACCGCTTGGCATAAGGGTTTCGGGTCGCTTTCGAGAAGTCGTAGGCTTTTCTCATGACTCGATCCTCAGGTAGTACTCTTCTCGCTCCAACCGATCTGCCTTGCGCGCCGAGACGATACGAATGACGCTTTCCGCCTCGCGATAGCAATGACAGACGACAAGGCTCCGGAGCCTGATGCTCATCCCCAGCAAGAAGAAGCGGTCCTCATCATCCGAATGATCCGGATCACCGATCAGCAGTGCTCTTTCGTCGTAGAACACCGTAGCCGCTTCTGCGAACGAGACTCCGTGCTTTCTCCGATTCGCCTTGCTCTTGGTGTCGTCCCATTCGAATCGGAGCTCCACCATGCACTACAGTGTAATTACAAACTGGCAGCATCGTCAACGCATCGGGACCGCCAACCCTGGGTAGATCGCGCGTGCAACGGCTGTCACGCCAGACGGGGCTCGCGCCTATCTCTCTCGACGGGGCGACTGAACGCCCTTGAAAGGAGAGACCGAGATGATGCGCAAACTGAGCTGGTTGGTCGTGGTGGCGGCGCTGGCGGTACCGGCGGCGGCGGCGTGGGCAGCGGATGCCAAGGGCGGCGCCGCCAAGGCCGACGCTCCTTCCTGTTGCTGCTGCCCGGACTGCTGCGAGCCGGCGTGTTCCAAGTAGGCCAAGGGTAGGCCGCAGCGGGTGGAGCGCGCCGAACGGGAAGCGCTGCAGGGTCACCTGGAACGGCTGGCGGACGGGGACCGCGCGGCGTTCCACCCGCTGTTCGTCCGCCTCTGGCCGCTGCTGCGCGGCTTCGCCGGCCGCTGCCTGCCGCCCGCGGAGGCCGAGGATGCGGCGCAGGAGGCCCTGCTCCGGGTCTTCGCCCGCGCCGCCGAGTTCGACCGCGGGCGCGACGCGCTGTCCTGGGTGCTGGGCATCGCCGCCTACGAGATCCGCACCCTGCGCCAGCGGCGCCGCCGCCGCCGCGAGCATGATGACGCCGCCCTCGCCGCCCGTGCCGACCCCCGGCCCTCGCCCGAGGACGCCGCCGTCGCCGCCGACCTCGAGCGGACCCTGGGCGCGGCGCTGGCGACGTTGCGCCGGGGCGATGCCGAGACCCTGCTCGCCTACGCCCGCGGCGAGCGCCCCGACCTCCCCGGTCCCACCTTCCGCAAGCGCGTCGAGCGCGCCCTCGGCCGCTTGCGCGGCGCCTGGAGGCTGAACCATGACCGTCGCTGATGCCACACGGGAGGCCCGTGCCCGCCGCGCCTATGAACGTGGGCGCCTGCGCTGGGCGCTCGCCCGCGCGGCGGTGGGGGCCGGCGTGG
>DATGHG010000214.1:0-5733 GCA_035308185.1 Thermoanaerobaculia bacterium | reverse complement strand
CCTCCGCAGTTGCGGCATCGATCATCTCACGACTGCCACCAAACGCGGCAGCGCTGCTCAGGCGCCAACCCGCGCCCCCGATGGGACGCTGGCAGGGCCTGCCGGAGCTCAGGCAGGTCGACCACCGTGGCGCCGACAAGGTACCGGCCCGGGGTGTGGGAGTGGGCGACCAGGTTCCGGCGTGCGGCCGCGGCGACTGCGATGGTTGCGGTGGTTGCGGCGGCAGCGGCGGTTGCGGGTGGAGGCGGGATTGCCTATTCTAGGGTGTCTCTAGTGTTACAGGAGCGGGACGGTCCGCGCCCGCGCTCGACGAAGTCGTGAAAGGAACCGTATGGCTGTGGACAGCACCGCCGCCGGCGCAGTTGCTGGCGCTGCCGGCGCCGGCGCTGGCGGGCCGAGCGCGGCTGGCCCCCCCGGCATCCCTGGCTCCCCTGGCTCGCCTGGCTCGCCTGGCTCAAATACCGCCGAGTCGCCGGAATCGTTGCCGGCCGGCGGCGGCGCGCTGATCGGCTGGCTCTTGCTGGCCGGCCTGGTGGCGGTCGGCGCGGTCCTGCTGGCGCTGGCCGCCGCGCGCGGCGCGGCGGCCTGGCCGGCGTGGACCTTTGGTGTTTTCGGCCTGGCGGCGGTGGCGGCGCACGGTGTCTGGGTCTACGGCTACTTCGCGCGCCTGGAGCGACGCCTGCCAGTCGAGGAGGAGCGCTTCCATCGCCTCGACGCCAGCCTTGGGGCGACCTTCCTGCAGCTCGGCGCCGGCGACCTGGTGCGGGCGGCGGCGGCGAGCCGCGGCTTGCCGGCGGGCGTGGCGGCGGCGTTCACCGCCTCGACCGAGTCGCTGTCGCGCCTGGCGCAGCAGATCCAGGACAGCTCGATCGAGGTGGCGTCCGCGGCGGACGCGGTGAACCACATCGCTTCGGAGCTGGCGGCCGGCTCGTCCGAACAGGCGGCGTCGGTGGTGGAGATCACCGCCGCCATGGAACAGCTCGCGCGCACGGCTTCGCAGATCGCCGGCAGCGCCTCGCGCCAGGCGGAGCTGGCGACGCGCGCCGAGGAGAGCGGCGACGCCGGCGCCGCGGCGGTGGACGAGGCGGTGGCGGGGGTCGCGGAGGTCAAGAAGCGGATCAGCGCCATCGCCAGCCGCGCCGACGCCCTGGGCACGCGCTCCAAGGAGATCTACCGGGTGCTCGACCTGATCACCGAGATCGCCCAGGAGACTCACATCCTGTCGCTCAACGCGGCGATCGAGGCGGTGGCGGCAGGGCCCGACGGCCGCCGTTTCTCGGTGGTGGCCGAGGAGGTCCGCCACCTCGCCCAGCGCTCCCAGGACTCGGTCGAATCGGTGCGCAACCTGCTCGACGAGTTCGCCGGCTCGATCCGTGCCACCATCGTCGCCACCGAAGAGGGCAGCAAGGAGGCGGTGAGGGTGCTCGAGCGCTCGCGCGCGGCGGCGGCGGCGATCACCGACCTGCGCCATGCCTCCGGCGACACGGCCCGGATGGCCCGCCAGATCTCGCTCGCCACCCAGCAGCAGAACGCCGCCTCCGACGAGGTGGTGATGACCCTGCGCGAGGTGAGCCTGGTGGTGCAGCGCATGACCGGCGGCCTCAAGGACCTCTCGTCCACCGCCGACCGGCTCAACGCCCTGGCCCTGGAGATCCAGCTGCTGGCGCAGTCGTTCCACCTCGATTCGGCGCGCTCGCTCAAGCATCTGGTGGAGGGCTGGGCGGTGCGCGCCGAGGCGGCGCCGCCGGCGGGGCGGCAGGAGCTGCTCGACCAATTGGTGCGCGAGACCCAGTTCGCCGATCTCGCCTACTGGGTCGACGAGCGCGGCTACATGAGCGCCCTGGCGGTCAACCCGGCGACGCTGGGAGCCCGGCCGACCCTCGACCTCGCGCAGCTGCAGGACGTCGACATGCGGCGGCGGCCCTGGTTCCGCAGCGCCGAGCGCGAGCGGCGCACCGGCATCACGGCGCCGTATCAGTCCATCCTCACCGGCGAGACCTGCTTTACCGTGTGCGCCTGCATGGGGCGGCCGGACGGCGGCTTCGCCGGCGTCCTGGCGCTCGACGTCAACGTCACCGGCTGGACGCGGATCTAGTGGTGCCCGCGCCCGTGCCCGCGCCCGAGACCGACGAGCCGCGGTTCGCGTCGCCGGCCGCCGCCGCCGCCCAGGGGCGCCGGGAAGCCACCCACCTGCTGGTGCGGGCCGGCGAGTACGTTTGCGCCCTGCCGCTGGGCGCCGTGCGGCGGGTGTTGCGGGCGCTGCCGCTGCATCCGCTGCCCGGTGCCGCGGCGGAGCTGCGCGGCCTGGCGGAGTTCGCCGGCGAGCCGCTGCCGGTGCTCGATCTCGCCCGGCTGGCGCGGGCGCCGCAGGGTGCCAATCCGACCTTCCCGGTCACCGTGGTCGCCTGGGCGGGTCCGCCGGAAGCGCGGGAGCTGGTGGGTCTGGCGGCGGACGCGGCGCTCGACGTCACGCACCTGCCGGCGACGGCCGTGCTGCCGGGGGCGCCGGGGACCTCGGGAGCCCTCGGCAGCGGTCCGTTGATCGCCGGCGAAGCCCTGATCGGCGGCCAGCTGGTGCGGGTGATCAACCTGCAGGCGCTGGGGCAGGAGTCGTGAGCACCGGTTACCTGGTGCTGCGCCGCGGCGGCGTCACCTGGGCGGTGGCGAACCAGGCGGTGCGCGGCCTGACGCGCAGTGGCACCGGCTTCGAGGTGAAGCTGGCGGCGGCCGTGCTCGCCGCCGACGAGGTGGTGGGCGTGACGGTGGATTTGCGCCTGCGCCCGGCTGGCGCCGCCTTGCGCCGCTTCTGGCCCGAGGCGGCATGCGGCCTCGCCGTCCATGACCGGCTGCCGCTGGTGCTCATCGACCCGAGCACGCCGCCGCGGTCGCTGCTGGCCGCGCCGCCACCCGTAGAAGGGAGCGCCTAGGAAATGCCAACCGTTTATCCGGCCCGACGCGCTGTCGCCGGCCTCGCACTGGCGGTCGCGGCGGCGGTCTCGGGTTACCTGCTGCTGGTGGTAGCGGACGAGCAGGGCGCGCCGGGGTGGCTGCAAGACCTCTACCTGGTCGCCGCGGTCGCCGCCGTTTGGGTCTACTTCGCCTGGGTCTACCGCCCGCAGCTCGGGCTGTGGGATCGCGTCGCCGGGCTCGAGCTGCGCAACCGCGCGGTCGAGGAGGACCTCGCGCAGGCGCTCGACCTGTTGCGCAGCGGCGACCTGGTCAGCTCGCAGGCGCAGGCCGAATCGCTTCCCGTGCAGCTGCGCGCCGCCTTCACCGGCGCCACCGCGGCTCTCGACCTGCTGGCCCAGCAGATCCAGGAGAGCTCGATCGAGGTCGCTGCCGCCGCCAACTCGGTCAACCAGATCGCTTCGGATCTGGCCTCCGGCTCCTCGCAGCAGGCCGCCTCGGTGGTCGAGATCACCGCCGCCATGGAAGAGCTGGCGCGCACCGCCTCGCAGATCGCCGACAACGCGGCCAGCCAGGCCGAGCTCACCGGCAAGGCCGAGGAGAGCGGCGACCGGGGCGCCGCGGCGGTGGAGGAGGCGGTGGCCGGCATCGAGGAGGCCAAGAAACGGATCAGCGGCATCGCCAACCGCGCCGACACCCTGGGCGCGCGCTCCAAGGAGATCTACCGCGTCCTCGACCTGATCACCGACATCGCCCACGAGACCCACATCCTGTCGCTCAACGCCGCCATCGAGGCCGCCGCCGCCGGCGACCACCACCGGCGGTTCTCGGTGGTCGCCGAGGAGGTGCGCCGGCTGGCGCAGCGTTCGCAGGAGTCGGTCGAGTCGGTGCGCTACCTGCTCGAGGAGTTCGCCGGCTCGATCCGCGCCACCGTGGTGGCCACCGAACAGGGCGGCGCCGAAGCCGGCGGCGTGCTCGACCGGGCGCGGGCCGCGGCGGCGTCGATCGAGCAGCTGCGCGGCGCCTCCGGCGACACCGCCCGGGTGGCGCGCGAGATCTCGCTTGCCACCCAGCAGCAGAACGCCGCCTCCGACGAGGTGGTGCTGACCCTGAAGGAGGTCAGCCAGGTGGTGCAGCGGATGGCCGACGGCCTCAAGCAGTTCTCCGACACCGCCGAGCGCCTGAACCGGTTGGGCCTGGCCATCCAGATGCTGGCGCAATCCTTCCACCTCGAATCGCCGCACTCGCTCAAGCACCTCTCCGAGGGCTGGGCGCGCCAGGTGGCGCGGCGGTTGGGCAACTGGGACGCCATCGAGCGGCTGTTGGGCGAGCTGGTCGACCAGCAGTCCTACGTCGAGTGCCTCTACTTCTACGACGGCAAGGCCGGCCAGGTGGCGCTCTCCGTCAACCGCCAGCTGATCGGCGACCGCGAGGTGCCGATCGGGGTGCGGGCGGGCGAGGGCTTCGGCGACCGGCCCTGGTACAAGGCGGCGGTGCGCGAGCGGCGCACCGTGCTGACGCCGCTGTTCGATTCGCTCATCTCGGGCCAGACGATCTTCACCGCCGCCACCCCGATCTACCAACGCGGCAACCTCACCGGCGTCCTCGGCCTGGACGTCAACGTCGACAGCTGGACCAAGATCTGAAGCGGAGCCAACCGGACCGCCGCATCGCCATGCCGCCGCTGCCGCCGATGGACGAGGAGTTCGCCGACCTCGTACCGCTGTTCGTCGAGGAGTCGCGCGAGCGCCTCGACCGGCTGGCGCTCGCCGTGCCGCGTCTGGCCGACGATGCACGGGCGGTGGTCGAGGCGCGCCGGGAGCTGCACACGCTCAAGGGAGCCGGACGCATGATGCGTCTCGGCGCCTTCGCCGAGCTCTGCCACGCCGCCGAGGAGCTGCTGCACGGCCTGCGGCCGGAAGCGCCCGCGACCGCCGGGCTGATCCCGCTGCTGATGCGCGTGCTCGACCACCTGAGCGGGATGATCGACGCGGTGCAGCGCGGCGGCGAACCGCCGGCGGACGCCGAGCTGATGGCTCTGCTGGCGGTGGCGCTGCCCGGCGCCGGTGGCGCTCCCGGGCGCACCGCGCCGGCCGCGGCAGCGGTTGGTGCGGCCGCGCTGCCCGGCCCGATGCCGGCCATCTCCCCGACATTCGCGGCGCCCGCGGCAGCACCGGCATTCTCGCCGACCGCACCGGGTGCCGCCGCCGCCCCGCCGCCGCCGGCTCCGGACTTCGCGGCGCGGCCGGCCGAGGGCGCGGGCGGCGGCGACGTCCGCGTCGACTCCCGGGCTCTCGACGCGGTGGCCGAGCGCGCCGCCGAGGTGCGGATCCTGGCGCTCGCCGCGGGACCGGCCGGGGAGCGTCTGCACGAGCTGGCGCGGCTGGCCGAGGAAGGGGCGCGCGAGGCCCAGCCGGCGCAGGTGCTGGTGGTGCTCGCCGCCATGCTGCGCCGCACCGCCATCGATCTCGAGGGCGGCCAACGCCGGCTGCTGGTGGCCGCCGAAGAGCAGCTCGACCGGATGCTCAAGCTACAGTTGCAGCCGCTGCGTGGCTCGCTGCTGGCGCTCGCCCGCCATGCGCGCGAGGTCGGGCGATCGCTCAAGCGCGAGGTCGAGGTGGTGGTGGAGGGCGAGGAGACGCGGCTCGACCGGCGCATCGCGCGCGAGCTCGAGGAGGCCCTGCTGCACCTGGTGCGCAACGCCGTCGACCACGGCATCGAGTCGTTGGAGGTGCGCGAGGCCCGCGGCAAGGCGCGCGCCGGCCGCCTCCGGCTGAGCGCCGGCGCGGCCGGCTCCCGGGTGCGGCTCGAGATCAGCGACGACGG
>DATGHG010000213.1:0-7781 GCA_035308185.1 Thermoanaerobaculia bacterium | reverse complement strand
CCCACCCGCTGGTCGAAGCCCAGGCGCTGGAACGGGCTCGGCATGCCGCCGGCCGCCTGGCCCTGCGATGCCGGAGCGAGGCCATACTGCATGTACTGCGCCGGCGGCGGGGCACCCGCCGCGATCGCGCTGCCGGCGGCAACCGGTACCAGGAGAGCGGTCAGCGCCGCGGCCAGGCGCAAGCGCAGGGAAGAGCCCGTCAAGGCAACCTCCCGGGCGGCGGCGGCGGTGGCGGCATCACCGGCGGGTGCGCGGCGCCGGGCGCGGCCGGACGCGACGCCCCCGGGCGCGCGGCGCCTGGCGCCGCGGGCGGTGTCGCCGGGGCCGGCGAGCCCGCGGGCGCGGCCCCGGTTGGCGCCGCGGCGGCCGTCGCGTTCGGCCCGGTCTGCCCGGCCGGCGCGGTCGACGCCATGGGTTCGGGCATCGCCGGCGCCATCTGCTGACCGGCGCCCGCCGAGGGCGGCCCGAGGCTGCCGATGCCGAAGCCGGGCGGCGGCAGCAAGGTGCCGGGGCTGGGTTGATCGGTGGGCGGCCGGCCCTCGTCGGCCATGGAGCCGTGGGCGGCCATCTCGGCGAGCGGCGGCGTGGTCACCCGCGGCAGGCCGCGCGCCGCCAGCACGTCGATGGCGACGTCGATCGGCAGCCGCACCGTGCCGTGGGCCTGGTCGACCCAGCGGGCGTGCTGCAACACGGCGTCCTCCTCGGCGTGCATGGCGGCCATGTCGTCGGGCGGCGCCGGCTGCAGGCGCGGCTCCGGCGCCGCCGTCTGGCCCGCCGCCGCCATCGGCGGCGGCGCCTCGGCATGGCGCCGGTCGAAGGCGTCGAAGCCCGCGAACATCCCCCACATCGCCAGCACCGACAGGATGCAGGTGGCGACCAGGCCGACCGTCGTCCACAGGATCGCGCGGACGTTGATCTCCTGATCGAACTCCTCGGAGGCGGTCGGGTGCGGCCCGGGCGCCGGCGGGTGCGGGTCGTGCTCGTGGGCGTGATCGCCCGGGAAGATGCCGCCGGAATGGACGTCGCTCATGTGCGGACCACCTCCCCGATCTGGGGATCGTGCAGCGGCAGCAGCGACCGCTGCTTGAGCTGGCGGCCGAACAGCCAGAGCCAGCCGCCGAACAGTGCCGCGGGGACCGCCAGGTACATCCACTCCATCGCCGGCTGCTGGCTGCCGGCGGCGCCGACGTAGGCCGGCTCGACCTGCCAGAACAGGTCCACCAGGCGCATCAGCAACGTCCAGCCGGCAAGGATCGCCAGCCAGCGCGTCCGCCGCTTGAAGTCGCGCGACAGCAGCAGCGCGAACGGCAGGGCGAAGTGGCACCAGACCACGATGCCGGCGACCACGCCCCAGCCGCTCAGGATGCGGTGCCGGTACCAGAAAATCTCGTCCGGCAGGTTGCCCGCCCAGGTGATCAGGAACTGCGAGAAGCAGATGTAGGTCCACATCATGGTCAACGCCAGGTACAGCTTGCCATAATCGTGGAAGTGCTTCTTCACCATCAACGGCGCCATCGGCTCGCTGCGCGACAGGAAGAAGGCGATGACGATGGCGAAGGTCAGCCCCGACAGCGCCTGGCTGACGATCAGGTAGAAGCCGTACATCGTCGAGGACCAGTGGCTCTCGATCGACATCAGCCAATCGACCGAGGCGAAGGTAGCCGCCAGGCAGTAGATGACGATCCCGGGGCCCGAGACGATCCGCATGCGTCGCGCCAGGGAGGCGTCGGCGGTACGGTCCTGCTCGAGCGACATGCGGTTGATCAGATGGGCCAGCACCCAGGCGATGGCGAAGTACAGCACCAGGCGGCTGATGAACCCCCAGGTGGTCAGGTACGAGTGCGTCTTCCACAGCAGCATCGGATCGGCCTTCACCTTGGCCGGGTCCGCCCAGGAGTAGAGGCGCGGCAACCAGAAGAACAGCGGCACGGCCGCCACCAGCAGCGCCGGGATGGTGCGCGTCGCCGCTTCGAGCTGGCGGCGCACCACCAGCAGGAAGCCGCCGCCGACCAGGTGGTTCATCATGGCGAGCGACAGCGAACCGAAAGCGATGCCGACGCAGTACACCCAGCCCACGAGGTAGGCCCGGTAGAAGTAGTCGGGGCTCAGGAACCAGCCGATGGCGGCGGCAATCAGACCGACCACGCCGAGCCCCAGGCCGAACCGCTGCAGCCGGTCGACGGCCGGGGGCGCGGCGAAAGCTTCGGCGTCGAGGCGGGCGACCCGCGGGACGCTGCTGGCGCTGCTGCTGCTCATGGCACCTCGCTCGTCTTGGACTGTGGCGGCGCCGCGGCGGGCGCGCCTGGCGCCGGGGGAGCTGCCGGCGCCGCGGCCAGGTCGCCGGCGATGGCCTTCTGGACGGCCGGCGGCAGCTCGCCCAGCGGCGCCCCCTGGCTGTACTGCAGCACCCGGATGTAGGCGGCGATCGCCCAGCGGTCGGCTTCCGACACCTGCGCCGCGTAGCTCGGCATCACGCCGAAGCCCTGGGTCATGACGCTGAAGAAGAAGCCGACCTGCGCGTTGCGCAGCTGCTCTTCGGCGAACGACGGCGGCTGCTTGTAGCCGCGGGTGACGATCATGCCGCGGCCGTCGCCGAGCCGGCCGTGGCAGGGGGAACAGAAGATGTCATACCGCTGCTGGCCGCGCAGCAGCACCTCGCGGGTCGCCGGGAACGGCAGGTCGGCCACCGGCTTGCCGCCGCGGATGCCGGTGTAGAAAGCCTCGTCGGCGCGCAGGTCGCCGCGCGCCACGGTGTGGGCCGGCAGCGGCCGCGCCGAGGCGCCGTCCGCGAAGAAGGTGCTCTCGCGGTAGGGCCGCATCTTGTTCTGGTCCTGCATGTCGTGGCGGCAGCCGGCGGCAGCCGGCAGCAGCAGGCAGGCCAGGCCGAGCGCCGGCAACCGGCGGCGCGAGAGCAGGCGATCAGAGCTCAACTTCGGACACCCCGCTGGGATTCAGGCCGGAGAGGAAGCGGTTCGCCTCGCCGCGATCGAACCGCGGATCCACCGCCTCGATCACCAGGAAGAAGCGGTCGCTCGAGGCGCGGTCGGCGAAGGCCGGCACGTTGAACACCGGGTGATAGGGCTGCGGCAGGCCGTTGAGCGCGATCATGCCGATGACCGCCGACAGCGCGGCGAACAGGATGGTGCATTCGAAGGTCGGCACGATGAAGGCCGGCCAGCTGTTGTACGGCCGGCCACCGATGTTCCAGGGCCAGATGAAGACCTGCGTCGTGTAGGCCAGCAGGAACCCGGTCAGGCAGCCGACGATGCCGCCGATCAGCACCACCAGTGGCATCTTGGAGCGCGGCACCTCGAGCGCCTCGACCACGGCCTCCATCGGGTAGGGGGTGTAGGCGTCCACCTTGCGGTAGCCCGCATCGCGCACCGCGTGGGCCGCGGCCAGCAGCTCGTCGGCGGTGGCGAACTCCGCCATCACGCCGTAGATCTCGTCGTGGTGCCCCGCCGGGATGTTGTCGTCGTAGTCGATGGCGTCCGATCTGCGGGTGGTCATGCGTGCTCCTCCGCCGCGCCGTGGCTGCCGCTGCCCGGCGTCAGGGTGCGCATCTCGGACATCGCGATCATCGGCAGGAAGCGGACGAACAGCATCATCAGGGTCATGAAGATGCCGAGGGTGCCGATGAAGGTCGCCCAATCCCACAGCGTGCCGCGGTACATGCCCCACTCCGAGGGCAGGAACTCGCGGTGCAGGCTGGTGATGATGATCACGAAGCGCTCGAGCCACATACCGGCGTTGATCACCATCGAGATCAGCCACAGCGCCACCACGTTGGCGCGGATGCTCTTTTTCCACAGCAGCTGCGGGATCAGGCCGTTGCACAGGATCAGCGCCATCCAGAAGAACTTGTAGGGGCCGCCGATGCGGTTGCGCATCATGAACCACTCGTAGTTGCTGGCGCTGTACCAGGCGAAGAAGATCTCGATCAGGTAGCCGTAGAAGACGATCAGCCCGGTCGCCAGCATCACCTTGGCCATGGCGTGCAGGTGGCGCTCGGTCACCATGTCTTGCAGGCCGAAGGCGGCGCGCAGCGGCAGCAGCAGGGTCAGCACCATGGCGAAGCCGTCGAAGATGGCGCCGGCCACGAAATAGGGTGGGAAGATGGTCGAGTGCCAGCCGGGGACGATGCCGATCGAGAAGTCGAAGCTCACCACGGTGTGCACCGACAGCACCAGCGGCGTCGCCAGGCCGGCGAGCAGCAGGTAGGCGCTCTCGTAGTTGTTCCAGTGGCGGATCGAGCCGCGCCAGCCGAGCGACAGGAAGCCGTACACCACCCGCGACACCCGGCTCTTCGCCCGGTCGCGCATGGTGCCGAGGTCCGGCACCAAGCCCGTGTACCAGAACAGCAGCGACACCGTGGCGTAGGTCGAGACCGCGAAGACGTCGAAGATCAGCGGGCTGCGGAACTGCGGCCACAGGCCCATGGTGTTCGGGTACGGCAGCAGCCAGTAGGCGAGCCACGGGCGGCCCAGGTGGAGGATCGGGAACATGCCGGCGCAGGCAACGGCGCCGAGCGTCATCGCCTCGGCCAGGCGGTTGATCGAGGTGCGCCAGTCCTGGCGCAGCAGCAGCAGGATCGCCGAGATCAGGGTGCCGGCGTGGCCGATGCCGATCCACCACACGAAGTTGATGATCGCGAAGCCCCAACCGTTGGGGATGTTGATGCCCCAGATGCCGACGCCCTTCCAGAACAGCCAGCCGACGGCGGTGGTGAACATCCCGAGCACCAGCAGCGACAGGCCGAAGGCGATGTACCACCAGCGCGGCGTGCGGCCGTTGACGATGGCGGTGATCTTGTCGGTGATCGTCGCCGGCGTGTGCCCGGGCGCGAGCACCACCTCCTCGGGCGGCGGCGCGATGCCGCCGAGGCCGCGCCGATCCAGGTCCAGGGTGGCCATGCTTAGGTCGTCCTCTCCTCGGTCGGGCTGGCCGCGGCAGGCGCCGGGGCCGTCAGGGGTGCGGCGACGGCGGCTTCAGCGACTTTGACAGCGTCAGCGGCATTCGGCGTGAGCCGCGGGTTCGGGTTGGTGACCCGCGCCAGGTAGGTGGTGCGCGGCCGGGTGTTGAGGTCGTCGAGCATGCCGTAGTTGAGCGAGCTTGCCTTCCAGGTCGACACCTGCCAGGGCTGGCCGCCCAGCCGCTCGGCGTTGAGATCGCCGAAGACGATCGCCTGGGTCGGACAGGCCTGCTGGCAGGCGGTCTTCAGCCGCTGCTCGGCGATCGGCTGGCCGGTCACCTGGGCGTCGATCTTGGCGTGCTCGATGCGCTGCACGCAGTAGGTGCACTTCTCCATCACGCCGCGCATCCGCACCGTCACGTCCGGGTTGTACATCATCGCCGCCAGTGGGCTGGTGCGGTCGCTGTAGCGCAGGAAATTGAAGCGGCGGACCTTGTAGGGACAGTTGTTGGAGCAGTAGCGGGTGCCGACGCAGCGGTTGTAGGTCATGTCGTTGAGCCCCTCGGAGCTGTGCACCGTGGCGCCCACCGGGCAGACCAGCTCGCAGGGAGCGTTCTCGCACTGCATGCAGGGGACCGGCTGGTTGTGCAGGCCGGGATCGTCCATGTCGCCGGTGAAGTAGCGGTCGACGCGGATCCAGTGCATCTCGCGCCGCCGCATCACCTGGTCCTTGCCCACCACCGGGATGTTGTTCTCGGCCTGGCAGGCGACGATGCAGGTGCTGCAGCCGGTGCAGACGTTGAGGTCGATCGCCATGCCCCAGGAGTGCCCTTCGTAGCGGCGGTTGGGGTAGAGCGTCATGTCCCGCGGCGGCGCCTCGCCCCCCTTCGGGAGGTGGCCCACGAACTCCGGGTCGCTCTGGAACTCGGCGAGCGTCGCGGTGCGGACGATGTGGCGCTTCTCCTCCTCGACGCCCGCCAGGCGATCCTCGTCGATGCCCTGCTCCTGATCGATGGCGTGATGGTTCTGGGTGCAGGCGAAGGTGTAGCGCTCGCCCAGCCCCTGCACGTTGGCCGGGGCGTTCCAGATCCCGCGGGAGGTGCGCAGGACGTAGGCGTTGAATCCCAGCCCCGAGCCGTTCTCGCCGGCGCGGCGGCGGCCGTAGCCGAGGCTCAGGGTCAGCGTGTCCTCGGCCTGGCCGGGGAGCACCCAGACCGCGGCGTCCAGCTGGCGCCCCTCGACCGACACCCGCACGCGCTCTTCCCAATCGAGCCCGAGCCGCTGGTGGGTCGCGGGCGAGATCAGCACCGCGTTGTCCCAGGTGAGCTTGGTCATCGGCTTGGGCAGCTCTTGCAGCCAGACGTTGGAGGCCCAGCTGCCGTCGCCGATGGTGGGGTCGGGCCGCAGGCAGAGCGTGAGCCGGCCCTGGGCGGCGCGCGCTCCCTGGGCGGCGGCGGCGATCTCCGCCGCGGCCTGGGCGACGGCGGTGGCCGCGACGCCGGCAGGGGCGCCGAGTGGCGGCGACTGAGTGCCGGGAATGACGCCGTCGTGGAGAGCCCGGCGCCAGGCCGGCTCGAAATCGCCCGGGAGGTGGCCGTTCCAGGTGGCGCGCACCAGGTCGTAGCCGGACACGTCGCCGCGGCCGAGCAGCACGGCCATCGCCTCGTGCAGGCTCTTGCCGCCGTAGAGCGGCTCGATCAGCGGCTGCGCCAGGCTCGCCGTGCCGTCGAAGGCGCGGGCGTCGCCCCAGCTCTCCAGCTGGTGGGCGGCCGGCAGGTGCCAGTGGCAGAGCTCGGCGGTCTCGTCCAGGAACAGGCCGTGGTGGATGCGCGTCTTGACCTTGCCCAGCGCGTCGGCGAACTCGAGATCGGCGGGCGCCGTGTACACCGGATTGACGCCGCCAAGCATGATCAGCACGTCCACCTGCCCGGCGCGCATGTCGCGCACCAGCTCGCCGAGCGACTGCAGGGGATCGACCGGATCGATCTCGGCCGGCTCGGCGTAGATCGCCGTCTTGCCGGCGTTGCCGAGCTTCTCGTTGATGGCGTGGGCCAGCACCTGCGCCGCCGGCGAGGTGGTTTCGCCCACCACCACCAGCGACGTTCCCGGGTGGGCCAGCAGATCGGCGGCGAGCACCGGCAGCCAGGCCTGCGCCTTCTTGCCGAGCGCCGGGGCGGCCGGGCCGGCCGTGGCGCCGGCAGCCGCCGGAGCCGCGGCAACCGCCGGGGCGCCGGGAGCCGCCGAAGCTGCGGCAACCGCCGGGGCCGCGCCGGGGACTGCCACTCCCACCTCGCGGGCCAGCGCCAGCAGCAGCGCCTCGAGCTCGGCCGGCGCCAGCGGCAGGCGGTGGTCGGCGATGCTGCCGGTGGGCGTCGGCGTGGTCTCGACCACGTAGAGACGGTTCATCTTCTGTCCGAGGTCGGGGCTCGCCTCGCGCACCCGCCGGCGGTCGGCGAACTGGCGCGCGCAGGGGATGGCGCCCGGGCCGGCGGCGAGGAAGTCGGCGTCGAAGGCGACGATGACGTCGGCGTGGGTGAGGTCGAAGCGGACGTCGACCGGTCGCCCGAAGGCGCGTACCGCGGCGGCGCGGGACTGCAGCGGACCGGCGGCCTCCCAGCGGTGCCAGCGCGCGTTCGGGTAGCGCGCCGCGAAGTCCTTCATCTGGGTGGCGAGGGTCGGCGAGGTGGCGGCGCCGGTGAGCAGCCGAACACCCTGACCGCCGCTAGCCTGCTTGGCGCGCATCAGCTCGCCGACCGCGACCAGGAAGGTGCTCAGCATGGCGGCGCTGCCGTCGTGCAGCACGACCTGCGAGCGGGCGGGATCGTAGAGCTCGAGGATCGCCGCCTGGGCGAACATGTCGGTCGATCCG
>DATGHG010000212.1:0-4193 GCA_035308185.1 Thermoanaerobaculia bacterium | reverse complement strand
CCCCCAGAACTTCTCCAGCCTCGTCGGCCAAGAGCCGATCGTGACCGCGTTGCGCAACGCCCTTGCCGAGGGGCGGATCGCGCACGCCTACCTGTTCTCGGGCATCCGCGGCGTCGGCAAGACGACCGCCGCGCGGGTGCTCGCCAAGGCGCTCAACTGCGAGCGCGGTCCGGCGCCGGATCCCTGCAATGAGTGCACGCCGTGCGTCGAGATCGCGCGCGGCTCCGACCTCGACGTGCTCGAGGTCGACGCCGCGACCTACTCCAAGGTCGAGCAGGTCCGCGAGCTCACCGAGAGCCTGCGCTACGGACCGGCACGCGACCGCTACAAGGTGGTGGTGCTCGACGAGGTCCATCGCCTGTCGCGCCAAGCCTTCGACGCCCTGCTGAAGATCGTCGAGGAGCCGCCGCCGTACCTGGTGTTCATCTTCGCCACCACTGAGATCGAAGCGGTTCCCGCGACCATCCTCTCGCGCTGCCAGGAGTTCCAGTTCCGTCGCGTCACCGCGCCCGCGGTGGCGGCGCTGTTGCGGCAGATCTGCGGCTCCGAGTCCATCCAGGCCAGCGACAGCGCCCTGCGGCTGGTGGCGAGGGCCGGCGAGGGCAGCGTCCGCGACGCGGTGGCGCTGCTCGATCAGCTGGCCACCTTCGGCTCCGGCGTCATCTCCGACGAGGCCGCCGTCCGCCTGCTCGGCGGGCTCGACATCGCCCTGTTCCGGCGCCTGCTCGAAGCCATCCTGCAAGGCGAGCCGGCCGCGGTGTCGCGCGAGGTGCGCCACGTCGAGGACGAGGGTTGGGATCCGCGCCATGTCTACGGCCAGTTCCTCGCCTACTGCCGCGACGCGCTGCACCTCGCGCTGGGCTCCGAACCGGAGCAGGTCGACCTGGTGCTCGAGGACGCGCAGGCGCTGGCGGCGCTGGCGCGCGCTGGCGGTTACGAGAACCTGCTGCGGCTGCTCAACCAGCTGCTGGCGAGCGAGCCCATGGTGCGCCGCACCGAGACCGGCGCCCTGGCCATCGAGATCGCCTGGCTACGCGCCGCCGAGCTGCCGAAGCTCGTCCGTGTCGAGCAGTTGCTGGCCGGTCAGGCCGGAGGCGCTCACGCCATCGCCCTCAGCCGCCCGGCCGCGCCGCCGGCGCGGACCACGCTGGAAGGCACCCGCGCCGGGCACCTGTCGCCAACGGCGGCAACAGCGTCAACCGCGCCGGCAGCACCGACGGCGACGGCACCGCCGCCATCCACCCGCGCGGCGCAGCCGCAAACGGCGCAGCCTACGGCCGCGCCGCGCCCAATGTCTCCGTTTGACTCGGCGGATCCATCGCACCCGGCGGGCTCGGCGGACACGGACGCCGCCGCTCCGGCCGGCGGGGGCGACGGCGGCGGCACCGCGGGCAACGGCGCCCTCGCTCCCGCGGCTGCCGCCCGACCGACCCTCGCCGCCGGCACCACCCACGCCGCCCACACTGCCGACGTGGCCAAGGTCGCCGCCACCACCAGCACCACCAACACCGCCAACACCGCCGACACCGCAGCCGCGGCCTTCCTCGAAGAGGTGGCCGCCCGCAAGCAGGCGCTGGCGGCCCATCTGGAGCAGGGGGCGGCGATTCGTTTCGAGGCCGGCCGCCTGCTCATCCTGCTGGCGCCCGGCGACGCCTACCTGAGCACACGCCTGCGTCAACCGGCCAACCGCGAGGCCATCGCCGCCGCCGCGGTCAAGGTCTGGGGCCCCGGGACGGCGTGGGACATCGCCGAAGACGCCACGCCTCCAGGGCCCCGGGCGGGCGCAGCCGCGGCGGCCGCGTCGCCGGCAGCGGCGGCGACGGGCGATCCGCCAGCCCCTCCCCTTCCCGCAGACGTCGCCGCCGCCGCAATGAATCCAGCCATCCAGACCATGCTGGACATCTTCGGCGGCAAGGTCGTGGCCGTCGAGGAGCATCTCGACTCCAGAGAGGAATGACATGAGCAGCATGCAGAAACTGATGAAGCAGGCGCAGCAGATGCAGGAGCGGCTGCACAAGGAGCTGGCCGAGACCGTGGTCGAGGCGAGCGTCGGCGGCGGCATGGTCTCGGTCAAGATGAGCGGCCACAAGCAGCTGGTCGCGGTGAAGATCGATCCCGAGGTGATGGACAAGGACGACCCCTCGATGCTCGAGGACCTCATCGTGGCGGCGGTCAACGAGGCCGGCCGCAAGGTCGAAGAGACCATGCAGGGGCGGATGGGAGCCCTCGCGACGGGGCTGCCCGGCCTCTTCTGAGCCCGCCTTGTACGACCCGCAAGACGCCGCTCGCACCGCTGCCGATCCGCTCGCGCGCCTGGTCGGCGAGCTTTCGCGGCTGCCGGGCATCGGTCCGAAGACCGCCGCCCGTCTCGCCCATCATCTGCTCAAGGTGCGGGCGGAGGAGGCGCAGGCGCTCGCCCGCTCCATCCTGGAGGTGAAAGAGAAGCTCTTCCACTGCTCCCGCTGCAACTCCATCACCGCCGTCGACCCCTGCCGGTTCTGCTCCGACGCGCAACGTGACCGGGCTCAGATCTGCGTCGTCGAGGAGCCCTTCAACATCGCGCCGATCGAACGGACCGGCGAGTACCGCGGCCTCTATCACGTGCTGCTCGGCGCGTTGTCCCCGCACCGTGGCATCGGCCCTGACCGCCTGGCCATCGCCGGCCTCTTCACCCGTCTCGCCGGCGTTGCCGAGATCGTGCTCGCCACCAACCCCAACGTCGAAGGCGAGGCGACGGCTCTCTACCTGGCGCGGCTGCTCAAGCCGCGCGGCCTCCGCGTGACCCGCCTCGCTTTCGGCATGCCGGTCGGCGGCGACATCGAGTACACCGACGAGGTGACGCTCGGACGCTCGCTGGCCGGGCGGCGCGAGATGTGAGCGGTCGCGGCTCCGCCAGTCACCCTTCGCGACACTCCCGGCAGGCTGCCGGCGACCTGCTCCCCAGGATCGTCCACCCGCCGCCGGGTCCCCGCTCGCGAGCCCTGGCCCTCGACCTGGCGCGGCTCGAGGCCCCCGGCGTCAACACCACCGGCGGCACCGCGGGCGCCGAACCGCCGCTCCTCTGGGAGACAGCGCGCGGCGCCAACGTCCACGACGTCGACGGCAACCGCTATGTGGACCTCACCTCCGGCTTCGGCGTCGCCGCCGTCGGCCACCGTCATCCGCGGGTGGTCGCCGCGATCCGCCGCCAGGCCGGCCGCCTGCTGCACGGCCTGGGCGACGTCCACGCGCATCCGCTGCGGGTCGAGCTCGCCCGCCGCCTCGTCCGCCTGGCGCCGCTCGCGGAGGCCCAGGTCTTCTTTGCCGCCTCCGGCGCCGAGGCGGTCGAAATCGCGCTCGAGACGGCGCTCGCCGTCACCGGCCGCCCGGCGGTCGTGGCCTTCGACCCGGCGTATCACGGCCTGACTCTCGGCGCCCTCGCCGTCACCTCGCGACCCGAGTTCCGGGCCCCCTTCGCTCCCTACCTGCATCCGCACGTCCGGCGCCTGCCCTTCGGCTGCCCACCGGCCACGCTCGCCGCCGCGCTTGCCGGCAACGCCGCCGGCGGGCCCGCCGGCGCGGTGTTGGTGGAGCCGGTCGTCGGTCGCGAAGGAGTGCTGCCGCCGCCCGCCGGCTGGCTGGCCGAGGTCGCCCGGCTCAGCCGCGAGGCGGGGGCGCTGCTCGTCGCCGACGAGATCTTTACCGGCTTCGGCAGGACAGGCCGCATGTTCGCGGTTGAGGCCGAGGGGGTGCAGCCCGATCTGCTCTGTTGCGGCAAGGCGCTCGGCGGTGGCCTGCCGATCGCCGCGGTGCTCGCCAGGCGGCCGCTGTTCGAGGCCTGGAGCACCCCCGGCGAGGCGCTGCGCACCTCGACGTTCCTCGCCAACCCGCTGGCCTGCGCCGCCGCCCTGGCGGTGCTCGACGTGATGGAAGACGAGCGACTGCCGGCGCGCGCGGCCAGCCTCGAGCCGTGGTTGGCTGCCCGGCTCGCCGGCTGGCGCGATCGCCTGCCCGCCGTCGCCGCCGTCCGCGGGCGCGGGATGCTCTGGGGCGTCGAGCTGCGCTCGCGCGACGCCGCCGCCCTCTGGGTGGCCGCGGCGCGACGGCGCGGGGTGCTCATCCTGGCCGGTGGCCCCGCCGGCAAGGTCGCGCAACTCGTGCCGCCGCTGACCATCGCCGAGCCGCAGCTGGCTGGTGCCCTCGATCACGATCAC
>DATGHG010000211.1:0-2014 GCA_035308185.1 Thermoanaerobaculia bacterium | reverse complement strand
ACGCCGCCTGACTCCCGGCGCCAAACACAACTCTTGACAATACCTCCGCGCTCAGCCTTCTCTCAAACTTGGCCTTTCGACAGCATCTCCAATATCTCACGGATCGACTTACCTCGGGGTCTCGTCTTGCGTTTGGGCGCTGAGCCAGTGTCCCAGGAGGTATCGTCGTTGCCGGGCAAAACTGCGTACGATTTCAGCACGGAGAGATCATCGTGATCGATAAGCACGGCGCTCTGGTCAAAAAGAGTCTTGCGAAGCCTTGCGTTAAATGGGTGCTTAGTCAGATAATTGAAAGTGTGCTGGGCATCGCGTCGTCGTGCAACCAAATCATGGGCGCCGAGGCTGGTCAGGTGTTGAGAGACCCTGGAGACTGCAACCCTGAGCATCTGCGCCAGATCACTAACGTCAAGTTCTGTCACGAGCCCCAGCAGAAAAAGAAGCTTCAGCCGGGTGGGGTTCCGGGCGAGTTTCATTAGCTTGGCGGTGTCCTCGAGGTTCCTGAGGACTTCGAAACACTCCGCACTGCGGGATATGTGCGGGATGGGGAAGGGCATAGTTCGCCAGGGAATTGGACTTCGCAAGGCGACGGGTCGCCTATGAGGCGAAGCGCGCTCGACATACTCCTGGGTGGCGGCATCGTGCTCGCGCCGTGGGCGATTGCGCGCCGGGGCGCGACGGGCCGCTGGCGGCGCCGCCCCCTGCGTCGGCGTCCGCGCCACCCCCGCGCCGGCGGTAGAATCCGGCCCATGGCACCCCCGACCCTGGCTTGGCTCCGAGCGGCCGTCGCGGCCGCAGAAGCTGTCGCGGGCCGCCGATGACCGCCATCCTCGACGTCGCCGCGCTGCTGCTCACCGCGGTGGCCGTGCTGGGATTCCTCAACCACCGCTTCGCGAAGCTGCCGCCGGCGATCGCCATGCTGACCGCCGGCCTCCTCGCCGGCGTGGCGATCGTGATCTCCGATCGGCTCTGGCCGGCGCTCGCCATCGCCGAGCACCTCGCGCCGCTTTCCGGCGGGGTCGACTTCTCCACCCTGCTGATGAAGGGCATGCTCGGCTTCCTGCTCTTCGCCGGATCGCTGACCGTCGACTACCAGGAGCTGCGGCAGCACCTCCGCACCGTCCTCGTCCTGGCGACCTTGGGGGTGCTTCTGTCGACCTTCCTCGTCGGCGCCGGCGCCTACTTCCTGTTTGCGCTCGTCGGCATCCCGGTGCCCTTCGTCTATTGCCTCTTGTTCGGGGCGCTGATCTCGCCCACCGACCCGGTCGCGGTGCTCGCGCTGATGGAGCACCTCCGCGTGCCCCGCTCCTTCCTCGTCATCTTCACCGGCGAGAGCCTGGTCAACGACGGCGTCGGAGTCGTCGTCTTCACTGTGCTGCTCGCCGTCGCCACCGCGCCCGGCAGCGTGTCGCCCACCTCGGTGAGCCTGCTCCTCGCCAGGGAGGCCCTCGGCGGCTCGTTGCTCGGTCTCGCCGGCGGGCTCGTCATGTACTACGCGGCGAGGCGAGTCGACGAGCCCAACCTCGAGGTGCAGATCAGCGTCGCGCTGGTGACCGCCCTGATCGCCCTGGCAGCCCATCTCCACGTCTCCGGGCCGCTGGCCTGTGTCATGGCCGGCATCTTCGTCGGCAACCGCGCCCGGCGCCACGCCATGCGGGACGCCACCGCGGAGGCCCTCGATCGCATCTGGTCGTTCGCCGACTACGTCATGAACGCCGTGCTGTTTCTCCTCCTCGGGCTGCAGGCGGCGACCTTCCACATCGGTTCGCCGGTGCATGCCGCAATGGTCCTCGGCATGATCGTCCTCGTCCTCGCGGCGCGATTCGTCTCCGTCGCGTTGCCCCTGCCGCTCGTGCGCGGCGGCGGCGACACACCCCAAGGCACCGCTCCCCTGCTAACCTGGGGCGGCCTCCGCGGCGGCATCTCCGTCGCGCTCGCCCTCTCGCTGCCGCCCTTCGCGGGCCGCGACGCCGTGCTCAACGCCACCTACGCCGTCGTCGTCTTCGCCATCCTCGTC
>DATGHG010000210.1:0-10478 GCA_035308185.1 Thermoanaerobaculia bacterium | reverse complement strand
GGGTCCGGCGCCCGGTCCCGCGGACCCGGCGGTGAGCCCGACGGCCGCTCTGGCAGGGGCGGGCGGCGTACCGGCCGGACCGGTGTCGCCGGCCGTCGGCAGGCCTGGGCCGCTCGGCGCCTGCCCTCCGGCGGTCATCGGCCAGGCGCCTCGACACCGTACCAGCAGCGCCCGGAGGAGTCGCGCCAGAACGCGGTCACGCTGTAACCGCGGGCGAGATAGGCCTCGAACGCACGGCGGGTACCGAGGCGCCAGGCAAGCGCCCGTTCCGGCTGGCGGTCCTTGAAATGCTGGATCTGCGCCGGCACCTCGATCCCGACTCTCGGAGCGTCCGGCAGTGGCGGCCCTCCCGCGTCCGGCACCGCCGGCGGCGCCGACCCTCCCTCGTTCGGCACGGCCGGCGGAGCCGACCCTCCATCGTCCGGCACGCCCGGCGGCGCCGCCCCTCCCTCGTCACGCAGCGGCGCCGGCTCGAAGCGGGGCGCGGCGGCGAAGCGCGCTGGCGGACCGGCTGCCTGCCGGGGATCGGCGCCGGCATCTGGCCGCGACAACGCCCGGCGCACATCCTCGCCGGCGATCCTCCAGGCGACGATGAAGCGGTCGGTGCCGATGCCGCGCGCCAGCTCGCTTCCCATCTCGCCTTGGTACATGTCCTCGACGTATGCGACCACCTCGGCGCCAAGGCGGTTGAGGTTGAGGTGGGCGTTGCGGGCCTCGAGCGGGTCGTAGGTCCACTCCACCACCTCGACGCCGAGCGGCAGCAGCAGCTCGCGCTGATAGAGCTTGAGGCGCCTGCCGAGCCCGAGGTCGCGGGCCTCGGGCGCCACCGCCAGCATGTGCGACCAGTGGAGCAGCTCCGGCCGCCCCGGCGCCGGCCTGGCGGTCGGCCGCACCCCGGTCAGGCCGTAGACGAAGCCCAGCAGCCGGCCGTCGGCGGCGAAGGCGCCGGCCGCGATGCCGCCGACGCGCTGGCTGATCTTGAGCACGCTCGGCGGCACGCCTTCCTGGAAATCCCGTCCCCAGGTGGCCAGCTGCAGCTCGAAGCAGGCATGGTAGTCGTCGTGGCCGGCGAGCTGCCGCAGGGTGACCCCATCCGCGGCGGCGGCGGCAACCTTACCGGAGCCCGGGCGAGGTCGGCCATCGTTCATCGGGCGATCTTGCCACACGCCGGACCCGGTGTCCCGCACCCGTCCCCTCGCCATCCCTCCCGACGTTTCGAGGATGGAGACGGTCACTCCGGGGGCGATGGCCAGGTTGACGGTGCCGCGGGAGTGGGTCATCTTTGGCTGCCGTCGAGCGCCGTCGAGCGTCGCCGCGCGCCAAGCGCCAACCCCGACCCGTGAACCGCCGCGCACCAGGAGCTGCCGCCGCACCCTCGGCTGCCGCCGGTCCCGGCGCGCCGCCGGCGACGCCCACCAAGTCCGCCTCGCCGCCCGGCGCGTCGTCCCGCACCGGCGCCACCGGCCGAGAGGCGCCTGCCAGGCCACTCGAGTTCCGGCGCTATCGCAAGATGCGCCGCTTCGTCGCCCGCACCTTTCTGCAGGCGCTCTGGTGGGACGTGGTGATGGCGCTGCCCGGACTGGCGCGCTGGCGCCGGCCCGCCGGCGCGCGCTACCAGCGCATCGCCCGCCGTTATCGCGCCCTGGCGATCGAGATGGGGGGCGTGCTGATCAAGCTCGGCCAGTTCCTGAGCACCCGTGTCGATCTGCTGCCCGCCGCCGTCATCGGCGAGCTGGCCGGCCTGCAGGACGAGGTGCCGCCTCACCCGTTCGCGCCCATCGTGCGCCAGATCGAGGAAGACTTTGGGCGGCCGCTGGCTGCCGTGTTCCCGTGGTTCGAGGCGGAGCCGGTGGGAGCCGCCTCGCTCGCTCAGGTGCATCGCGCGCGCCTGCCTGGCGGCGAACAGGTGGTGGTCAAGGTGCTGCGCCCCGGCATCGAGGTGCTGGTCGAAACCGACCTGGCGGCGACCTCCTTCGCCATCCGGTTGCTCAAGCTCTGGCGCCGCCTGCGCCGGCGCGTCGACCTCGACCGCTTGGCGCAGGAGTTTCGCGCCGTCACCCGCGGCGAGCTGGACCTCCATGCCGAGGGCGAGCACGCCGAGCGCTTCGCCCGCGAGTTCGCCGGCGACGACTCGATCTACGTGCCGCGGGTGTTCTGGGAGCAGAGCGTGGGGCGCGCGCTGACTCTCGAGGACGTCGGTTTCTTGAAGATCGCCGGCCTCGCCGCGATCGAGGATGCCGGCATCGACCGCTCGCAGGTGGCGCGGCGCCTGTACCAGGCCTACATGCGGCAGATCTTCGTGCATCATTTCGTCCACGCCGACCCGCATCCCGGCAACCTCTTCCTGCGTCCGCTACCGGTCGCCGGCGAGCCGCCCTTCGCGCCCGGCGAGGCGGTGACGGCGCCGGCGGCCGGCGGCCCGCGCCCGTTCCAGATCGTCTTCGTCGACTTCGGCATGGTGGCCGAGGTGCCCGAGCGGCTGCGTGGCGCGCTGCGCGAGTACCTGATCGGCCTCGGCACCCGCGACGCCGCGCGCGTCGTGCGCTCCTACGTCCAGGCCGGGGTGCTGCTGCCCGGCGCCGACCTGCGCCGCCTCGAGGAGATGCATGCCGCGCTGTTCGACCGCTTCTGGGGGGTGAGCGTCGGCGACCTGCGGGACGTGGCGCTGGCCGAGGCGCGCGGCCTGCTGGTGGAGTTCCGCGACCTCCTCTACGAGGCGCCCTTTCAGGTGCAGGTGGAGCTGCTCTTCGTCGGCCGCGCCGTCGGCCTGCTCGCCGGGCTCAGCACCCAGCTCGACCCGGCCTTCGACCCCTGGGCCGAGACGCTGCCCTTCGCCAGGCAGCTGGCGGCCCAGCAGGTGCGGCGCAGCTGGCGCGAGCTGGCCGGCGACCTGGGCCTGCAGGCGCTGGCCCTGGCGGAGCTGCCGCGGCGGCTCGAGGCCCTGCTGGCGCGCATCGAGCAGGGCACCCTGAATCTGCAGACGACGCCGGCGCCCGAGGCGCGGCGGACCTTCGAGCGCCTCGACCGGGCGGTGCGCCGGCTGGGCTGGACGGTGGCGGCGGCGGCGCTGCTGGTGGCCGGCGCGGTCCTGCGGTCGGCGGCGCCCGCCGACTGGCTGCCGCCGCTGCTGATGGCCCTGGCGGTCCTCGTATTCCTGGCCGGCCTGGTGCTCGGGCGGTAACCTTGCGCCGCCTGCCGCCCCCCGAGGGGAAGGTCGCGAAGGGCGCGGGTGATCGGCGGGCGCCGTTTGTGGCATGCTTCGTCGGCGTCAGGCGTCCGGGCCGGCGCCAGGCGCCAGGCCTTCGATCCGGAATGGGGGGAGACATGATCCGTACACCGCTGCTGCCGCGCCCTTCCGCAACCAGGAAGGTGCTTGCGTTCCGCCTTCTCCGGGGAGCCGCGCCTGCCCTCTTGCTGGCCGGCGCCCTGCTGGCCGCTGGCTGCGGCGAGGACAACCAGAGCGTTTCCGAGCACTACCCCTCCGGCGCCAGGCCGGCGCCGGTGCCAGCCGCCGACGTCGCGGCCGCACCGGCGGAGCTGCCGCCGGCGCCGCCCGCCGAGCCCGTGGTGCAGCCGCCGCCACCGCCGGCGAGCCCCGCGGCCGCAACCTCCGAGAAGGATCAAGGAGCGCCAGCCGAGAAGGGTCGAGCGGCAACCGCGGCGGCAGCGCCCTCCCCGCCTGGGAAACCATGACGGGACGAGCCGCCGGCGGGTTCGAGCGCCGCACCGAGCCGGCATTGCGCCAGCCTGCCTGATCCAACCGCAAGACGCCGCAAAGCGGCCGGCGCCGGCGCACAGCGGTCGTCGCGCAGGTGAAGCCCGGCGGTGCCGCTGCCGTCGGGCCAAATGCTCCGGCACTCCTTGACCCCAACCCCGCTCATCTCGTAGCGCTGGAACCTGGCGCCGTGCGGCGCCCGATCGCGCCGGGCGGTCCCGCGCCCACGCAGGCACGCTGCTCCGCCGACGGCGCGCCTGGGATCTGGTTCGCCCGCTGGCACTTTTCGCGGGTGGTTTTACGTCTAGATGAATGTGGGGCATCTCTCGAAAGGAGGAGCGAGGTGATCGACATCCAGCGGTGCGTGGCTTTCGAGGAACCGGTCTGGCAGGTGCGCGTCCGCGAGCAGGAGCCGGCGCTGGCCAGCTTCCATCCCCTGATCCTGGCGCTCTGCCGCGAGACCCGGCGCTTTCCCGGCGGCGACCCGATCGAGCTGGGGCTCGGCATCCGCGGCGCGGCGCTGGGGGCGGCGGAGGCGGTGCTGGCCGGCTGCGAGCTGCGCGGGCTGCCGGTGGGCTTCGCCACGGCGCTGGTGGAGGCGACGCGCCGCCTGCGGGAGCTGGCCTGCTGCCTCGAGATCGCGCGCCGCCTCGGCTATCTCGGCGACCGGGTGACCGCCGAGCTGCTGACGCTGCATGGCCGCGCCGCACGGGCGGTCGCCGCGATGGCCGCCCAAGCCCGGGAGGAGGCCCGGGGCGAGCGGCGCCCGCGGCCGGCAGCGCCGACGCTGCCCTGGCGCCCGGCCGGCACCACGCCGTAGACCCCGATCATGGCGCGGCGAGCCCGATCCGGAGCGCCGGCCGGCTATCGCCCGGCGACTTTGGAGCGCCGGGGAGCGCCGGCTGGCTGTCGCCAAGCGGCTAGGGGGCACCCTTCGGGAGCTCGCCGTTCTTGGCTACCGGCACACACACCTTCGCGGGCTCGCCCACCGTCACGGTCACCGGCTGCACCTTCTTGGCGACCAGCACCGGATCGAGCTGCGTCAGGGTGACCTTTGCGGCGAGGCTCTTGCCGCCCATGGCATAGCACAGGACATCCGCGGACTCGACGTACGGCAGCACGTCAGGCGGCGGGACCTGGCCGTCCTTGGCCACCGGCACGCACAGCTGAGTCGGCCCCTCCCCAAGAAAGGCTGCCTTCTCCTCCGGCAGACCGGCGAACAGGGGATTGAGGTGGTTGAGCAGCAGGGTCTTGCCGGCCACGCTCTGGGTGCCCTTCACCGCGAAGCATTCGACGTCCAGGAACTGGACCAGGTGCTGGACCTCCAGCGGCGGCGGCGGCACCTTGCTCTTCATCACCGGCACACAGAGCTGCCGCGGGTTGAGCAGCAGCACGTCGACCGGACCATCGCCGAACAGCTTGGCCAGGAGCGGATTGAGCTGCGTCACGTGCACCGGCAGGTTGACCGGCTCGCCGGTGATGCCATAGCAACTCCAATCGACATAGCGGAGAAACGGCAGCGTGTCCGGCGGCGGCGGCGTGTTGTTCTTGAACACCGGCAGGCAGAGCTGCTGCGGCGCCCCCAACACGACCTCCTGGCGCACCAGCCCGAGCTTTTCGAGCACCGGGTCGAGATGTTTCAACGTCAGGGGGAGGTTGAGCGGCGGCAGCTCTCCCAGCTGATAGCAGCGCACGTCGAGGTTGTCGACGAAGCGGCGCGGTGTTGGAGGGGGAGGGGGCGAGGGCGGCGGGCCCGCGGCCGCCGCGGTCGCGGCCGCCAGCGCCGAGAGGGGGACGAGACACGCGAGGACAAGGCCTCTTCCGATTCGGGTCATCTTCGCCTCCATGCCTGCGCACGACAACACTGCAACCAGATTAGCATGAACCCGCGCCCCAACTTTCGGGTCGTGCGGACCGGCACCGGAGCACGATCGCGGCGCCGGCGCTACGGCGGCGCGCCCCCGGCGTGGAGAGCGTAGCCGGCACCGCCGACGGTCACCAGGTAGCGTGGCTGGCGGGCGTCGAGCTCGATCTTCTGCCGCAGCCGGTGCACCAGCTGCTTGACCAGCTGGCGGTCGCCGCCGCCGCGCGAGCCCCAGACGTGCGACAGCAGGCGCTCGGCCGGCAGCGGATGGCCGGCGTTGGCGAGCAGCAGTTGCAGCAGGCGCACCTCGAGGCGGGTGAGCCGCACCGGCGTCCCCCCGCGCACGGCGACCGACTGCAACTCGAGGTCGAGGGCGAAGTCGCCCGCCCGCAGCGGCGCCGGCCGGTCCTCGCCGGCGCGCCGCAGCAGCGCCCGTACCCTCGCCAGCAGACCGCGCGGGCTGAACGGCTTGGTCAGGTAGTCGTCGGCGCCGAGGTCGAGCCCCGCCACCTCGTCCTCCTCGCTGCCCTGCACCGTCAGCATCATGATCGGCGTCGAGGAGCGCTCGCGGATGCGGCGGCAGACCTCGCGGCCGCCGAGCTTGGGCAGCTGCACGTCCAGGATCACCAGGTCCGGCGCTTCGCTCTCGAAGGCCGCGAGCGCCGCCAGGCCGTCGGCGGCTTGGACGGTGAGGTAGCCGGCCTGCCGCAGCGCATAGGCGATCAGGCCGGCAAGCTCGAGGTCGTCGTCGACCACCAGGACCTTCATGCCTGACCGGCCTCCTCGGCGCCACGGCGCGGCAGGGTGACGCGCATGCGGGTGCCCGGCTCGCGGCGCTCGGCCTCGACGCTGCCGCCGTGACGCTCGACGATGGACTGCACGATCCACAAGCCGAGACCCATGCCGCTCTGCTCGGGCTCCGCCATCTCCTCGGGCGAGCGGACGAAGCGCCGGAACAGCTCCCGACCCGAATCGGCGGCCGGCGGCAGTCCCGGCCCCTGGTCGTCGACCCACAGCGCCACCTCGCCCTCGCTCACCTCGCCGCCCACCGCCAGCGACGAGCCAGCCGGCGCGAACTTGTGTGCGTTGGCAAGCAGGTTGACGAAGACCTGGATCAACCGCGGCGCATCGCCGAGCACCGGCGGCAGCGGGTACGGCAGCTCGACGTCCACTCGCTGCCGGCGCTGGGCCACCAACGGCGCGGTCAGCTCGATCGCCTCCTCGATCACCTCGTCGAGCGCCACCGGCCGCCGCCGCAGGCTGTCCTGGCCCGACTCGATCCGCACGCTTTCGAGCAGGTTGTCGATCAGCTGGGTCAGGCGCAGGCCGCCGCGCTCGAGCGCCAGCACCAGCTCCTGCGCCTCGGCGGCCTCCACCCGGCCCGCCGGCTCGAACAGCTTCTCGCGCAGCAGCTCGAGCGAGGCGCGCTGCGCCGCCAGCGGCGTCTTGAACTCGTGCGAGATGTTGGCGAGCACCGCGTCGCGCTGCCGCCGGGCCAGCTCGTCGTCGGTCTCGTCGCGCATCACCAGGAACTGCCGCTCCTCCACCGGTCCGGCGCTGGTGATCACCACCGACCGCCGGCCGCCGGCAAGCTGCAGGTGCTCGGTGGCGCGGGCGGTGCCGCGAAAGCGGGCGTGCACGATCGGGCAGGCATCCTCGCACGGCCGCTCGCCGGCGGCGCCGCGCGGGTTCAGCACGTCGCCGCAGAAGCGCCCGAGGGCCGCGGCCTGCCCCACTCCCAGCAGCGCCGCCGCCTGCGGGTTGAGGTAGCGGATGCGCCGGTCGCGGTCGACGCTGAACACCCCCTCTGCAATGCCGGTGAGCACCGCCTCGCCTTCGGCCTGGCGCCGCCGCAGCTCGGCGGTGAGCCGCAGCAACTGGCGCCGGGTCTCCTCCAGGGTGGCGGCCAGCGCGCCCAGCTCACGGCCGGGTGCGGCGGCGATCGGGGTGGTGAGATCGCCGCGTCCCAGCCTGGCCGCCGAGCCGGTGAGGTCGCGCACCGGCCGCCCCAGCCAGCGGCCGGCCGCCGACGACGCGGCGACGGCGAGGGCCGCCACGATCAGCGCCAGCACCAGCAGCCGCCGCACCAGGGTGGCGAGCGGCCCGTCCACCGTGGCGGTCGGCAGCCCGGCCTCGACCACCCCCACCACCTCGCCCGTCGGCCCGAAGAGCGGCCGATCGGCGACGTACCTCTCGACCGCGTCGAGGCGCGCCGCCGCGGGGGCGCCGCCGCCGGCGCTCGCCGCCAGCGCCTGCTCGCGCAGCCGTGCCGCCGGCGCCGCGGCAAGCCCTGCCTCGCGAGCGCCCAGCACCGCCACCGCCAGGCCAACCTGCTCGCCGAGGCGCTGCAGGTATTCCGCGTCGAGCACCCGCGCGGTCACCGCCTCGACCTGCGGCGCGGCGGCGAGCGGCGCCGAGCCGCCGAGCACCAGCATGCCGCCGCCGGCCGCGATCAGCGAGCGGCCGCCGGCGGGCCGCCGCAGCGCCGCCCAGGACAGCGGCGGCCCGGCCCTCGCCAGCAGCCGCTCGGCGCCGGCATTGGCGGCTCGCGGAGCGCTGCTGCCCGCGCCCCCCGGCACGCCGCCGCCGGGGGCGGCGACCAGCGCGCAGCCGGTGAGGTCGCTGGTGCGCCGGAAGCGCTCGAGCCAGGCGTCGAGGCCGGTGTGGTCGCCGGCCGACAGGATCCGCCCCACCGCCGACCGGTCGGCCAGCAGCCGGGCCGACGCCAGCACCCGCTCGCCGGTGCGATCGATCGCCGTCGCCGCGATCTGCGCCGCCAGGTCGGCCCGCGCCAGGGCCTGGCGGTCGGCGAGCTGGCGCAGCACCCGCACCGCGCCGGCCGCCATCCCCACCACCGCGACCAGGACCAGCCCGGCGTTGAGCGCGATCAGCAGCGACGACAGGCTCAGGCGGCGCATGTGCCGGCAGTCTACCTTTCGGCCGCCGCTCCAGGGCGGCGACGGCGCGCGCTACGGCGCGTGCCTGGCAATCCAGCTCTTGATCACCAGCGTCGCCAGCGCCAGCAGCGCCAGCAGCGAGGAGACCGCGAAGGCGGCGGCGAACTGGTAGTCGTTGTAGAGGATCTCGACCTGCAACGGCATGGTGGTGGTGACGCCGCGGATGTGCCCCGACACCACCGACACCGCGCCGAACTCTCCCATCGCCCGGGCGTTGCACAGCACCACACCGTAGAGCAGCCCCCAGCGCATCTTCGGCAGGCTGACGTGCCAGAAGGTCCGCCAGCCGGAGGCGCCGAGGGTGATCGCCGCCTGCTCCTCGTCGTCGCCCTGCGCTTGCATCAGCGGGATCAGCTCGCGCGCCACCAGCGGCGAGGTGACGAACATCGTCGCCAGCACCAGGCCGGGCAGCGCGAAGATGATCTTGATGTCGTGCGCGGCCAGGAACGGTCCGAGCAGACCGCGGCCGCCGCAGAGCAGCACGAAGATCACCCCCGCGATCACCGGCGAGACGCTGAACGGCAGATCGATCAGGGTGACCAGCAGCTTCTTGCCGGCGAAGCGGAAATGGGTCACCGCCCATGCCACCGCCAGGCCGAAGAGGACGTTGATCGGCACCGCGATGCCGGCGGTGAGCAGGGTCAGCCGGATCGCCGCCAGGATGTCGGGATCGCGCACCGCTGCCGCGAACGCCGCCACGCCCTTGGCCAGCGCCTTGGCGAACACCGCCAGCAGCGGCACGAACAGGACCAGCACCAGGAAGGCCATCGCGGCGCCGATCAGCAGCCGCCGCACCGCCGGCGACTCGCCGAGGTGGCGCGAGCGGGCGGCAGGCGGCGGCGTCATGCCGGCAGCGCCGGCGCGTCGCCGCGCCGCCAGGAGAGCACGTTGACCAGCAGCAGCAGGGAGAACGAGGCGAGCAGGAACACCAGCGCGATGGCGGTGGCGCCCGCATAGTCGTATTCCTCGAGCTTGATCATGATCAGCAGGGGCGTGATCTCGGAGCGCATCGGCATGTTGCCGGCGATGAAGATCACCGAGCCGTACTCGCCCAAAGCGCGTGCCAGCGCCAGCACGAAGCCGGTCAGCGCCGCCGGCAGCAGCTCCGGCAGGATGACCCGCTGGAAGGTCAGGCGGCGGCCGGCGCCGAGCGTCGCCGCCGCCTCCTCGATCTCGGGGGAGAGCTCGTGCAGCACCGGCTGCACCGTGCGCACCACGAAGGGCAGGCCGACGAAGATGAGCGCCACCATCACGCCGAGCGGCGTGAACGCCACGTGGATGCCGGCCGGTTCCAGCCAGCGGCCGAGCCAGCCTTCCCGGGCGTAGATCGAGGCCAAGGCAATGCCCGCCACCGCGGTTGGCAACGCGAACGGCAGGTCCACCAGCACGTCGACCAGCCGCTTGCCGGGGAACTCGTAACGCTCGAGCACCCAGGCCAGCAGCAGACCGAACAGCAGGTTGATCGCCGCCGCGCCCAGCGCCGCGCTGAAGCTCAAGCGGTAGGCGGCCAGCTCGCGCGGCCCGGTCGCCGTGTGCCAGAACTGCGCCCAGGTGAGGCCGGCGCTCTTCCACAGCAGGGTCGAGAGCGGCAGCAGCACGATGACGCTCAGATAGGTCAAGGTGAAGCCCATCGACAGCCCGAAGCCGGGCAGCACCCCGCGCCGTGTGCGCCCGCCAGCCATGGCTCAAAAAAGGGGAGCGGCCCGGCCGGCCAGTCGCTCGACGAGCACGGCCGGACCCGCTCCCTCCGGGAGATCGAGGATCATCGTGCCACCTGGAAAATCTGATCGAAAACCCCGCCGTCGGCGAAGTGCGTCTTCTGCGCCTTCGCCCAGCCGCCGAAGACCTGATCGACGGTGAACAGCTGCAGGTGGGGGAACTGCGCGGCATGCCTGGCCGCCACCGCCGGGTTGCGCGGGCGGTAGAAGTTGCGGGAGGCGAT
>DATGHG010000209.1:0-5612 GCA_035308185.1 Thermoanaerobaculia bacterium | reverse complement strand
GCCTTCTGCTTTTCCACACCTTCTGAGGGTACCTCCTTTTTCGATAGTGAATCGACAATTATCTGTACAAATGCATTCTACAAGAAAGGTACGACTCCGTCGGGAGTAGTCAGCCTAGCCCTGAAAGAGCGCGAGAGGTATTTTCGAGACAAGGATCTGAATGAACTTGACCTTGTAGACTGGCGACCGGGAGAAAAGGATCATGGCTAGCCGAGTAGCCGAAGAGGCTAAAGAGTTCCGCGAATTTCTAGAGCGGTTGCGCTCGGAGCCTAGTTACTGGAAACATTTTACCATCCTCCAGTTTACGACGGCCATGGCGCGCTTAATGAAGATTCAGCAGCCGCGAGTCTCCGGCAAGAAACTTGCTGAGCTACTGGGCGTTTCATCGCCAACTGTAAGCAAAGCCCTGAGTGGTGGAGAGAATCTTACCGTCGAAACTATGGCAAGAATGGCAGCAGTCCTTGATGCTGTAGTGCATATTCACATCGCAAAGAAGGGCGTCGCAGTGCAGTGGGTCGAAGAACCTGAGGCATCAACTCTTCAGCCAACGCGCACGCTGCAAATTGGCGCCGGGGACTACTCTTACTTGAATTCAAACGCGGTCGTGTGGCGCGCCGGCTTCTGCCTACCCTTAGGAACAGAAATGCCTGCGCGTTCGATCATGCAAGCTAACCGTGTTCCTGAGACAGGAACTCTCCCATACGTACTGCCTGAGACAGGAGACACATATGCCGCAGGACCACATTAGAGCAAAGACGGGACGCGGTAGTTCTGAGAAACCAAAAGCGAGGAGCGTTGCCTGGCAGGCGTCACAGGATGTGCTAACGTTGTACTCAAATCACTTTCAAATATTGACTGGTCCGTGGGATTTCACGATTCGTCTCGGTCAGATAAACGTTTTAGGCGAGGCGATAAGCGCGAAGGAAATGCTGCGGGTTCTTCTGTCCCCAGCAAGCGCGAAAGGGTTAGTGCGTATTCTTACAGCACAGCTCAAAGATTACGAGAGCCGCTATGGCGAGGTAGTGGACATCGCCGAGAGGATCGGCATTGAGGAGAAATCAGGCGAAGACGCTACTCCTTAGTTCTGCGCCATCTCGACAGAGCGGCATATCTGGCGCTCTCTTGCCGTTGCTGACTAGTCATCTTAGCGGCTCTTGCCCTCCCGCCTTTGGCGCCACCTAGCTTGCCTAAGGCGACTGCGGCGGGGTTCTTGCCAGTGTCGGGGTCGGGTTGCGGTGGTGCCTCTCCAATCGCCTCTTGGATCACTTGGTGGGCCAACTGGAAGGGATCGCGCGGTCTGCGTGGGCGCTTAGGCATGCTCAGATCCTACCACCTCTCCGGGCGGCGTCGGCCGCCACTTCTTCCAGTCGGTCGGACGCCTCGTCCGCCATCTCTTCGAGCCAGACGGACACGGACCTGCACTTGAGCCAGCGCGCCACCAGCGCCCACCGCCGGGCCTGCTCGGCGCTGGCCCGGACGGTGTACGTGGTCGTCTTCATGACGGAGATGCGGGAGGGGCGGCAGGTGCGCACTATGGCAGGCACCCCCAGGGTCCGAGGCGCTTGCCGAAGTCCTCGGCCGAGCAGTGCCCGGTGCAGGGCGGCGAAGGTGACGCCCATGCCCGCCATGATGCGCTTAAGGATGCCCTGGCGCGGGTAGACGTGACCCCGCTCGGCCTTGCAGATCCGCTGCTTGGTGAGTCCCGATGCGTATTCCGGTCGAATCCGGCCATGGATTCCGACGTGAAGGCGGCCGCCCTTCCGGGCTGAAGGCGGCCACCGATTCCGACGCGAAGGCGGCCACTTTTCGGTGGGCGTCGGAAGGGTGGCCGGCATCCATCGGAAGGGTGGCCGCCTTCCGGTCGGAACGAGCGACGAGCAGGGCTCCGACGCCGTGGCATCCTCGACCTTCACGACGAAGGGAGAGCAATGCCGGCACGGAGACTCAGCATGAGACAAGTTCAGGAGGTGTTGCGGTTGCTGGTGGTGTGCGGTTTGAGCCAGCGGCAGGCGAGTCAGGCGTGCGGGATCGGGCGGGCGACCGTGGCTGAGTACCTGGTGCGGGCGCAGCGGGCCGGCGTGCTGGAGATGGCCTGGGAGAGCTGGAGCGGGGAGGAGCTCGAGCAACGGCTCTATCCCGCGGTGCGGCGGCCGGCGCGGCGCGAGCGTCCGGAGGTCGACTGGCTCTACGTCCACAACGAGCTGAAGCTCAAGGGCGTCACGCTGAGCCTGGTGTGGCAGGAGCACCGGGAGCAGTACCCGGCCGCTTATCAGTACAGCCGGTTTTGCGAGCTGTACGGGGCGTGGCGGCGCCAGCTGGACGTGTGCATGCGCCAGGTGCACCGACCCGGCGAGAAGCTGTTCGTGGACTACTGCGGCGCGACGGTACCGGTGGTCGACGCCGGGACCGGCGAGGTGCGGGAGGCGCAGATCTTCGTCGCGGTGTGGGGCGCGAGCAGCTACACCTTCGCGGAGGCGACGTGGAGCCAGGGGCTCTCCGACTGGATCGGGTCGCACGTCCGGGCCTTCGAATTCGCCGGTGGCCTCACCGAGATGGTCATTCCAGACAACCTTCGCAGCGGCGTCCACCGGGCGGCCAATGGCCGTACACTATTTGCAGGAGAACGGCCATGGCGAATGCAGCATCCAGATCCACGACCAAGCGCACACGGGCGGAGCGCCTGGAGGCGCGCGTCACCGCAGAGCAGAAGAGCCTGATCGAGCGGGCAGCAACCCTGCAGGGGCGGAGCGTGACCGACTTCGTGCTGACGAGCGTGCAAGACGCCGCGCGGCGTGCGATCGAGGAACACAGCCAGCTTGCCCTCTCTGTCCGCGACAGCGAGGCCTTCGTCGACGCGCTGCTGAACCCGCAGCCGGTCAATGACCGTCTGCGCGACACGGTGCGCCGCTACCGCGAGCGAGCCGGCGTCTGACGCGCGTGTCCGACGAAAGAGAAGAGACACTTCGCGTCGAACCGCTGACGTCCAGCCATGACCGGTCGGAATTCGAGAGCGGGGTAGAACCGCTCGATCGATATTTCCGGACGCAGGCTGGCCAGGACGCGCGGAGGAACATGGCCGCACCCTTCGTCCTGCTACTGCCGGATGGGACGATCGGAGGCTACCACACCCTCTCCTCGACATCGGTACAGCTCGCCGAGCTGCCGGCAAAGACTGTGCGCAAGCTCCCGCGATATCCGTTGGTCCCGGCGACGCTGCTGGGCCGGCTTGCCGTCGATCGCCACCAACAGGGTAAGGGCTACGGGCGCTTTCTGCTTGCCGACGCGCTCTACCGCGCCGCGCGGAGCGAGATCGCCTCGTTCGCGGTGATCGTCGATGCGAAAGATGAGAGCGCTCGCCGTTTCTACGAGCGGGAAAGCTTCCTACCGTTTCCGGACCAGCCCATGAAGCTGTTTCGGCCGATGGCCGATATCCGGCGGCTGATCGATTGAAGAAAGGGAGGCCGTCAGGAACTTCCGTCTCGTCTCTGCCATCGCGTACCCTCTCGCCCATTGTGCGCCGAGCGGCGGATGACTCACGGCGCCACCTATCGCCCCGGCGCTGCTATCCTTGCCGGGTGGAAGGCGCGCCCGAGAAGCCGCCGCGGCCTCCTGAGCCCGCGGCCGCCGGCTACGAGGACGAGGTCCGCCCGGACCTCGAGCAGCTGCTGATCGCCACCAGCCGCACCTTCGCCCTGGCGATCCCGCTGCTGCCGGAGCCCACTCGCCGCCAGGTCACCATCGCCTACCTGCTGTTCCGGGTCGCCGACACCTTCGAGGACGCCGCCCGCTGGCCGCGCGCCAGCCGCATCGAGGCGCTGGCGCGGTTCGAGAGCCTGCTGCTCCATCCCGATCCCTGCGCCACCGCCGCCACCGCCCGCGCCTGGGCGGCGGAGGTGCCCTGCGACCAGCCCGGCTACCGCGAGCTGCTGGCCGAGCTGCCGCAAGTGCTCGACGCCTTCTTCGCCCTCGCGCCGGCGGCGGTCGCGCTGACCCGCGAGCACACCCTGCGCACCTGCCACGGCATGGCCGGCTTCGTGGCACGCACCGACGACCGCGGCGAGCTGCGGCTGCGCGACCTCGACGACCTGCGCGGGTACTGCTATGTCGTCGCCGGCATCGTCGGCGAGCTGCTGACCGAGCTCTTCCTGATCGGCTACCCCGCGCTCGCGGCCGGCGCCGCCGTCCTGCGCCAGCGCTCACGCGCCTTCGGCGAGGGGTTGCAGCTGGTCAACGTCCTCAAGGACGCCGCCGCCGACGCCGTCGAGGGGCGCCGCTACCTGCCCGAGGGAGTGCCCTGCGCCGAGGTGCTGGCCCTGGCCCGCGCCAACCTGCACACCGCGGCAGAATACGTGCTGGCCCTGCAACGCCTGGGCGCCGAGCGCGGCCTGACCGCCTTCACCGCCCTGCCGGTCGAGCTCGCCTACGCCACGCTCGATCGGGTCGAGGCGGCGGGAGCGGGCGCCAAGCTCACCCGCCGCGAGGTCTACGCCCTGTCGCAGGGCGTCCACCGCGCCCTGGACCGCGGCGAACCACCGATCTCGGCACTGCGGAACGCCACCGGCTCGGCCGGCTGATCCCTTCCGCGCCGCCGCCCACCGCAATTTTGGCGGGGGCCGGCGGGCGGCGGGCGGCGGGCGGGGGCCGGCGGACGGCGGCAGGCGGCCGGGCGCCGCGTCACCTCGCATCATCCCGCGTCATCCCGCGCCCAGCGTCATCCCGCGCCCAGCGTCAACCCGCGCCGGCCCCACCCCGCGGCTCGCCGCCGCCCTCGCCGCCCTCGCCGCTCGCGTCACTGCCACCGCCGTCGTCCGGCTCGTCGTCCAGCGGCGGCAAGGGGATGGCGGCAAGTCGGAAGCCCGCCGCCGCCAGCCCCGCCAGCACCGCCACCGTGAACGCCAGGCGCCGGCCGTGCCAGAGGCCGTGGAGCCAGTCCCGCGCCTCGGTCGCGAGCAGGTTCGCCTTGCCGCCGTAGAGCTCCATGTCATGCAGGTACTTCTTGCTGTCCTCAGGATCGCCAAGGGGATCCGCCGGGGCCTGCACGGCGCCGTAATAGATCACGATCGCACTGACCAGCCCGACGATCAGGATCGCCGCGCTGACCAGCCGCAGCCGTGCCGAGCGATCCATCCGTCGCCAGCTCATAGGGCGCGATTCTAACGCCTGACCGCCCCTGGCAGGCGCAAGGACCGCCGGCCGGGGCGGCGAGCGCCGGGCTGCCGCGCCCGGCGCGCATGGACATGCGTTGCGGCGGCGCCGGAAAAGCGTTCCACTCCCTCGACCGAGCGCACGGGCACCGCTCGCGCACCGCACCTCCGCGCCGTCGAGCCACCGCGCCGCCGAGCCGCCGAGCCGCCCAGCCGCCCAGCCGCGGCCAGCGGGATATGATGCGGGCAACGACTTCGAGAGCTCCGGCAAGCTGCGTGCACGGTTTGGCCGCAGATTGCGCTGACAGGAGAGGGAGGCCGGCATGAGGCAGGCGAGTCGCTCGCTTGGACGGAGGTGGTTCGCGGCGTTGGGCCTGAGGGCGGCGCTGGTGGCGCTGGCGGCGCCGGCGGCGCTGGCGACGCTTGCGACGCTTGCGGCGCTTGCAGCCATGGCGCCCGCGGCGGCAG
>DATGHG010000208.1:0-11123 GCA_035308185.1 Thermoanaerobaculia bacterium | reverse complement strand
CAGGTTGGCGGCGTTGAGCATCAGCTCGATCGACAGGAAGATGCTGATGCCGTTGCGCCGCGTCAGCGCGCCGATGGTGCCGATGGCGAACAGCGCCGCGGCCAGCGCCAGGTACCAGAGGATCGGCACCGCCGGGCCGGCGCTCATGCCCGCCCCCCGGGAACCGACGCCGGCCTCGCCCCGCCCGCCGCGCGGTCGGCCTCGGACGACCAGGCCGCGTAACCAGGCCGCGGGGCGCCGGCTCCGGCGCCAACCGGCTCCGGCGCTTCGGGGCCGCCGCCCCGAGCGGTGGGATCGGCGAGCGGGCCGCTTGGAGCCGCGGCAAGCTCTTCCTCCGTCGCCCGGCGGGCGATGACGGTGGCGCCGATCACCGCCACCAGCAGCAGCAGGCCGACGATCTCGAACGGCAGCAGGTACTCGGCGAACAGCTCCTGAGCGAGGCGCGACAGCGACACCGCCTGCTCGGTGAGCGGCGCCGGCGGGCCGCCGCCGAGCGCCGAGCGCAGCAGCAGACCGAGCATGCCGGTGAACACCAGAGCGCCGAGGATGGCGGTGGCGAGTTGCAGGCGGTGGCCGCCCGGTATGCCCTCGTCGCGCCCGACGTTGAGCAGCATGATCACGAACAGGAAGAGCACCAGGATGGCGCCGGCATAGATCAGCAGCTGCAGGGTGGCGATGAACGGCGCCCCCAGCAGCACGAACAGCACCGCCACCGAGAACAGGGTCACCACCAGGCTGAGCGTCGAGTAGATCGGGCTCCGGTGCGCGATCACCACCAGCGACGAACCCACCGCCAGCAGCGCGAAGACCGCGAAGACCGCCATTTCCATGTTCGAAGGTCCCCCTCGCCTACAGCACGCCCGCCAGGGTCAGAGCCGCCACCAGGATCAGGTTGAAGATCGCCAGCGGCAGCAGCACCTTCCAGCCCAGGCGCATCAGCTGATCGTAGCGGAAGCGCGGGAACGTCCAGCGCACCCAGACGAAGAAGGCCATGAAGCAGGCGACCTTGCCGAACAGCACCGCGAGGCCGACCGCGACGCCGGCGAAGCCCTCGACGTGGACCCACGGCAGCGTCCAGCCGCCGAAATAGAGCGTCGCGCCGAGCGCCGACAGCGAGGTCATCGAGATGTATTCGGCCATGAAGAAGGTCGCGAAGCGCATGGCGCTGTACTCGGTGTGGAAGCCGGCCACCAGCTCCGACTCCGCCTCCGGCAGATCGAACGGCAGGCGGTTGGTCTCGGCGAAGGCGGCGACCAGGAAGATCAGGAAGCCGACGATCTGCGGCAGCACGTTCCAGCCGTGGTGGCGCTGGTAGTCGACGACGTCGGCAAGCTGGAACGAAGACACCGGGATGACCACCGCCACCACCGCCAGGGTGAGCGCCAGCTCGTAGCTGATCAGCTGCGACGAGGCGCGGATCGAGCCCAGCAGCGAGTACTTGTTGTTGGAGGCGTAGCCGGCCATCACCAGCGAGTAGACCCCGAGGCTGGCGATGGCCAGGAACAGCAGCACGCCGGTCTGCGCCGGCGCGACCACCATCTGATAGACGTGCCCGCGGAAGGTGACGTCCGGCCCGAACGGCACCACCGAGAAGGTGGTGAGGGCCGGCAGCAGGCCGAGCGCCGGCGCCATCAGGTACAGCGGCCGGTCCACGGCGGAGGGCGTCACGTCCTCCTTGAACATGAACTTGAGGGCGTCGGCGAGCGCCTGGAAGAGGCCCAGCGGTCCGAGCCGGTTCGGTCCCGGGCGGTCCTGGATCAGCGCGCCGCCGCGGCGCTCGACCCACAGCATCACCGGCACCACGTTGATCAGGATCGCCAGGGTCACGCCCAGCTTGATCGCGGTGGCGACGAGATCGGCCAGCTCGGCGCTCATCGCGTTGCCTCCCGGGGCGTCCCCATCGTCCGCTGCTCGGTCATCGCAGTCGTCGCGGTCGTCGTCGCGTGCGGTCGGCGGCGCGTCAGATGCCGACCGCCGTGTCTTCGGGCGCCTGCAGCCGGGGCTCCTTGAAGGCGTGCGCCGCGGGCAGGTCGAGCGCCGCGCCGGTGGCCGGCAGGTGGCGCCAGGAGAGGCCGGCGAACGCCGGCACGGCGGCGGCGAGGCGGTCGAAGACCGCCGGTGCCGTGAGGTTCGCCCAGCGCGGGTCGTAGCGCGCCAGCAGCTCGGACAGCGCCTCGACCGCCGGGCGGGCCTGGCCGGGAGGCGGGAAGGCGCGCTCGAAGCGCTGCACCCGCCATTCGACGTTGACGAAGGTGCCGTCCTTCTCGGCGTGGTTGGCCACCGGCAGCGCCACGTCGGCGGCCTGGGCGAGGAGCGAGTCGGCCCAGCCGAAGACGATCAGCGCCTGCGCCCGGCGCAAGCGCGCGACGGTGGCCGGGTCGTGGGCGCCGGCGCCGAAGTCGCTGTCGCACACCACCAGCACCGCGCAGCGCGCCGCGGCGTCGCCATGCAGGAGGCTCTCGGCGTCGATCGCGCCGGCGGCATTTGCCGGGGTTGCCGGTGCGGCCAGTCCTGCCAGCTCGGCGCCGCGCCGGTTGGGCGCCGCTTCGTTGCCGGTCACGCCCCCTTGCAGGTTGGGGATGTGGCGCTCCGGCCCGAGATCGACCGCCACCGAGCGGTGGGCCGTGCCGGCCATCTCGGCGAGCTGCGCGAAGAGGTAGGCCTCCTCGGTGGTGAGGAACCCCGAGCCGAGGAAGGCGACGGCGCCGTCGGCGCTGCGCCCGCGCAGGTGGCGTGCCACGGCGTCGAGCCCTTCCTTCCAGGAGACCGGCGCCGCGCCGTCGCGGCCGGCGTCGCGCCGCAGCCGCGGCGCGGACAGGCGTGGCACCGTGCGGTAGCGTTCGAAGGTGCCGCGGCCGTAGTCGCACATCCAGTAGTCGTTGACGTCGGGATTGAAGCGCGGCTTGTAGCGCTTGATGGCGCCGCGCCGGTGCTCGATGGTGACGTTGCAGCCGACCTCGCAGCCGGTGCACAGCGACGGCTGCTTGTCGAGGTAGAAGACGCGCTCGGCGAAGCGGAAGCGGGTGGAGGTGAGCGCGCCCACCGGGCAGATGTCGACGACGCAGGTGGCGAGCTGGTTGTCGAGATGCTTGCCCGGGAAGGTGCCGATCTCGGTGCGGGCGCCGCGATGGAAGAAGCCGAGGTCGCCGGTGCCGGCGATCTCCTGGGTGAAGCGGATGCAGCGCGTGCACTGGATGCAGCGGTTCATGTTGAGCAGCACGTTGGCGCCGAGCGGGATGCGCTCGCGGCCCGGGTAGGTGCGCTTGTCCTCGAACTGGAAGCGCGAGTAGGCGACGCCGTGCTTGAAGGCGTAGTCCTGCAGGCCGCACTCGCCGGCCTGATCGCAGATCGGGCAGTCGAGGGGGTGGTTGAGGAGCAGGAACTCCATGATCCCCTTCTGCGCTTCCTTGACCTCCGGCAGCTCGGTGCGCACCACCATGCCGTCCTTCATCACCTGGGTGGCGCAGCCGGCCTGGAGCTTCCCCATGCCGTCGATCTTCACCAGGCACATGCGGCACTGGCCGACCACCGACAGGCGCGGGTGGTAGCAGTAGTGGGGGATGTGCACGCCGGCCTTGAAGGCGGCTTCGATCAGGTTGGTGCCGGCCTCGACCTCCACGGTGCGGTCGTCGATGGTGACTTTGGGCACGTCAAGACGCTCCGTTTGCGAAGTAGCGGCGATGGGGGAACGGGCAGGCATGGTCGCGGATGTGCTGCTCGACCTCCTCCGGGAAGCGCTTGATCAGCGAATCGACCGGACCGATGGCGGCGTCGGCCAGCGCGCACAGAGCGGTGCCGTTCATGTTCTTGCAGACCGACCGCAGCAGCTCCGGGTCGCCCGGCCGCCCCTCGCCGTGCTCGATGCGGGTGAGCAGCAGCTCCAGCCAGTTGGTGCCCTCGCGGCAGGGGGTGCACTGGCCGCAGGACTCGTGATTGAAGAACTTGGCCAGGCGGGCGACCGAGCGCACCATGCAGGTGGTGTCGTCCATCACCATCACCGCGGCCGAGCCCAGCATCGAGCCGGCCTTGGCCATGGTGTCGAAGTCGAGCGCCAGGTGGTCCTGGTCGGCGGTCAGGATCGCCGCCGAGGCGCCGCCCGGAATGTAGGCCTTGAGCTTGCCGCCGCGGTACATGCCGCCGGCGAGCTCGAGCAGCTCGCGGAACGGGATGCCGATCGCGGTCTCGTAGGTGCCGGGGCGCTCGACGTGACCGGAGATGGCGTAGAGCTTGGGGCCGGTGTTGCGTTCGTCGGTGCCGATCGATTTGAACCAGTCGGCGCCGCGCACCACGATGTGCGGCACGTTGGCGAGGGTCTCGACGTTGTTGATGACGGTGGGGGCGCCGAAGGCGCCGACCACGGCGGGGAAGGGCGGCTTGACCCGCGGCTGGCCGCGCTTGCCCTCGAGCGACTCGATCATGCCGGTCTCTTCGCCGCAGATGTAGGCGCCGGCGCCCTGGTGCATATAGATGTCGAGCTTGAAACCGGAGCCGAGCACGCTGTCGCCGAGGACGCCCTCCTGGTAGGCCTCCTTGATCGCCTGCTCCATCACCGCGTTGGCATGGGAGTACTCGCCGCGGATGTAGATATAGGTGGTGCTCGCCTGGACCGCCCAGCAGCAGATGGCGCAGCCCTCGATCAGCTGGTGCGGGTCGCGCTCCATCAGCAGCCGGTCCTTGAAGGTGCCCGGCTCGGACTCGTCGGCGTTGCAGACCAGGTACTTCGGCTTGCCCTTGCCCTTGGGGATGAAGCTCCACTTCATCCCCGCCGCGAAGCCGGCGCCGCCGCGGCCGCGCAGGCCCGACCGCTTCACCTCGTCGATCACCGCCTCGGGCTCCATCCGCAGCGCCTTGGCGAGGCCCTCGTAGCCGCCGCCGCGGCGGTAGCCGGCGAGCGTCAACGCCGCGGGGTTGCCGACGTTGCGGGTGAGCACCGGCTCGAAGGCCTTGGCCGGCGCGCGCGCCGGCGTGGCCGGCGGCGGGGTCGGATCGGCCATCACTCGAGCTCCCGCAGGATGCGGCGCACCGACTCGGGGGTCAGGTTCTCGTGGTAGGCGTCGTCGACCATCATCATCGGCGCCGTGTCGCACGAGCCCAGGCACTCGAAGTGGACATAGGAGCAGCGTCCGTCCTGGGTCACCTCGTTCTCGCCGACCCCGAGCTCCTGGCGCACCGCCGCCATGATCTCGTCCGAGCCGCGCAGCATGCACGGCAGATTGGTGCAGACGCGGATGCGGTGGCGGCCGACCTGGTGTTGATGCAGGAGGTCGTAAAAGGTGACGACGCCGTAGACCTTGGCCTCCGGCAGCTCGATCTCGCGGGCCACCGCGGCGATGGCGGCATCCGGGAGCCACCCTCCCCATTCGCGCTGGGCGATGTGCAGCGCCGGGATCAGCGCCGCCTCGCGGGTGGGGTAGCGCTTGAACAGCTCCCGCAGCTGGGCCTTGCCGGCCGCGCTGAGATCGCGGCGTTCTGCCGGCGAGGCGGCGGCGGTCGAGACCGCGGCGGCGGCGCCGGTGGCCAGGTCGCTCATGGATGCGCCTCGCGCGGCAGGGCCGCGGCCGGGCGCCCGCTGAAGGTGAGGCCGCCGGGCCGCCGGCGCTGCTCGCGCAGCGGGCCGAGGTCGAGGCCGCCCTTGAGCCAGATGTAGGCGTAGCCGACCAGGATCAGGAAGACGAAGACCATCACCGCCGCGAACAGCTCCCAACCGCCGCGGCGCAGGACCAGCGCCCAGGGGTAGAGGAAGGCGGCTTCGAGGTCGAAGACGATGAAATCGATCGCCACCAGGAAGAAGGCGATGGACAGGCGCTTGTGCGAGCGGTCGAGCAGCGGCATGCCCGATTCGTAGGTGGTGCGCTTGATGCGCCCGCCGACCTGGTTGCCGGCAAGGGTGGAGAGCAGATGGGAGATCCCGAGGATCGCGGCGCCGACGATGGCGGCGATCCCGAGGGTCAGCAGGACAGGGTAATATTGCGCGGGCAACGAGGCCTTTCCTCCGCTCGGGTTTCCAGCCAAGCACGGGCGGCAGGTGCACCCACCACCCGTCGCCGGCGCGGACCGCTACCTGTCCGGGGAGCCGATCCCGATCCCGGAGCTCGTGAAGGATGGCACAAGCTCGAATCGGAGACAAGGCCGGAGGGGAGGGGCAGGTTCGTGCGACCGCGAACCGGGATCTCGGCAGGCGGCCGGCTTGCGGCAAGGTGGCGGCGCGAGGTTGCGGTGGCGGATGGCAGGTCGGGGAGGGAAGCCGGACCGATATGGTCTACGGTGGCGGACGGCAGGACGGGGAGGGAAGCCGGACCGATATGGTCTAGGATGACGCGATCATGCAGGCTGTGCCAGAGGTTGCGCGACTTCAGGGAGTCTTTGGGTACGCCCTGACCATCGACGTCGAGGAGTGGTACCACAACTGCCTGGTGCCCTCCTACGTCCAGCCGCAGCTGCGCCCGGACCTGCCGGTGGAGCTCGACCGCCTGCTGCCGAAGCTTCTCGGGTTGCTGGCGGAGTCGGGTTGCCGGGCGACCTTCTTCGTGCTCGGCGAGGTGGCGGAGCGTTTGCCGGCAAGGGTGCGGGAGATCGCCCGTGCCGGGCACGAGGTGGCCAGCCACGGCTTCCACCACCTGCGGGCGTGCGAGCGGCCGGCGCCCGAGTTCGTGCGCGACATCCGGCGGTCGAAGGCGCTGCTCGAGGACCTGCTGGGCGAGCCGGTGCGCGGCTTTCGCGCTCCCGAGTGGTCGTTGCGGACGCTGGCCAGCCCGCTCTTGCCGCTGGTCGCCGCGGCCGGGTTCGACTACGACAGCTCTCTCGTCCCCTACTCGCTCTCCGGCCGGCGCAGCAACCCGGTCTTCGCCAGCCGCCTGCGGTGGGGAGGGTGCGAGGTGGCCGCGCCGGCGGCGGTCGCCGGCACGGCGGCCAGGGTGGCGGGTGGCAGTCTTGCCGGCGGCGCAGTCCGGCCGGCGTCGAGCGGTCTTGCCGGCGCCGTGGCCGCGGTGGCAGGGTTCGGCGACGCCGCGGCCCGTGTCGAGCTGCTGGAGCTGCCGGTCTTCACTTTCGGCGGTGTCCTGCGGGTGCCGGCCGGCAGCTGGACGGGGCGGCTGGTCGAGCCCGGCCGCCTGGTCGCCGCGGCCGAGCGCCATCTTGCCCGCGGCGGTCTGCCGGTGGCGGTCGCCCATCCGTGGGAGATCTCCGAGCGCCCCACCCCGGGGCCGCTGACCGGTCTCGCCCGCTTCATCCACGAGACCGGCCGCGCCGGCTATCTCCCCAAGTTCCGTCACATCCTCGGCGCCCTGCCCTGGAGCACGCTGTCCGAGGCCGCCGGCCTCCGGGCGGTGGCCCGCGCCGGCCAGGCTCACCTCGCAGCCGAGCCGGCCCGTGTGTTGGAACCGCCGCCGTCTGGCGGTACCCGCGCCGCCCTCGCGGTTCCCTGAGCCGCGGGCGCCGATCGTCCCTGCCGGTACCAACCAAGCGTGGCGTCAGGCGTCCGTCGAGGCGCGCCTGGGCTCCTTGACCGCACACTTACTTGCAGAAACCCTTGCGCCAAGCAAGGCGAGCCGTTCCACTGCAACCGGAAGGGAGTCAAGCCATGCACAAGAAGCTGTCCAAGCTCACCCTGCGCCGCGAGACCCTGCAGCAGCTCACCACCTGGCAGCTGCAAGACGCCGCTGGAGGTATCACCCTGCCGCCGATCTGCCCCCCGAAGACCAACACCTGCAACGTCCACGACTACACCTGCAGCGGCCCGCGCTGCCTGTAGCCGCCGCCTGGCGCTGAATGGGCGCCGGAGCCCCGGGACCGGGCTCCGGCGCCCGCTTCAGACGACGAGTCAGCACGATTACCTGTGGGTTCTCGCGAAGGCATCTCTAGAATGCCCCCACGCCCGGAGTCGTGAAGTTCCGCTCATAGGGTTCGAATCCGCAAATATCTACTGTCAACTCAGGGCCGCAAGTCAGATTTCCCGAGACGCTGTCTCAACTCCTTCATCATTTGCCGCGACCCCTCCGGGGACCGATATACCTCTCGCCGCTCACGGCTGTACATCATCAAGCGAAACAGTTGATCGTCTTGTTCGCCATCCTTGCCGGCATCTTTTTCGAGATTGGTCAGTTCGTCTTTCGTACCAATGATTCTCAGGCCGGTGCCTGCCGCCGTCGGAAGACAGAAGACAAAAAAGTGAGTGTCATGAATCAAGTACTTCGGCTCATGCCTGAGATCGTCAGATTTCAGCTCTAGCATGTCAGCGCTGCGAAACCATCGCCCTTGGTCCTCGATCGTCTCAGGCGATATATCTGTCCACTCGCTGTACATATACGACCCGTTCCAAAAAAGATAGAGACTGCTTCCTCCAAGATAGCCGCCGCCCATCATTTCGGCCAGCTCTGGGGTCTCTGCGCTGTAACGCCCGGCGAGTTGCCGTGCGCGCATGCAGCTCGCAGCGGGCTGGACCGCTGGCACGATCCGCCGAAGGCGCTCCAAGACTGTGCTCGCTGCGCCTCCGCGGTCGATGTCTTGGCGGTTGTCGCTGCGGAATGGGGCCGGGTAGGCGCGAGGAGAGGGAGCAAGAACAAGATTCTGCAGCACAAGCAGCGCAACAAGTTGTGCGCAGCACGAGAGGCGCGGCCGGGGGAGCGCGCTCACGGCGGGCAGGTCCGGCCAGGGCAAAAGTGGTTAATTTGGTTGGTGACAAACCCGATGCGCCTAAGTAGACCGGGGTCTTGAGGCTTTTTCTTGAGGCAAGTCAGCTCGGCGCAATAACCAGCGCATTCCACCGGACCCTTGTCTGCGTGCGTTACCAAGACGGCTGTGCCGTCACGCCGGCCGGCGCAAGGCGAGCAGGGGAAGCGCCCCGCATTGAAATCCTGAAGGTGCTGGTCTTCGTGTACCCGGTTGCAATCTGCCTCAAAGGGATCTCGTGGAAACGGCGCGGGTCCCCTGCAAATAGCTCGCTGACCGCCTTTGCAACAAACATAGTAAACGTCGTCGCCTGGCACTGAGGGCGCCAGGCCTAGATCATCAACGTCGCCAAGTGGGTTATCGTTAACATAACGAAACGGATTCGTGCCACCTTGGAATCCGATGATGTCTGCCTGCTGATATCTCCCGCTCCCATAGTCGTACCAACAGCTCAGGTTGTAGTACTGCCCAATGCTCAGCTTCGAGTTGTTCCAGCCGGTGTCGTCCCACTGACCGGGGAAGCGTAGAAAGATGCCGGACTTCTGTGCGCTTGGCATCGAGAAGTCCCGCCCAAACGGTTCGAATCCCCCGCTCCAGGTTGCGACGCCGGCGCCGGTCGAGGCCAGGATCGGCGTGCCCAGGTGATCGACTGTGAGGTAGGTGAGCGTGGCGGTGGCCGGCGGTAACCGTTCTCCCAACTGCCCCGGGTCCGGCGGCTGGGTGAGGGTGAGGGCGGTGGATCAGGAGACTTGCGCAGCGGCCGCCGCCTGAAGTTGCCCCGGTTGCGTGGACACCCCATCATTGGGGGGAGAGGAGTCCACGATGCCGCAGAGACACCGAGCGCCGTATGCCCCTGAGTTTCGCCGGCAGATGATCGAGCTGGTCCGGTCGGGACGGGATCCCGAGCAGCTGGCCCGCGAGTTCGAGCCGTCGGCGCAGGCGATCCGCAACTGGGTCGCGCAGGCCGATCGGGACGAGGGTCGCCGCGAAGACGGTCTGAGCACGCTCGAGCGCGATGAGCTGCGCCGGCTGCGGCGGGAGAACCGCCAGCTTCGTGAAGAGCGTGAAATCTTAAAAAAAGCGGCGGCCTGGTTCGCTCGGGAGAGCGAGTCGATCCCGCGCAAGCCTTCGGATTCGTGAGGGCGAACCAGGCCATGCACGCGGTACGGACAATGTGCCGGCTGCTGGGCGTATCGTCGAGCGGCTACTACGCCTGGCATCGGCGGTCGCCGTCGGCTCGGGCGGTGGCGGATGCAGCGCTTGGTGCCCGCATCCAGTCCATCCATGAGCACTCGCGGGGAACCTACGGAGCACCTCGTGTGCGGGCCGAGCTGGCTGCCGAGGGCCAGCCAGCAAGCCGCAAGCGAGTGGCCCGCCTGATGCAGGCTGCCGGGCTCGCAGGAGTCAGCCGGCGGCGCCGGTTCGCGACGACCACGCGGGATCGCCAAGCGCGGCCGGCGCCCGACCTGGTCGACCGCAACTTTGCAGTGAGCGGACGCGATCAGCTTTGGGTGGCTGACATCACCTACATACCGACCTGGGCAGGATTTCTGTATCTCGCCGTCGTCGTGGACGCCTGGAGCCGCCGCGTGGTGGGCTGGGCGATGGCGACCCACCTGCGTACCGAGCTCGTCCTGGAAGCCTTGAACATGGCGCTGTACCAGCGGCGGCCGTCGGGGGTGATCCATCACTCGGATCAAGGCACGCAGTACACGTCGATCGCTTTCGGCCTGCGCTGCCGGCAGGCCAGGGTGCGGCCGTCGATGGGTTCGGTGGGCGATTGTTTCGACAACGCCCTGTGCGAGAGCTTCTTCGCCACGCTCGAGTGCGAGTTGCTGGACCGTCGGCCGTTCCACACGCAGAGCGAGGCCCGGATGGCGGTGTTCGACTTCCTCGAAGGCTGGTACAACCTTCACCGTCGGCACTCGGCCCTGGGCTATCTGAGCCCAGTGAATTTCGAGAAGAAGCGAGCCGCCGCATGAGTTTTCGCGGCGGCGTGCGCGCGCTACGCGCCTGGCCCCTTCCACCCAACGCAAGTATGGGCTATGGAAGGTGCCGGGCCAGCGGAAACCGCGGACCAAACAGGGGCCGCCCGTGTCGCTTCGCTCCACTGCCCCCGCCCGCCGCGGCCCCCGGTCCGCCGTTCCCGCTGCCCCTTGGAAACCGGCTCCCGGCCCCCCGCGCGCGCGCCCTCCACCACCCACCCTCGCCGCTTCCCACACCTCCGCACAGCCCCGGCGGCGAGGTTCCATATACTCTCTGGTCTGGAAAGAAAGACGAACTCACCCAGCCTACGTCAAACCCAAGCCGTCTACTGTCCACCGAACCGGGGCAGGTCCATCCCATGCGGCCGGCGCAAGCTCGTGAAGCCGACGGGACGGATGGCTGGGGAGACTCTCGAAGAGTGCGCGGAGGTAGCCGTAGGGCTCGATCCCATGACGCTTGCAGCTGGCGAT
>DATGHG010000207.1:0-29949 GCA_035308185.1 Thermoanaerobaculia bacterium | reverse complement strand
GTCGAGCAGCGCGGCGACCTGCGCTCGCTGCTGCCGTCGCAGCTGGCGCTACCGCCCGCGCTGATGACCAGCCGCCACCTGCGCGGCGAGCTGCTGTACCGCACACGCACCGGCGAGGAGGCGCCGCGCCTGCGGCCGGCGGTGCTGCTGCTCGACGTCTCGCCGCCGAGCTACGGACCGGTCGAAGCCACGACCCGCCTGGCAGCCCACGTGCTGGCCTCGTCCCTCCTCCAGGCCGGCCTGCCGGTGGTGCTGGTGACCGCGGGGGGGCGCGGCGAAGTCCATGCGCTCGATCGCCTCGCGGACCTGGTCGAGATCTGGACTCGCCGCAGCCTCGAGCCGGCGGCGGCCGGCCAGTCCCTGCGCGCGGCGCTGGCGCTGCGGGAGACCCTCCGCGAGGGTCCGCTCGAGCCTGCCGTGGTGCTGCTGGCACATGCCTACTTCGGCGCCGAGGACCAGGTGCCGGCGGTGCCCTGCCTGCGCGGCCTGTTCGTGCAGTACCCGAGCCAGCAGGTCCGGCCATCGCTGGCGGCAGCGTGCGAGCGCTGGGAGAGCATTGCCGCTGGCGAGACCGCGGCGCTGGCCGATCGCCTCGCCAGGGTGGCCGGATGAGCGAGCGGTCCGCGCCAGCGGCAGAGCCGGATGGCCTGATCTCGATTCGCTCTCTGGTCTCGGAAGCGCGCCGGTCCGAGATCAACTCCATCTGCTGGTCGCCGGACGGCACGCGCCTGGCCCTCGGCGACGACGAACACGCCGTCGAGGTGATCACGGCCGAGGGCGGGACCCTCTGGCGGCGGATCGAGGACGTGACCAGGATCTGGTCGGTCTGCTGGTCTCCCGACGGGCGATGGTTGGGTAGCTTGTCCGAGGAGGGTGTGGTCAGGCTCTGGGATCCGCGAACCGGCTCGTCCCGCCGGTTATCCTCGACCCCCACGCAAGGCACCTCGAAGAAATCCCTGGCTTGGTCGCCGTCGGCCGACCGGCTGGCGTGGACCGCGCAGCGTGAGCTCATGGTCGCCACCGCGGACACCGGCGAGGTGCTCTTCAGCTGCGCCCACTCAGGCCTGATTCGAGAAGCAGCCTGGTCCCCGGATGGGTCGAGGTTCGCTGCCTGTTCAGACGACGGAAAGGTATGGCTCTGGAACGGGGGCGGATCTCACCTGACGACCCTCGTTCATGAAGGCGTGCTACAGAGCGTTCAGTGGTCGCCCGACGGCAAGCTCCTTGCCTCGGCCGCATCCAACGGGACCCTTCGGATCTGGGATGCCGCCGATTATCGATGCCGAGTCGCGCGGCAATTCCATTTAGGCAGCGGCCTTATAGCTCTCAGCTGGTTTCCGGAAGGTGGCCAGATCGCGATTGGAGGACACCAGGACTGGGTTCGAATCGTCGCCGCCGACGACGGTCATGAGATCGCGGCCATGACCGGAACACCGGCGCCCGTCTGGTCGGTCGCGTTCTCGCCCGACGGCTCGCGGCTCGCCGCAAGTGGCATAGGGTTCCAGATCGGGCAGGTCGGTCCCTTCCTACCGACACGAACGTCGCGCACGAGCAAGAGTCTTGCAGCTTATGCCGCGCGGCAGTCAGCGACGGTGGGACGGCGCCCGGCAGCAGTGCAGCGGGATCCCTGGGTACCCAAGCTGCCGCGAGCCGAGAGGGCGTGCCTGGGAGTGCTGCAAGTGGCCACGGAGAGCAACGACCCTCATCAACCAGGCGTGGATGTCTTTGCTGACGGCAAGACTCTGGCAACCGGCCACCCTGATGGAATGGTTCGGCGTTGGGACCTGAGATCAGGGCTTCCGATCTGGGTCGGCAAGGAGCGGCACGCCGAGCGAGTCAACGACGTCAAGGTCTCGCCGCAGTCGACGATGATCGCTTCAGGCTCTGGCGACCAAACCCTGCGGATCTGGGCAGCGGAGACCGGCGACTGCATTCGGACACTGAATATCGGCGCCAACTGCCTCCGAGTTGCGTGGTCACCAGCCGGCGAGCAGGTGGCCGCCGTCGGCGTGGATGGCTCGATCACGATCTGGAATTGGTCGAACGGTGGCCTGGCAACCCGCTGCTTCGAGAACCGGGAAACCGTTTGGGGGGTGAGCTGGTCACCCGACGGTCTCCTCCTGGCAACCGCCTCCTTGGATGGAACGGTCCGCACCTGGGACCCTCAGAGCGGGGTAGCCATTCACTCGATCAACGCACATTCTCATTGGGTACAGGACGTGCAGTGGTCACCGGATGGCCAAACCCTGGCTTCGAGCTCGAGGGACGCGACCGTCGCCCTCTGGGATACACGGACCTGGGAGCTGCGGCTGCGTCACCAGAGCCATGCGAAGTCAAACTATGGCTTGAACTGTGTCTCCTGGTCGCCGGATGGATCCCTGGTCGCCTCGGCGGGCTATGACCAGGTCGTACGTGTCTGGGACTCGTCGACCGGACTCGATGTTGCCGAGTTCCCGTTCCCGGAGGAGTACGCCTGGCGCCTCGCCTGGTCCCCTGACGGCGCCTTCCTGGTGTCGTCTCACATCGGCGCCGTGTTCCGCTTCTGGGACACCCGCCTTCTCACGGCCGGGCATCACGACACCGTCGCGCTTCCCGCCGCGGGTCCGCTGGCGCGGGAGCTGGCCGTGCTGCCCGCCGCCCTCGCCGGCCTTCATCGCCTGGGTCTCTACCCTCCGCTGTCCCTGCTCGCGGGCCTCCTCGATCAGCTCGGTGGACACCAGGAAGCACGGTCTCTCGACCGCGACGGGGAGTCACTCGCCGCTCTCGGCAAGACCCCAGGCTTCCGCGACCTCGCGAACCTGCGCTGGCCGGCCGCGGCACGGGTGGGCCTTGCCGCACTGCTGCTGCGCGAGGCCCCCTTCGAAGGGTGGCGGCCCTCGGCCACCTTCTCCGCCGCAGAAATCTCCGTGGCGATCGGCCGAGCCCTTCGCAGCGACACCGTCGAGCCCCAGGCCCCGCCGCCGCCGCTCGCCGCCCTGCAGCAGGCGGCCGAGGCGGTGGACGACCGCCTGCTGACGCTGCTGTCGGCGCTCGGACCGGAGGCCGTGGCCGCCGACCCGGGCCTGCCGCTGCGGCTGCTGCCCCGGCTGCCGGCGATGCCGCCGCTGTCGGCCCCGCGGCGCCAGCTGCTCGGCATCCGGTTGCGCTCCGGCGCCGCCGGCCGCTCGCTGGGCCACGGTCCGGGCAGCGAGCGCTCGGGCGTCGACCTGCGCGGCGACCTGCGCTCGCTGCTGCCGTCGCAGCTGGCGCTACCGCCCGAGCTCTTGACCGGCCGCCACCTGCGCGGCGAGCTGCTGTACCGCGCGCGCACCGGCGAGGAGGCGCCGCGCCTGCGGCCGGCGGTGCTGTTGCTCGACGTCTCGCCGCCGAGCTACGGACCGGTCGAGGCCATGACCCGCCTGGCAGCTCACGTGCTGGCGTCGTCCCTCCTGCAGGCCGGCCTGCCGGTGGTGCTGGTGACCGCGGGCGGTCACGGCGAGGTCCACTCGCTCGATCGCCTTGCCGACCTGGTCGAGATCTGGACCCGCCGCAGCCTCGAGCCGGCGGCGGCCGGCCAGTCCCTGCGAGCGGCGCGGGCGCTGCGGGAAACCCTCCGCGAGGGTCCGCTCGAACCCGCCGTGGTGCTGCTGGCGCATGCCTACTTCGGCGCCGAGGACCAGGTGCCGGCGCAGCCCTGCCTGCGCGGGCTTTTCGTGCAGTACCCGGGCCAGCACGTCCGCCCGCCGCTGGCGGGAGCCTGCGAGCGCTGGGAGAGCATCGCCGCCGGCGACACCGCGATGCTGGCCGACCGCCTCGCCAGGGTCGCCGGATGAGCGCGCCGGCCGGAGCCGGTCCATTTCGCGGCGCACTGAAGCCGCGCCCCGAACCTCACTCGTCGGCCATGAACGGGTAGCGGTAGTCCCTGGCGGGCACGAAGGTCTCCTTGATGGCGCGCTGCGAGGTCCAGCGCATCAGGTTGGCCATCGAGCCGGCCTTGTCGTTGGTGCCGGAGGCGCGGGCGCCGCCGAACGGCTGCTGGCCGACCACCGCGCCGGTCGGCTTGTCGTTGATGTAGAAGTTGCCGGCGGCATGGCGCAGGCGCCGCGCGATCGCCGCCGCGGCCAGGCGGTCGTCGGCAAACACCGCGCCGGTGAGCGCGTAGGGGCTGGTCGAGTCGCACAGGTCGAGCGTCGCCTCGAGCGCGGCGTCGTCGTAGACGAAGACCGTCACCACTGGCCCGAAGATCTCCTCGGTCATCAGCTTGAAGCGCGGATCGGTGGTCACCACCACCGTCGGCTGGATGAAGTAGCCCTGCGAGCTGTCGCAGCCGCCGCCGGCCAGGATCTCGGCGTCGGGCGAGCTCTTGGCGAAATCGATGTAGCGTTTGATGCGGTCGAAGGCCCACTGGTCGATGACCGCGGCCATGAAGTGGCGGAAGTCGACCGGCGAGCCCATGCGGATGCTCCCCACCTGGTCGGCGAGGTCCTGACGCAGCGCCGGCCAGAGCGAGCGCGGGACATAGACCCGCGAGCCCGCCGAGCACTTCTGCCCCTGGTACTCGAAACCGCCGCGCACGACCGCCGTGGCCACCGCCTCGCGGTCCGCCGAAGGGTGCACGAAGACGAAGTTCTTGCCGCCGGTCTCGCCCACCACCCGCGGATAGCTGCGGTAGCGCGCGATGTTCTCGCCCAGCGTCTTCCACATGCCCTGGAACACCGGCGTCGAGCCGGTGAAATGGATGCCGCCCAGCTCGGGATGCGCCAGCACCGGGTCGCCGACGTGGTTGGCCTTGCCGGGCAGGAAGTTGATCACGCCGTCGGGGAGCCCCGCGGCCTGCAGCAGCTTCAGGATGTAGTAGCCGGAGAGCACCGCGGTGGAGGCCGGCTTCCACAGCACGGTGTTGCCCATCAGCGCCGGCGAGGTCGGCAGGTTGCCGCCGATCGAGGTGAAGTTGAACGGCGTCACCGCGAACACGAAGCCTTCCAGCGGCCGGTAGTCGACGCGGTTCCAGACCCCGGGATGCGACCAGGGCTGCTCCTGGTAGAGCGCCTTCATGAAATAGGGGTTGAAGCGCCAGAAGTCGATCAGCTCGCAGGCCGAGTCGATCTCCGCCTGGTGCACGGTCTTCGACTGGTTGAGCATGGTGGCGGCGTTGACCGTGTCGCGCCACGGTCCGGCGAGCAGCTCGGCGGCCCGCAGCAGCACCGCCGCGCGCACCTCCCAGGGGGTCTCCGACCATTCCTTCCAGGCCTTGCCGGCGGCATCGGCGGCCGCCGCCACCTCGGCGGCGCCGGCCTGGTGAAAGGTGGCGAGCACGTGCCGGTGATCGTGCGGACAGACCGCCTGCACGGTGTCGCCGGTGCGCACCTCGCGGCCGCCGATGATCACCGGGATCTCGACGGTCTCGTGCAGCATCTCGGTCAGGCGGCGCTTGATGGCCGCCTTCTCCGGCGAGCCGGGCTCATAGGCGCGGACGGGCTCGTTGGCCGGAACGGCCAGCGGCAGGATTGCGTTCATTGGGGGGGCTCCTCAGCCGTACATCTCGTGGTGGACCTGGGCACGCGGCACGCCGATCGCCTTGAGGCCGGCGAGCACCGTCTCGAGGAAGCGGGGCTGCGGCTCCTCACCCTTCTCGCGGGCGGCCTGGCGCTCGAACTTGCCGATTCCCGGGCCGCAGGTGAACACCTGCGCGGCGCTCGGGTCGGGGATGTGCTGGCGCAGCAGCGCCTCGCCGACCCGGCCGTAGCAAACGTCCGGGCCGTAACGCGCGACGTCGGGCTCGCGGCTCAGCGCGTGCACCACCTCGAGCTTGCCGGGATGGCGGGCCGCCAGCTCTTCGAGCTGGCGCCGGAAGATGATGTCGCCCCAGGTCTTGTTGCCGTAGATCAGGGTGTGGCGCAGCTTCATCCCGGTCTCCAGGCAGTGCCGGATGATGCTCATGTTGGGCACGATGCCGGAGCCGGCACAGACGTGGATCAGCTGATCGGTGCGCGACTCGATGTCGGGCGGCAGCACGTAGGGGCCGCCGAAACCGGTGAGCGCCATGCGGGTGCCCGGGGGCACGCGGTAGGTCAGGAACGCCGACATCAGCGGCGGATACTTGGTGACCCCGGAGATGTACGGCTCCTCCTTGATCGTCACCGCCACCCGGCGGTCGTGCGGCGCCGAGCACATCGAGTAGGCTCGCGCCGGCTCGCGCTTGCCCTTGACGTCCTCGAAGAACTTGACGAAACGGTCCAGGGCGGGGAACTGGTGCGGCCGGATGGTGAGGAACTGACCGGCCTCGTATTCCATCCGCTCGCTGCCGGTGAAGAACACCAGCGTGGTGGTGTCGGGGGTCTCGCGGATCGCCTCCTCGACGATCGCCTCGAACTCCCGGATGCGCGGCCGCGCCACCCGCCCCGGCCGGGCCTGAGCGACCGCGGCGGCCAGCAAATCGTCTTCCTGCAAGCCGTCTTCCGGGGTTTCGGGCGTTTCCGAGGCTTCCAATGTGGCCATCGTGCGCTCGTTCCTCCACCTGGCGCGGCAGGCCGCGCTTCAGAGCTCGCCGAGCCGGCGCACCGAGGCCACCCGCTCGCGGGGAATGAACAGCCGGTCGTGCTTCTTCCAGACGCCGAAGCGGGAGGCCCGCTCGACGTACTGCTGCTTGGAGCGGCCGTCCTCGCCGTCGCGATGGACGTCGGCATCGTGGAGCACGATGCCGCGCTCGTCCTCGTCGTCGCAACGGCCGACGAAGACCTCGGAGCCGGTGGTGTCCACCACCACCGTGATCCCGTGCAAGGGGCTCTTGTCGTGATGGAAGGTTCCCATGAGGACCGCGGAGCGCGTCGTGCCGGCCTCAGCGGGCGGCAGCCGCGGACGGTTCCTGCGCCGCCGCCGGCGCCGCCTCGCCGCAGTGCTCGTCGAACACCGCCATCAGGTCCTGCGCCACCGCCTGGGCGTTGCGCCCCTCGATCCGGTGCCGGGGCATGAAGTACGTCAGCTCGCCGTCCTTCCAGAAGGCGATCGACGGGCTGCTCGGCGGGATGTCGGCAAGGTAGCCGCGCGCCCGCGCCGTCGCCTCGAGGTCCTGGCCGGCGAAGACGCTGGCGACCCGCAGCGGGCGGCGCGAGTGCTGCAACGCCATGCGGATCCCGGGCCGCGCCATGCCGGCCGCACACCCGCAGACCGAGTTCACCACCAGCATGGCGGTGCCGGTCTTGTCGCTCATGAACGCGTCGACGTCGGCGGCGGTCATCAGCTCCTCGACCCCCGCCTGACTCAGCTCCTCGCGCATCGGCCTGACCAACATGGGACTGTAGGGCATCTCGACACCTCCTGGTTCGTCGTCACGGCATTCTATCCGGGTTGGAGCCCCGCGGGCCGCCGGCGGCGGTGCACGGGCTGCAAGATTGCAACGGGGCCGGGGGCCGGAGCATTCCCCGCCGCCCGCCGGCCGCGGCCCGCCGGCCGCCGCCGAGCGATGATAATCTGCGCCGCTGATGACGGCGAACCCGTGTCTCATGCTGGGGTTGTTGCTCGGGTTGGCCGCCGCCGGGCCGGCCGGGCCGGCCGGCGCGCCGCCGGCGGCCGCGCCCCGTCCGCCGGCGGTCTCCTCGGGCGGCGCCGCGGCAGCCACCGCCGCCGCACCGGCCGCACCGGCGCACGCCGAGGAGATCGTCGCCGAGCTGGCGGCCGTGCTCTCCCGCCTCGGCGCCACCGATCCGATCCAGGGCACTCTCGAGCTGCAACTCTCGCGGCAAAGCAGCGAAGAGCACTGGACCGACCAGTCGCGGGTCACGGTGGAGGTCGAGGACGGCCCCCAGGGATTCACCATGAGCCTGTCGCGCGCCGGCTCCCGCCAGGCGCTGCACGAGCTCCGCGCCCAGATCCTCGACCCGGCCAAGCACACTCCCACCTACAACGCGTTGCAGGCGCTGAACCTCAACGAGCTCTCCGGGGACCTCGATGGCGCGGCGGCCCTGGCGCAGGACCTGGCGCTCGCCCATGCGGTCGACGTGCAGGCCTCCAGCTACCTGGGCAGGCCCGCCCGCCTGCTGGTCCTGTCGCTGCCGCCGCGGCTCTCGGCCGAGGCCCGCAAGCACGTCAAGACCGCCGACAGCCAGCTCTCCGTCTGGATCGGCGCCGACGGCATGCCGCTGGGCGCCGAGAAGGTCGAGCACACCCGCGGACGGTTCCTGGTGCTCTACTTCGAGAACCTGCGCAAGCAGAGCTGGACTTTCGGCCACAAGGGCAACCGCCTCTTCGCCAGCCGCCACGAGCTGGTCGACAACGCCTCCGGCCTGGGCCAGGACTTCCGCAGCTCGAGCGTCGCGATCCTGACCTTGCGGTAGGCGACGCTCCCACCCCTCGGCCCAGGGGCCAGCTCGCCGGCGCGGCGGTCCAGCCCGCCGTGGGTGAGGCGGCCGGGCTGCCGGCTTTGCTGCTAGGATGGGCTGGTCATAAATCCGCTCTGCCGCATTCACCGCTCCGCCCGTCCAGGGGCGCGAGGGAGATCTCATGGGACCGCAACTGTTCGTGCTCTTGTTCCTGGTGCTGTTTGTCGTCGTCTTCGTGATGCGGCAGATCCGCAGCATCCCGCAGGCGACCGTCGCCGTCGTCACCGTCTTCGGCAAGTACCAGCGCGTCATGCGCGAGGGCCTCAACGTCAAGCTGCCGTGGGAGAAGATCGCCAGCCAGCTGTCGCTGCAGAACCGCGCCTTGCAGATGGAGTTCCAGGCCATCACCCGCGACCAGGCCAACGTCAAGTTCTCGACCATGGTGGTCTACGCGGTGGCCAACGCCGACGACGAGACCATCAAGCGCGCCATCTACAGCTTCGCCTCCTACCAGGAGTTCCAGCTCGCCCTGCAGCGCACCATCGACGGTTCGATCCGCCAGTTCGTGGCCACCACCCTGCAGGCCGACATCCTCGCCATGCGCGCCGAGATCGTCGACCACACCAAGCGCACCCTCGACGAGGTGGTCTCTTCCTGGGGCTACGTGGTGCGCGACATCCAGATCACCGACATGACCTTCGACAAGGAGATCATCGAGTCGATGGCCCGCGTGGTGTCGTCGAAGAACCTGCTGGCCGCGGCCGCCAACGAAGGGGCCGCGCTGCTGGTCAAGCGCACCAAGGACGCCGAGGCGGAAGCGGCCTACAAGACGATCGGCGCCGAGGCCGAGAAGAAGGCGGCGGCGCTGCGCGGCGAGGGTCTGGCGCTGTTCCGCCGCAACATCGCCGAGGGCATGAAGGAGGCGGCCGCGAACCTGCGGCAGGCCGGCGTCGACGCCAACTTCCTGCTCTTCCTCGAGTACACCGACGCCCTCAAGTACGTGGCCGATCACGCCCAGGGGAAGGTGGTGTTCATGGACAGCGGCGCCGGCGCGGCGGTGCGGACGGCGCAGCAGATCGCCTCCCTGGGCATCGACGCGGACCGCGGCGCGCCGCCGGCGGTGCGGCCGCCGGCGCCAGGCCAGGGGTAGCGGGGAGGTGGCGGGGGCCGGACCGCCCCCCGGCGACGGTCAGCTCACCAGGGTCGCCAGGTGCTCGGCGATGGGCCGCAGGCGGGCCAGCGTCTGCGGCAGCTCGAGCAGCTCGACCCCCATGCCCACCAGGATCGCGCCGCTCCCCGGCTCGGGCTCGAAGCGCTGGACGACGCGCGCCGGCAGCAGCACCGGCGGCTGTGCCGGACCGGGCGGGTGGATCTCGATGCGGACCAGCTCGCGCATCCTGCCGGGGCGGCTGGTGGCGACGAACAGGCCGCCGTTGACGATGTCGCGCTCGTAGACGCCGAGGAAGTCCTTGGCGCTGGCGAAGCGCACGGTGAAGGTGCGGACGTCATCCCGGAGCGGCGTCTCGAGCTCGTAATTCTCCGGTGTCTCCGGCGTCGGCGATCCGCCTTCGTTGGCGGCGGCCCGCGGTGCGCCGGCGGCGCGCGGGAAGATCTCGCGGATCAGCTCGCCGGGGCTCAGGAAGCGCACGCCCATGCCGGGCGGCAGCACCTTCATCAGCTCGGGATGGATGGCGCGCCGGTGCGCCACCACCCCCTCGATCAGGAAGCCGCGGTCGCCGTGGATCACCTCGATGCGCAGCCGCGAGTGCGGCGGCAGCGGGTTCGCGGTCGCGATGTGCATGCCGTTGGCGGAGATGTTGGTGCTGTAGCCGCGCTGGATCTTCTGGCCCACCTGCCAGAACTGCACCTCGACCCGTCTCGAGACGCGTTCGCTCTGCCGTCGATTCATCGCTTCGCTCTCCGGATCGTCCGCTGGCGCAATCTCTAGAATACGCCGACTCGCGTGCCGCCAGATAATCCCCTCCCCTGGCAGCCGGCCCGGTCAAGCTGGAGGTGGTAGCCGCCAGGGTGGGAGTGGAGTCGCAGCCATGACGACGTGCGCGGCCGGGTGACGCTCCTCCCGCCATGCCATGCCGGCGCACCTTGGCGTGGAGTATCATCACTGGGAGCACCGCCGCGGCGGCAGGGGGTCGCCCGGCGGTCGAAGCCCCATGCGAGTGCCGAATCCGCCAGCCCGGCCGCTGCTGGTTTTCGACGGCGATTGCGGCTTCTGCCGCACCTGGGTGGCGCGCTGGCGCCGCCGGCTCGGCGACCAGGTGGACTACGAGCCGTTCCAGGCCGTCGGCGTTCGCTTCCCCACCATCCAGCGCTCCCGCTTCCGCCGCGCCGTCCAGCTCATCCTGCCCGATGGCGAGGTGTTCGAGGGCGCGGAGGCGGTCTTCCGCACCATGGCCCTGGCCCCCGGCCGGCCCGGGAACCGCCGCTGGCTGGCCGCGTACCACGGCGTCCCCGGCGCCGGGCCGGCCTTCGAATGGGGCTACCGCTGGGTCGCCAACCACCGGCCGGTGCTGACGCGGGTCTCCCATTTCCTGCTCGGGCCACCCCACGACCCCGATGCTCCGATCGGACCGACCCTGGCCGGCGAGCTGGCCGCCGCCCGGCGGCGGCGGCGCGCCCTGGCCGCCGGCCTGGGCGCCGTCCTGCTGGTCGGAGGCCTGGCCGCCGGACGCGCCAAGCGCCGGCGCGATCGCCGCCGGCATGGCCTCGACTCGCCCGACCTGTCGGATTGACGCCGCGCGCGCGAGCCGCCGCGATTGTCTCTGCGATTGTCTCTGCGATTGTCTCTGGATGCCGCGGGTGCCACGGGCTCCCGTGCCTCTGGGCTCCCGCGCCGCGATCAGCGGTCGCCGATCGAGGTCCCGGCGACCATGGCCGCCACACTCTGCCAGAATGCGGCGAGATCCAACCGCACCTCGGGAATGCCCGTGGACTGGTACTCGGAGCCGCTCGGCACCGTGACCAGGAAGCGCCCGCCGTCGTTGACCAGGAACTCGATCTGCCTGGCGTCGACGTCGACGATCCAGTACTCCCGGACGCCGGCTTCGCCGCGCTCGCCGCCGGCGCCGCTCTCGGCATAGAGCGCGAGCTTCTCGCCGCGGTCGCGGCGCGAGGTGGCCGGAGACAGGACCTCGATCACCAGGTCCGGCACCCCTTCGAGCCGTCTGCCGACGATGTTCCGCCGCTCCGCGGTCAGGTAGACGACGTCGGGCTGGACCACCGAATGGATCGCCAGCGGCACGTCCAGCGGCGCCACCGCCGCCAGACCGCCGCTCGCCTGGGCGATCTCCAGGAAATGCGCGCCCAGGAGCAGCACGACGATCTGGTGCAAGGGCGTCGGCGCCGGGCTCAGGTAGAACCTGCCGCGGATCAGCTCGCAGCGCGGCTCGTCCGGCAGGGCCTCGTAGTCCGCGCGCCGGTAGGGACCGAGCTCCGGCGGCAGCACGAGAGGCGTGTCTTCCAGCAGCGCGACGCTCATGTCCTGAAAGTATAGACGGGAAGCGCGGCGGTTTCGGCGCAACTGGTCAGAGGGGTAGCGCTCTGAGCACTACCGTCAGAGGTTGAAGTAGCGCACCAGGTTGAAGCCGAGCCGCACGTCGCGGGTGTTGAAACCCGCCGCGGAGTCGCCGCCGACGATCTGGTCGACGGTGGTGGCGCGCGAGTTGCCGACCACGATCTGGAACAGGTGCCACCCCACCTGCTTGGAGAGCGCGGAGTGCCAGGCGAAGCGGCTGGCGCCAGGCATCCGGTGCAGGGCGCGGTCGGCGGCGATCGCCTCGCCGTCCAGCAGGCACTTGCCGGGCAGCGGCACGGTGAATCCCAGCGGCACGTTCCAGGCGTCGCGCAGCAGCGGCGTGCCATGCACCCAGGAGGGCGACGCGAAGAGGTTCCAGCCGGCGGCCAGACGGCGCGCGAGCAGCACCTGCGCGAACGGCCGGTGCGGATCCTCGACGCCCAGGCGGCCCAGCAGGTCGGCGCCGCCACGCACCGCCGCCGACAGCGGCATCCCCGCCGACTGGTCGAGGACTTGCAGCTTCGCCGCCAACTCGTAGTCCTCCTGGAAACTCGAGCGGTAGACCGAGAGGTCGAGGTGCCGGAGCAGGCCGTAGGTCAAGCCGATGCCGACGTCGGCGCCGCTGTCGAGGCCGAACAGGTTGTGCCCGTTGCCGCCCTGATTGACGGCCTGGACGAAGCGATGGGTGAACAGCAGCTCGAGCCGCTGCCTGCCGACGGTGAAAGGAGTGGCGACGTCGATCAGGCGGGTGCCGACCGGGTCGGCTCTCGCCGGCTCGGCCTCCCCGGCGAGCGACGGGTCGTTCGCCGGCTGGGAGGCGTCGCCGCCGGCGGCCGGGGCCGGGGCCGGGGCGCCGGCCTCAGGCGCCACGGCGCCGGGCGGCTGGTCAGGAGGCTGGCCGCCAGAGCGATCTGGTTGGTCGGCTGGCCGACCGGCAGGCTGGCCGCCAGCCTGGTCGGCAGCTTGGCCGGCAGCCGCCGCCACGCTGCCCAGCCAGAGCAGGCAGACGGCCGCCGCGCCGGCGGCCAGGACGCCCCGACCCCGCGGCGAGGCGGGGGACGACGCGATGCGATGGGTCTCGGACGAGCGGAGCACGGCGCGGTCTCCTCCAATCCCCGCGGACGGCCGGGGGCGTCAATTGTTCGGCGCGCCGGCCTGGATCCAGGCCGTCAGGCCGGCGATCTGTTGCGAGCTGAGGAACGGCGGCCCGTCGAAGGGCATGCGGCTGCCGGTGATGTCGGCATCGCCGCGGACCTTCTTCAGCAGGTAGCTGGCCTCCGGGTTCCCCGGCCGAATGTAGGCGAGCTGCGGCGCTTCGAGGGACGGCCGGCCGACGATGTCGGCATAGGCCAGCCCTGCCTGCAGCACCAGGCCGCCGGCCGCGGAGGCGCTGACGTGGCATCCCGATTTGGCGCACCGCGGCGTGAAGATCCCGGCCTGGATCTGGGTGAACGTCAGCGCCGGCGCGCCCGTCGAGGCGGGCTGCGGCTCGGTCGGCGACCGCAGCCTGCCGCCGCACGCGCCGCTCGCGAACACGGCGGCGACGGCAAGGATCACCGGCGCTGCCAGGATGGCGCCGCGCGCCAGCCGCCGACCTGCTCGCGAGCCTTGCCCATGAGTCGCCTGGTGGCCGGCGACGGGGACCATGTGGATCATGCGCCGAGCCCGGCTCAGTACCCTGGCGCCGGCGGCGGCGAGTTCGCGCCGACCCGGATCGAACCTTCCATCCCGTTGGTGTGCCAGTGAGTCATGCAGTGGTATTGGATCGTCTTGCCGCCGGTGGGGAAGGTCTGGGTGAAGGTGGCGCCGGTATGGGTGAAGATGAACCCCGAGTTGAAGGAGCCGTCCTCCGCGGTCGCCGAGTGCATGTAGTCCGTCCCGGCCAGCACCCAGGTCACGCTGTCGCCGGGGTTGAGGGTCACGTCCTTCGGCGTAAAGGAGAAGTCCGCGATCGTCACGGTCACCGTCTTGGTGGTCGGGCCCCCCGGCTCCGTGGGCATGGAGCCGCCGCCGCCACCACCGCAGGAAGAGAGCAGCAGCAGCCCCACCGCCGCGGCTGCACGGGACAACCAGTCGACCTGCACCATTCGCAACATCCGGCACCTCCATTCCTCGTCCCTACGGTGAGGTTTCCGCCGGGGGCAACCGCCGAGCATGACGCCGGCCGGTCCTCCGACCAGATCCCCGCGGTGGACCTCGCGTCCAGCTACCGGGGGTCACTCGTATGTCCCGCACCGAGGCGCCGGGGTTCTAGCCGGCGTCGCCCAGGCCAGGCGCGGAATCCTGGCGGCGGGTCGAGGTGAACTTCCGGGGATCGACCGGGTACATACTCATGAACCAGGACGTGGGAAACCCCAGGCAGGACCTTTCAAGCCATGACCCGTGACGACGAGTTCTTGCTGCTACAGCGGATCGCCGCCAAGGAACGCGGGGCGTTCGAAGAGATCTATGCGCTGTACTATCGCCGGCTCTTCTCCTACCTCTTCAAGCTGACGCGCCGCGCCGAGATGGTCGAAGAGGTGCTCAACGACGTCATGCTGGTGATCTGGAACAAGGCCGCGAGCTTCGACGGCCGCTCCCGGCCCTCGACCTGGATCTTCGGCATCGCCTATCACAAGGCGATGAAGGCGCTGTCGCAGCGCCGGCCGGCGGAGCAGGCCGGAGAGGATCGCGAGCGCGAGGTCCTCGAGCCCGTCGACCTCGACGAGCCTGAAAGCATGCTGGCCCGGCGCCAGCTCGCCACGACCGTGGGCCGTGCGCTGCTGGCGATCTCGGCCGAGCAGCGGGCGGTGGTCGAGCTGACCTACTACTACGGCCTGTCCTACCAGGAGATCGCCGGCATCGTCGGCTGCCCGGTGAACACGGTCAAGACGAGGATGTTCCATGCCCGGCGCCGGCTCAGGGACTTGCTGCCGGAGATGGGGGTATCGAGCCATGTGGGCTGAAACGAGCCGGCCCGGACCGCAAGCGCGGCAGGGACGAGGGGACGGGCTGCCGGGGATGCCGGTGGACTCGGAGGAGGCGCGATGACGGACTCCAGGCAGCACGAAGAGCAGCACGAGAACGTCTGGCTGCTGCTTCCCTGGTATGCCAACGGCACTCTCGACGCGACCGAGCGGCGCCTGGTCGAGGGTCACCTCGCCGGCTGTCCGGCGTGCCGGGAGGAGGCGGCAGGCTGCATCAAGGTCGCCGCTGCGTTGCGGGAGGGCGAGGAGACCGCGCCTTCGCCGCACCCGATCCAGCTGGCGCGGCTGATGGAGCGCATCGAGGCGCTCGATGCGCGCGACGCGCTCGACGCACGCGATGGACGCGGGCGCGATGGACGCGATGAACGCGATGAACGCGATGAACGCGATGAAAACGCCGCGAGCGCTGCGCACGCCGCGAGCCTCGCGGCCGGTGAGGCCGACGGGACGGATGGGATCGACGGGACCGATGAGACCGGCGAGACCGATCAGATCCCTCCGACCCCTCAGATCCCTCAGAACACCGCGAGCGAGCGGGGCCGCGGCGCTCGCCGCCAGACCGGCGAGATCCTCGCTGGCGGCCCGCGCCACGAGCTCGGCCGGTCCGCCACCCGAACCTCCCTGCGCCATGCCGGGGTCGCGGCGCGCGCCGGCGCTGACGGCGGCCGCGACGCATCTCTGCTCGGCGCCACGCCGCGCCGCGTGCGGATCGCGCTGGTGGGACAGCTCGCGGCCATGTTGTTGCTCGCCGCCGCACTCGCCTTCCGGCCGGCGGGCCAGACCGCCCCGGCAGCTCCGCCCGCCGCTCTCTACCATGTCCTGGCCGCGCCGTCGGCGGCCGCCGACGCTGCCGAGGCGGCGGCGCGGCCGCGGATCCGGCTGGTGTTCGTCGAAACGGCGACCGAGAAGCAGATCCGCGAGGTGTTGCTGCGCACCCGCGGCCGGCTGGTGGATGGGCCGTCGCCGCTCGGCGCCTACACCCTGGAGGTCCCGGCTCCGGCCTCCCCGTCCGTGGCCGGCATGGGGCCTGCCGCCGGCGCCGGCGGGACCGACCGCGCCCCCGCGGCGGCCGGGGATCCCGCGCGCGCGGCGGCAGGAGCGGCAGCGGCGCCACCTCCTGCCCCCCGCTTGACGCCCGCGGAGGCGGCGCCGGACTCGCTGGGAATCGTCCTGGCCTACCTCCGCAGCCAGGCCATCGTGCGCTTCGCCGAGCCGGTCGAAGGCGCCGGGTTCCCGACGTCGTCGCTGGCCCGTCCGGAGCCACCGACCGGCAGGACCTTCGAGCCGGGCCGGCCCGAGCTCGCTCCGGGCGCCGCCGCCCGCGGAGCGCGGTGATACGCTGACGATCATGGTCTGCCCTCGTCCTGGGGCGATTGTCTGGATCGCGCCGGCCGGCCTGCTCCTTTGCCTTGCCTGCTCCGGCGCGGCGGGGACTGCCGGCAGCGTGCCTGCTTCCCTCGCCGCCACCAGCGCCGGCAGCGGGATCGGCGCCGCGGGTGCGGACGCGCCCGCCGCGGCGCTGGCCGCACCCACCGAACCGGCCGGCGACCCCGCGGCCGCGGCGGCGACGGCGCCGCGCACGGCGCTGCCCGCTCCGGCTCCGCCAAGGGCTGCGGCCGGTCCGGCGCCCGGCCTGCCGCAGGGCTCGTCGGCGCAAGTGATGATCACCCTGGCGCCGGCGCCGCCGCCGATCTGGGATCAGATCACCCTCGACCTCGAACGCACCTACCGCCTGCGCACGCTGGCCGCCTGGTCGATGGAGTCGCTGGGCGAGCGGTGCATCGTCTTCGAGGCGCCCGCCGACCGTCCCATCGAGGCCCTGCTGCGGCGCCTGGCTTCCGATCCGCGGGTCGAGCTGGCGCAGCCGGTCCAGCGCTTCGTCACCCAGGACGCAAACGTCGCCAACGTCGGCAGCCTGCAGGTGCCGCTGCAACACAGCGCCCAAGCCCTGCGTCTGACCCAGGCGCACCGCTGGGCGACCGGCAAGGGCGTGCGCATCGCGATCATCGACACCGGCGTCGACTTCGATCACCCCGAGTTGCGCGGGCGGATCGCGCGTACCGGCAACTTCGTCGAGCTCGACGGCCGCGGCGATTCCAGCTTCAGCACCGACATCCACGGCACCGCCGTGGCCGGCGTGATCGCCGCCGCGCTCAACGCCCACATCGGCCTCGTCGGCGTCGCGCCCCAGGCGCAGGTCTTCGCCCTCAAGGCTTGCTGGCAGGAGCGTCCGGGAGCCGCCGCCGCGGTCTGCGACAGCTACACCCTTTCCAAGGCGATCGACTTCGCCATCACCCACGGCGCCCAGATCCTGAACTTCAGCCTCGCCGGCCCGCCGGACCCGATGATCGCCAAGCTGGTCGCGGTGGCGCTCGGCCGCGGCATCGTGGTGGTCGCGGCCGACGGTCCCGACGCGGCGCGCTCGTTCCCGGCCACCCAGCCTGGCGTGATGGGAGTCGCCGGCAGCGACGACCTGCAGGGCGGGTTGCGCTTCCCGACGCGCCGGCTGGCCGCGGGTACCCTGGCGGCGCCGGGGGTGGACATCCTGACCACCGTGCCCCACGGCCACTATGACTTCTTCTCCGGCGCCTCCTTTGCCGCCGCGCAGGTGTCGGGAGTGGTCGCCCTGCTGCTCGAGCGCGAACCGAAGATGACTCCGCTCCAGGTCGCCGCGCTCTTCCACCGCACCGCCCACGCGATCCCGGCGGCGCCCGGCGAGCCCCCCGGCTCGATCGACCAGATCGACGCCTGCGCCGCCCTGGCCGCCAGCCTGGGCGGCGGCTGTACCTAGTGTCCCGCACGGTTCATTCGCTATACCAATGAGCCGTGCGGGGCACCAGCTCTTAGAGCCCGGTGCGCTTCATGGGCGGCTCGCGCCGCCGTCGAGATCCTCGATGCGGGCATCCGACGCCGGACGCTCGGCACGCAGGCGCGCCGCCACCGCTTCGGCCTGCCGCAGCGCCCGCAGCAAATTGCCGCCGGCCACCTTCTTGACGTCGTCGTCGCTGTAGCCGCGGCGCAGCAGCTCGGCCAGCAGCACGGGGTACTGCGCGACGTCGCCGAGCCCGTCGGGCAGCGAGGTGGTGCCGTCGAAATCGGATCCCAGGCCGACGTGATCGATACCGGCGACCTGGCGCACGTGATCCACGTGGTCGGCGACCTGGGCGAGCGTGGCGTGCGGAGCGGGATGGGCGGCGCTCCATGCCGCCAGCTCGCGCTCGACCCGGTCGGCGTCTTCCGGATAGAGCGACTTGAGCCGCGCCGTGGCGCCGTCGCGCTCGGCATCGTAGGCGCGCACCGCCTCGGAGGTGAAGGAGGTCACGAAGCTCACCATCACCACGCCGCCCTGGCCCGCCAGGATCGCCATCACCTCGTCGGGCACGTTGCGCGGATGGCCGTCGAGCGCCCGCGCCGACGAGTGCGAGAAGATGACCGGCGCCGCGGACGCCGCCATCGCCGCCCGCATGGTGGCGGGCGCGACGTGCGACAGGTCCACCAGCATGCCCAGCCGGTTCATCTCGTGCACCACCTCCTCGCCGAACCGGGTCAGGCCGCCGTGCCGCGGCTGATCGGTGGCGGAGTCGGCCCAGTCGTCGTTGCGCATGTGGGTGAGCGTCATGTACCGCGCGCCGGCGCGATAGAGCTCGCGCAGCACCGCCAGCGAATCGCCGATCGAATGCCCGCCTTCGACGCCGATCAGCGAGGCGATGCGGCCGGCGTGGTGGATGCGCACCACGTCGTCGGCGCTGGCTGCCAGCTCGAAGGTGTCGGGATACAGCTCGGCCAGGCGGTGCACGACGTCGATCTGTTCGAGCACCGCCTGGACCGCGGCCGCCCCGACGAGCTCGACCGGCACGTAGACCGACCAGAACTGGCCGCCGACGCCGCCCTGGCGCAGGCGCGGGATGTCGGTGTGCAGCGCCGGCAGCAAGGCGGAGGCGTCGCGCCGCAGGTCCAGCTTGCCGAGCTGATCGTGGAACCGCTCCCGCAGCTGCCAGGGCAGGTCGTTGTGGCCGTCGATCAGCGGCGTCTCGCGCAGCAGGCGCCGGGCGCGCTCGATGAGCGCCGGCTCCGGCGGCCGCCAGGCGCTGGCGGCGGCGGCGGTGGCGGTGGCGCCAGCGGCGGCGGTGGCGGTGGCGCCAGCGGTGGCGGCGCCAGCGGCGGCAACCGAGTCGACCGGCGCATCGCCGAGCACCGGCGCGGCCGGCAGCGCCGGTACCGCCGAGCCCGCGGCCGCCGCCAGCCCGAGCGCGGCCGCCAACAGGGTCCCGCCGCCCCACCAGCCCGGTCGCGCTCCGGACCGCACCCGCAGCCGCATGGCCATCCCCTCACCTCCTGTCGATCGTCGCGCGTATCATTGTAGCGACCTGGGCCGCGGCGGGGGGGCCCCGCGAGCCCAAGCGAGGGGCCGCGAGAGGACTGCGATGACGATCGAGCACCCGATTCCGATCCGGCCCGAGGAGCACGCCGCCTACGACCCGGCCAGGATGGGCAAGACCACCCTGTACCAGTCGGCACGGATGCTCGTCGGGCTCAACGCCTTCGAGAGTGGACAGGAGCACAGGCTGCACGCGCACGCGGGTCTGGACAAGGTCTACCACGTGCTGGCCGGCAGCGGCCTGTTCCTGCTCGAAGGGCGGGAGCTGCCGATGAGCGCCGGCAGCCTGCTCATCGCGCCGGCCGAAATTCCGCACGGCATTCGCAACACCGGCAGCGAGCGCCTCCTGGTGCTGGCCATCCTGGCGCCGTCGCCCTAGCCGCCGCCTGCCTGCTCGCCGCGGCCGACGCCGGCGGGATCTCACTGGTTGCTGGCGCCGCGCCGGCCGGCGGCCAGCGGCTCACGGCCGCTCTGCCGGTCCGAACGCCGAGGTGTCGACGACGCTGGCCAGCGGGCAGCTCACCGCACTCCCCAGAGCTTGTGCTGCTGGACCGACAGTCGCCACGGGGGGTTCTCCTGGCACAGCCGGATGCACCAGGCGAGCGCCCGGCGATCGAGCCCGCCGCCGTCGAAGGCGGGCGAGAGCAGGTAGTGCTCGGCCTCGACCACCGTCCGCGGCAGCGCCTGGCCGAAGCCGCGCACGTACTTGACCTCGTGCGCCGTGCGCTGCCGGATGGCGTGCTCGGCCACCTTCGGGCTGACGGTGATCCAGTCGAGGCCGGCGGGCAGCTCGACGCTGCCATTGGTCTCGATGGCCAGCGAGAGGCCGGCGCCATGGAGCGCCGCGATCAGCTCGCCGTCCAGTTGCAGCGCCGGCTCGCCGCCGGTCAGCACCATCCAGCCGCAAGCGGCCGACAGCTCGCGAGCCTCGGCGACGATCTCCGGCGCGGTGAGCCAGCGTCCCGACTCGAACTCGGTGTCGCAATCGAAGCCGTGGGTTTCGACCCGGCACTCCTGGTTGCAGCGCGCCAGGCGCAGGAACAGGTTCGGCGTGCCGGCACGCACCCCCTCCCCCTGCAGGCTGTAGAACATCTCGTTGACCAGATAGCGCGCCGCCACGGGCACTAGGATACCGGACGAATCCGAGTCCGGCTCCCTGCCTCGGCACCCTGCCGGGAGCCGTCCCGAGCTCGCCGCCACCAGGCTCGGCTCGGCCCTTCCGCACCCTTCCGCGGCGCGCACGCGGGATGCCGATTCTCGCCTTGACTTACGCCTTGTTTACGCCTAGAGTAACGCCATGGACCGGCAGCGGCTGGTGCGGCAAACCGGCAGCCGATCCACCGGCGGAACGCGGTCGCGGCGGCAACGCCGCGAACACCGCGAAACATCGCGAAACGCCGCGAAACATCGCGAGACACCGCGACACGCCGCGAAACATCGCGAGGCACCGCGAAACGCCGCGAGACATCGCGACACCGCGACACCGCGAAACACCGCGCAGGCCGTGAGACAGGACCTGGCGGCGATGCCAGAGGCAGCACTCAGGGAGATCTTAACGTGCCTACTTTCAACCGCCCGCCCGTCCCTCCCGCCTCCTCCGCTCCGGTGCTCACCGGCCTGGGCCAGGCCTTGCGCTGGCTGCGCGAGCGCCAGGTCCGCAAGCAGTACCGTGTCGCGTCGGATGCCGGGATCACCAAGGGGATGCTGTCGGCCTACGAAACCGGCCGCCAGCGTCCCTCGCTCGAGACTCTCGACAAACTGCTCGAGACGCTCGGCAGCGATCTCAACGACCTGCACAACGCCTTGCAGATCGTCAACGGCAGGCCGGAGCTGATGAAGGGCTGGCGCGACGCCACCGGCGCCGGCGCCTGGGACGAGGTCTGGCCGTCCTACCAGCGCCCGGCTCCCCACCAGCAGGTGCAGAGCTCGCGCGGCGTGCCGCTGGTCGACGAGGTGCACGAGCGGAGCGGCTCCGATCCGCGCGGTCGTCCTGGTGCTGCCCGTCCGGCGGACTACGCCAGCTTCCCGGACCGGGCGGGCATGGCGAGCCTGGAAAACCGGGCCGCGGCCGCGGCTTTCCCGCCTGCGAGCCCGAGGCACCCCCTGCGGCAGCCGGGGCCGCCGGAGGGAGCGCGGGACGGCGCCGTGCCGGCATACCCAGGTGGAGGCGATGCCGGCGGTGCCCTGCCAGCCGGCGGCGCCGCCACCGGCATCCGCGAGCTGTACCAGGTGCTTGGCGGAGGCGACTTCGAGCACGGGCCGGATCACCTGCCGCTCGCGCCGCTGTCGCCGGAAGAGGAGTTGGCGCTCGCCCAGATGCTCGACGGCTTCCACAACCTCCTACGCTACTGGCACAGCTGCCTGGCAACTCTCGCGGCGCTGGCCGCGGCGGGCGGGCTGGGCAGAGCTCCCGGTCCGGCAACGTCGAGCAGCCTGGCACCAACGGTGGCAGGTGCTCGGCGGGAGAAGGCCCCGGCCGCCACGGAGGTCGCGGTCGAGGAGACCAACGAGCCCGGCAAGGAGCCCGCGGCAGATGCGGCAGCCACGGCGAGCCAAGGTGCCGCACGGGAGGGCCACGACGCCGCGCCGGTTTCCCTGGTTCCACCTGATCCACCGGCGCCGCCAGCTCCATCAGTTCCGCCCGCCTCGGATTCCATGCGGCCTCCCGGCGTTCCGCGAGCCCAGGGCACTCGCATCGCGCCTTCGGCTGGCGACGCTCAGCGCGATCCAGGCACGCGCACGGCAAAGCCGGGAAGGCGGGATCATGGGGACGAGCGGCGATGAGCGGGCAGTTCAAATCCTTGGATCGCAGGGCGGCGATGACCGGACGGGCCGCGGGAATTCGAGTACACTTGGCCGGGGCGAGCGATACCTCCATGGGGGACGATGGAGGGCCGCGCGAAAGGGCCGAAGATGCCGGCTTGCGAGATACCTCCATGGAGGGCGATGGAGGGCCGCGCGAACGGGCCGACAATGCCGGCTTGCGATCGAGATTCGGCCGAAAATACGCTTTCCTAGATGGATGGACACACGGGATCTGTCGCCTTGAGAACCGCCACGCCCATGCAGTCCGGCCAGCAGGCCTCCGGTGCGCCGTCGCCCTTGGCGCCGACCGCCGCGGGCTCACGGGCGCCGGTCGGATCGGCAGCCTTCAGCCTCCTGATCGACGGCTTCCGCGAACGCCTCGACCGCGAGATCGGCGCCTTCCTGGCGGGCAAGCGCGCGGCCGCCCTGGGCTCGGAAGCTGCCCTTGGCGCCCCTCCGGCCGCTGCCGCCAGCGTGGATGGCCTGAGCGGATCGGGGGATCTGGTGGAAGGCGTCGCACGGCTGATAGCCCAGGGCGGCAAGCGGCTGCGACCGGCGCTCGTCTACTACACCTACCGTGCATGCGGTGGCCGCTGCGACGAGCTGGTGATCCCGGTGGCCCTCGCCACCGAGTTCCTCCACACCTACCTGTTGATCCACGACGACATCATGGATCATGCCGAGGTGCGCCGCGGCCAGCCGGCGGCGCACGCTCGCTTCCGCGATCTGCATCGCGCGGGCAGCTGGCGCGGCGACTCCGGCGACTTTGGCCGCTCGGTCGCCATCCTGCTCGGCGATCTGGCACACAGCTACGCTGTCGAGCTGTTCACCACCGCCCTTTTTCCGATAGTCCGGCCCGCCGCCGCGACATCCTCGTCGCCAACCGGCGCCCCGGGCAGCGGCAGCGCGATCCGCCAGGCGGAGCCGCCGACCCCGGCGCCGCATCGGGTCGAGCTCAACCGCTGCTTCTCCGAGATGTGCGAAGAGGTGATCGGCGGCCAGTACCTCGAGTTCCTGCTCGCCCACCGGGGCATTTCCGGCGCCGCCGGATCGGTGTCCGCCGCCGCCATGTCCGGCCCGCTGGAGGCCGCGCCCGGCGCCGCCTTCGATAGCGCCCAGGCCGCCAACGCCGCCCATGCTCCCAATGCCGCCGACAGCGCGCGCGAAGCCGAGCTGCTGCGCGTGCTGCGCCTCAAGTCGGGCCGCTATACCGCCGAGCGACCGATCCAGCTCGGGGCACTGCTGGCCGGCGCCGAGCCCGGGCACCTGGCGGAGCTGTCGCGCTACGGCACCGCGGTCGGCGAGGCGTTTCAGCTGCGCGACGACCTGCTGGGCATGTTCGGCGACCCGGCGACGACCGGCAAGCCGGTGGGCGACGATCTGCGCGAAGGCAAGTTCACGCTCCTGATCCACCACGCCCTGGTCAACGGCAGCCCCGCCGATCGGCAGCTGATCGCCGCCGCGCTCGGCAACCCCGACCTGACCGCCGCCGAGGTCTCCCGCGTCCAGGCCGTGCTCGAGCACACCGGGGCGCGGCGGATGGTCGCGGCGATGATCGCGCAGCGACTCGGCGCCGCGCGCCGCGCGCTCGACGCGCTGCTGGCCAGCGGCGCCATCGGCGGAAGGCACGGAGGGCACGATGAGCGCACCGAGGGCCTCGGGGACGCCGCCGGGCCGCGGTTCCTCGCGGGCCTGCTCGACTACCTCCGGGAGCGGGAGCAATGAGCCCGACCCCGGTTTCGCCGCCGATCGCGCCGGCGCCCACGCCCCAAGCCACCGCGCCTGCCGCTGCGCCGGCCGCGGGGCCCGCCGGCCAACCGGCGCCCGAACGCGACCGCAAGGCCGAGCACATCCGGCTGGCGCTCGAGCAGCGCATGCAGCTCGGCGCCAACTACTTCGACGACTACCACTTCGAGCATGCGGCGCTGCCGGAGATCGACTTCGACGCCATCGATCCGGGGGTCGACTTCCTCGGCAAGCGCCTCGCGGCGCCGCTGCTCATCTCCTCGATGACCGGCGGCACCGCCGCCGCCGCGCTGATCAACCGCAACCTGGCCGCGGGCGCCGAGCGCTGCGGCATCGCGGTCGGCCTCGGCTCGCAACGCAAGGCATTGGAGGATCCCGGTAAAGCTGATACGTTTCAGGTCCGCGAGGTCGCGCCGTCGGTGCCGCTGCTCGCCAACCTGGGGGCCGTGCAGCTCAACTACGGTCTCGGCATCCGCGAATGCCTGCAAGCGGTGGAGATGATCGGGGCCGATGCGCTGATCCTGCACCTCAATCCGCTGCAGGAGGCGATTCAGCCCGAAGGACAGCGAGACTTTGCCGGACTGCTGCCGAAGATCGGCGAGATCGCCCGCGCCCTGCCGGTGCCGGTGATCGCCAAGGAGATCGGCTGCGGCGTGTCGGCCGCCACCGCCCGCGCCCTGGCCGGGCAGGGAATTCGCATCGTCGACACCGCCGGGGTCGGAGGCACCAGCTGGGCGCGCATCGAGGGCGAACGCGCCGGCGATCTCGACCTCGGAGAGGTCTTCGCCGGCTGGGGGATCCCGACGCCCCTCTCGATCCAGCAGGTGCGGTCGGTCGGCGGCCTGACGGTGATCGCGAGCGGCGGCCTGCGCAACGGCCTCGACGTCGCCAAGGCCTTGGCCCTGGGCGCCGATCTGGCAGGGATGGCGTTCCCCTTCCTGCAGCCGGCCACCGAGTCGCCGGAGCGAGTGGTGGAGAAAGTGCAAAGGATCGTGCTGGAGCTTAAGATCTGTATGTTCTGTCTGGGAGTGAAAACCGTCGCGGAGCTGCGTCACGCCAAGCTCCGCAAGGGGTCGTGAGATGACCACCAATACCACGAGCTTCGTCGCCACCGCGGCAGCCGCCGCTCGCCCGACCCGCGCCGAGCTGGTCCGTTCCCTGGTCGAGGGCGAACGCCGCTTTCATCAGCTGCCCAAGGACCTCGCCCCGGAGGAGGCCGCGGACATCCGCCGCAGCGCCCTCGAGGAGATGACCCGCACGCCGCTCAACAACATCGCCCATCATTCGCTCGACGTGACCCGCGCGTCGCGTCGCAACTGCGAGAACTTCATCGGCGTGGCGCAGGTGCCGATGGGCATCTGCGGTCCGCTGCGGGTGCGCGGCAATTACGTCGACGGCGACGTCTACGTGCCGCTCGCCACCACCGAGGCGGCGCTCGTCGCCAGCACCAACCGCGGCTGCACCGCCATCCGCGAGGCCGGCGGCGCGGTCGTCCGGGTCGAGGACGTGGGGATGACCCGGGCGCCGGTCTTCCGCACCTCCGGCATCGTCCAGACCCAGGCCTTCCTGCGCTGGATCCAGGACCACTACGAGGACGTGCGCCGCGTCACCGAGGCGACCAGCCGCTACATCAAGCTGCTGGAGGTCCGTCCCTTCGCCTTCGGCACCACGGTCTTCCTCCGCTTCCGCTTCGACTCCGGCGACGCCATGGGCATGAACATGGCGACCATCGCCTGCGATCGGGTGGTCACCGATCTCATCGAGCCCGCCACCGGCGTGGCCTGCATAGGGCTCTCGGGCAACTACTGCGTCGACAAGAAGCCGGCGGCGATCAACTTCCAGGAAGGCCGCGGCAAGCGCATCTACGCCGAGATCCTGCTCGAAGCGCCGGTGCTCCATCACAATCTCAGGACCAACGCCCGCGACCTGGTGGAGGTGCAGTACCGCAAGAACCTCCTGGGTTCGATCGCCGCCGGCTCGCTGGGCTTCAATGCCCACTACGCCAACGTCCTGGCGGCCTTCTTCATCGCCACCGGCCAGGATCCGGCGCACGTCGTCGAGGGCTCGCTCGGCGTCACCTGCATCGAGGCGCGCGGCCAAGACTCGGTGTTCGCGTCGATCTTCATGCCGGACGTGCCGCTCGGCACGGTGGGCGGCGGCACGGCGCTCGACACCCAGCGCGAGGCGCTGGCGATGCTCGGGGTCTCCCCCGATCCGGTCCGCCGCGGCGAGGCCACCCTGCGGCTGGCCGAGATCCTGGGCGCGATCGTGCTCGCCGGCGAGCTGTCGCTGATGGCCGCCTTCACCTCGCAGGACCTGGCACGCGCCCACGAGAAGCTGGGGCGCGCCGAGCCGGCCGGCCCGCAGCCGCTGCCGGCCTGACGGTCCCCGGCAACCGGCACCGACTGGTCACCAGATTGCATGCAGCTGTGGCGGCCCGCGGCGGGGAGTCCCCCGCCAGGGCCGCGGTCGCAAGAGAACGCGCAGCCGGGATGATCCTGAAGCAAGCAGGCCTCGCCCCCTCGAACCGCGCCGCGCGGGCGGCGGTCACCGCCTCGGCGCCCGGCAAGCTCATCCTGATGGGCGAGCATGCGGTCGTCTATGGCCGTCCGGCGCTGGTGGCCGCCATCGACCTTCGCCTGCGCGCGGTGTTCGCGTCTCCGGAGCTCCAGTCGCACCCGGCAGCGCCGGCGCCGCCGGCAACCATCGAGATCGACCTGCCCGGCCTCGCCCATCGCGGTTCCACCACCTGGGCCGAGGTCATCGCCTATGCCGGCGCGGCGCGCGACGCCTGGGCCGCCTACGCCGCGCACCCCGATCTGGCGGGCTTCCTCGAGCTGCGCGGCGCCGACCCCGCCCACGTCGTCAAGGTGGCGCTGGGGGAGGCCGCCGCGGCGCTGGGCGAGGAGCCCGGCGGCGCGCCAGGCCTGTGCCTGCGCCTGGAATCCGCGCTGCCGATCGGCGCGGGCTTCGGCAGCTCGGCGGCCGCGGCGGTGGCGATCGTCGCCGGCTATGCCGCCTGGCGCGGCAACGCCGACCTCGATCCCGGCACGATCGCGCGCCTGGCGCTCGAGACGGAGCGCCGGCAACATGGGCTGCCCTCGGGAGTCGACACCATCACCAGCCTGCAAGGCGGTCTGCTCTGGGCGCGGCGGCTCTCCTCCCGGGAGGGTGGCGAGCTGGCCTGCGAGCGCCTGCCGACCGGCTCGCCGCTGCTCGGCAAGCTGCGCGTCTACCATACCGGTACGCCGCCGGAAGCGACCGGCGCGGTGGTGGCGGCGGTGCGCACCCGGCGCGACCGCGACCCGGCGGCGCATGAACGCCTGTTCGATCGCATGGCGGCGGCGGCCGAAGACCTGCGCGCCGAGCTCGGTGTCGGAGTCGGCGGAGTCGGCGGCGGCGGCGGAGCCGGCATCGACGGAGCCGGCATCGGCAGAGTCGGCGTCGGCGGAGTCGGTGTCGGTGTCGGCGGTGGCGCCGGCGTCGTCGGCGGCGGCGCCGCCGCGGAGACCTCGGCGCGAGTGACGGCCGGGATCCGCGAGCACCAGGCGTGCCTCGAGGCCTTGGGGGTGGTGCCGGCGCCGGTGCGCGCCCTGGTGCGGCAGATCGAGGCCGCCGGCGGCGCCGCCAAGGTATCGGGCGCCGGCTCGCTCGCCGGCCCTGGCGCCGGCTCGCTGCTGGTCTACCATGAGGACCCGCGGGCCGTCGCGGCCTGGGAGTTCCTTCGCCCCTTCCCCCACCTTCCCGTCCACCTCGGAGCCGCCGGCTGCCGGCTGGAGACCTCATGACCAAGACCACCGTCTCGGCGCCCGCCAACATCGCCTTCGTCAAGTATTGGGGAGCCCGCGACCTCGACCGCGCCCTGCCGCTCAACGCCTCGATCTCGATGACCCTCGACCGCTGCGTCACCCAGTGCACCATCGAGACGCTGGCGGGCGATCAGGACGAGATCTGGCTGGCCGAGCCCCACGGCGGCTTCAGCGCTCCGGGGCCCGAGTTCCAGCGCCGGGTCAGGCAGCAGCTGGACCGGATGCGGCAATGGGCGGCGAGCGAGCAGCGCTTCCGGGTGGCGACGCGCAACAACTTCCCCATCGCCGGGGGGCTGGCGTCCTCGGCCTCCGGCTTCGCCGCCCTCACCCTGGCCGCCGCCGGCGCCCTCGGCCGCGGCGACACCCCGATCGCCGAGCTCTCCAGCCTCGCCCGCCGCAGCGGCAGCGGCTCGGCGTCGCGCTCGGTGCTCGGCGGCTTCGTCGAATGGCCGGCGGGCGAGGGCGACCGGGCGAGCCCCGCCATGCAGATCGCCGACGCCGATCATTGGGACCTGCGCGACGTCATCGCGGTGGTCGAGATCGGGCCCAAGGCGGTCCCCTCGCTCGAAGGGCACCGCCGCGCCCCGACCAGCCCGTATTTCGCGCGCCGCCTCGAGCTGCTGCCGGAGCGCCTGGCCAAGGTGCGGCGGGCCATCGCCGAGCGCAGCCTCGACCTGCTCGGACCGGTGCTCGAGGAAGAGGCCGTCGATCTGCACCTGATCGCCATGTCGTCGCGGCCGCCGATCTTCTATTGGGCTCCCGGCACCGTGGCGGTGCTGCGCACGGTGCGGGAGCTGCGCCAGGAGGGGCTGGCGGCCTGGGCGACGATGGACGCCGGCGCCAACGTCCACGTCATCTGCGATGCCGCGGCCGAGGAGGACGTGGCCGAGCGCCTGGAAAGCATGGAGGCGGTCGGCTTCGTCATCCAGGACTCGGTCGGCAGCGGTCCCCAGACCGACGACGAGCACCTGTTCTGATTTCAACGCGCATGGGCTCGCCGTCCGCGGTAACGCTGGTCAAGCTCGGCGGCAGCCTGCTCACCGACAAGACCGCGGTCGACGCCGTCCGGCCGGACGTGCTCGCCCGCCTGGCGGCTGAGATCGCCGCCGCGGCGCCGGCGGCGGCCGGCCGGGAAGGCGCCCAGGACGCCGGCGACGCGCTGGTCATCGGGCACGGCAGCGGCTCGTTCGGGCACGTCGCCGCAGCGCGCTACGGCCTCGCCGCCGGCTTGCGCGACGCCGGCCAGCTGCCGGGGGTGTCGCGGACCCAGGAGCGCGCCGCCGCCCTGCATCGGCAGGTATGCGCCGCGCTCGCCGCCGCCGGCCTCTTCCCCTTCTCCCTGGCGCCTTCGAGCTCGGTGGTGGCGGCAGGCGGCCGGCCCCTGGCCATCGCCGTCGAGCCGCTGGTGCTGGCGCTCGGCAACGGCCTGCTGCCGGTGCTCTACGGCGACGTCGTCCTGGATCGCGAGCAGGGGGTCGCCATCTGCTCCACCGAGCGGCTGTTCGAGCTGCTCGCCGCTCAGCTGCCGGCCTTCGGGATGCGGGTGCGGCGCGTGCTCTGGCTGGGCGAGACCGACGGCGTCTACGATGCCGCCGGCCGGACGCTGCCCCGCCTGGGCGCCGACGCCCTCGCCGGCGAGGCCGGGGACCGGCCGGCGATCGGCGCGGCCGCCGGCACCGACGTCACCGGCGGCATGCGGCATCGGGTCGAGACCGCCCTCGCCCTGGCCGCCCGCGGCATCCCGTCGCTGATCGCCAACGGCACCACCCCCGGCCTGCTGGCCGCCGCCCTGCGCGGCGAGCTCGTCGTGGGCACCGAAGTCGGCGGCTGACCGGCGTCGCGGCGGCTTCCTTGCCGCTCGCTACTCGTGACCCGGCAGGCATCGGAAGCCCTGCTCGGCGAAGTGACGTCCGCCGAGGATCTCAACCGAGTTGCCAAGCTCGGCCAGCAAGAGGATCTGGCTCTCTCGGTACAGGGGCTCGCCGAATGGAGCGACGCCCTGGAAACAGAGAACCGTAGTTGAAGCGCGGCGAGGTCTGGTGGGCAGACCTCGGCCCCTACCGTCCACGAGAGCAGACGGGGCGTCGCCCCGTCATCGTCTGGCAGAGCGACACACTGATCAGGGTTCTCCAGTCCGTTCTCGTCATCCCCTCACCACGAACCTGGATCGCGCGAATCTCGCAGGAACGGCCATCGTCTCGGCGACGCCACGAGGTCTCGCCGAAGACTCGGTCGCGCTCGCATTTCAGATGCGAGCCGTTCCGAAGCTCGGGTAGTGTCCTGATATGGAACGACCGCCTGTCAAGTGGCAGGTCGCCGCGGGTGGGGGGGAGCTCTTGTCCAGGTTGAAGGGGCCGAAAACCAGCCTGAGACGACGGAGGAGACGGCCGGTCGCTTCGACGACGAGTCACCCTGA
>DATGHG010000206.1:0-17998 GCA_035308185.1 Thermoanaerobaculia bacterium | reverse complement strand
GCTCGACCGGCCCCTTGCCGCCGTCGTCCACCGCGCCGCTCCAGTAGATGACGCGGCCGGTGGCGTCCCGCGCCTGCAACTCGAGCCAGACGTCGAAGGCGTCGACCGTGCCGCCCGGGAAGAAGTGGCCGATGGTCCGCGTCCGCGCCACCACGTCCACCCGCACCGTCGTGCCCGGACGCGGCGCCGCCGCGGCCGGCTCGCCCTTGAACGCCTCGTCGAGCGGCGCCGCCACCTTGCCGACGTCGCGCAGCACCGCCGGTCCGGTCGCCTGCGACTCCTCGCCGACCGCGAACGTCGACTCGAGCTGCGGCCCGCCCTCCCGCTGGTCGGCGCGCCGCACCATCTGCGCCCCCGGCCCGGCCGCGTCCTCCGGCGACACCGCGAAGATGTCGACGGTGATGAAGCCCGACTGCATGAACTTCTCGACCACGTCGAGCTGCTCCCGATCGTGGTTGACGAAAGGCAGCGCGACGTTGGCGCCCGGGAAGCGGTGCGAATGCACCTTGCCGTCCTTGTTGCCCGGGTCCTGCGAATCCACCAGCGGCATGTGGCAGCCGGCGCAGTTCTTCGACTCCTTCGGGTAGTAGAACGACCGCGCCCCCTGCCCCGACACGCCGCTCGCCTGCCAGGCGTCGTACTCGTTGAAGCCCCGGAACCAGCGGTAGTTGTTGACCGGCACGTCGAGGTGCACCTTGTGGCAGCCGGAGCAGAACTCGGCGCTGTCCTGGCGCATGAACGCCTTCATGAAGGTTTCCCGGTGCGGCTCGGGATCGAGGTAGGTGAGGAAATGGTTGATCCGGCGCAGCACCGGGTTCTTGCTCGCCGCCAGCTCGTGCAGCGGCGGATAGCCGATGGTGAAGCCGCCGTTGCCCATCGAGCTGTCGACGTGGGTGATGGCGTGGCAGGAGGTGCAGGCCAGCCCGGCGCGCGCCTCGCGCGTGTCGACCTGCTCCTTGATCGGCCGCTCGAACCGGCCGTTGAAGAACACGGCGTGATCGTGGCAGCCGGCGCACCACTTGCTCGGCTGCGGGCCCAGCACGTCCTGCATGTACTCGATCGATTTGCGGTAGAACTGGTTGTTGAACGATGCGAAATGGTGCACCGAGCTCTGCCACTGCCGGTAGATGTCCTGGTGACACTCGCCGCAGGTATCCGACTGGGTGAAGAAGTCCGCCGGGATGATGCCGCCGACGTTGGTCCTGGCCGAAGACGGGAAGAACGGCGACTTCGGCCCGCCCCCCTCCTCGCTCATCGCCACCGGCGCGACGGTCGGGTTGCGGATGCGCATCGCCGGATCGGGGTGGGAGCGCCGCCAGCCGATCATCGCCGCCGGCACCACCAGCAGCAGCGCCGCCGCCACCGCGCTGGCGCGCAGCAGCTGCCGCCACCGCCCGCCACTGGCCGTCGCCCGCTGTTGCAGGTACACCAGGCCAGCGACCACCGCCAGCGCCGCCGCGACGACGTGGGTCCACAGCAGCCAGCGATGGGGCGTGGTGTTGCCGACCACCGCCAGGACCACCCCCGCCACCGCCGCCGCCGTCAGCAGCCAGAGCGCCGCCATCCCCGCGGCCGATCTCGCCGCCAGGCCCGAGGCGCTCGCGCCGCCGCCGCCGCCCGCGCCGCCCGCACTCCCGCCGGCGCGCCGCCACAGCACCAGGAGCGCCACGGTCAGCGCCAGCCCGAGCGCCAGGTGCAGCACGACGTTGCCCATGTAGAACAGCGTCGGCGAAGGCAACGCCGCGATGTAGGCGGTGTTGACCAGCAGTGCCACCCAGCTGGCCGCCGCCAGGACTTTCCAGCGATCGTTCATCTCATCACCCCCTACTGATACCGGTGCCGCTATCCGCCGCCGCCGAGCCTGGACGCCGTCTTCTCGTCCGCGCCCGCCGGCAGCGCCGGCGCCGTCGTCTGCCTCGAATCCAAGAGCTACACCCGCCTCACTCCTTCATCCCTGCCGCCGCTCCTGCCGCCGTCCCTGCCGCCGCCGCCGCCGCCGGCGCCAGCGGCCGCAGCAGGCGCAGCGCCGGCCGGGTGTTGTAGGTCTGCCGCCAGCGGCGGTGCTCGGCGTCGTCCGGGAAGTGCTCGGCGGCGGGATACGGGTAGGCCGACATGGCGTGGAACGGCAGCGGCTCGACGCTCTGCGAGTAGGCGGTGTTGGCATCGGCGTCCTTTGCCCAGCCGTCCACGTCGAGCAGGAAATCGCGCCGCCAACCGGCCGGCAGCGGCGGCAGCCTGCCGCCCGCGAAACGCAGCCGCACCTCGTCGCCGGAACCGAGCAGCGCCGGCTCGTCGTCCACCTTCGCCAGCAGCGGCAGCACGTCGCCATAGCGGGTGTAGAGCCCCGGCGTCGGGTTCCAGGCCGAAACCGCCATCCAGGTCGCGTAGTCGAACCGTTCCGGCCGCCGCCGCTCGGGATCGATCGCCGGCCGCGAGAAGCCGCGGAAGCGCAGCTCGGCCGAGGCCAGCGGCGCCTCGGTCAGCCGCGCCCGCGGCGCCGCGCTGTCCTCGCCCAGGAAGATCTCGTCCCAGTAGATGCAGAGGTTGGTGACGATGCGCACCTCGCGCGAGGCGCTCAGGAACTTGCCAGTCAGATCGATGGCGATGGTCCGCGGCTGACCCGACGGCATGCCCAGCTCGGCCACCGCGGTCTGCCACCTGCCCGCGGCGTCCCGCACCTCCAGCCGCGGCAGCGTCAGACCCGCCGGGTTCTCCTGCGAGGCGGCGCGATAGGTGCTGCCGTCGGCCCAGTCGACCCAGCCGGTCAGGTACAGCACCGCGCGGTTGCCGGGCGCCGCGCCGGGTCCGAAATCGAGCTCGAGGGCGTGCGTCTCGGCGATCCCCGTGAGGGTGCGGCGGAAGCCCTCGGCATACACGCCGTCGCGGGCCAGCAGGGCCGGCAGCAGGTCGTGCCCGCTGCCGTCGACGGCGCGCCGCGGGTGCAGCCGCCGCTCGACGCCGAACAGCCGGAACTCGGGGAACGGCGGGCTCTTGAACTTCTCGTTGGTGAACACCTCGACCGCCGCCGGGTGGTCGAGGGCCAGCAGCCGCACGCGGTCCAGGTAGGTGACCTCGCGCAGCTCCTCGGTCATCCGCACCTCGTAGGAGCCGTCGCCGGCCGCCGCCAGCGCCCTGCCGGGGATCGACACCCACTCGTCGTGATCCACCGGGAAGTACTTGCCGTCGCCGGAGCTGGCGCCGAGCGGCGCCACCCCGAGCACGTCGGTGATGAACTCGAAGCCGCGGCCATTCCAGGCGAAGATCATCGGGCAGGAGCCCGACAGGCGCTGCGCTTCCTTGTAGGCCCTCAGCTCGCCACCCTTCGCCGCCGCCGCCTGACGGGTCTCGTTCTGGATCAGGCCGTTGGGCCAGGTGATGCGCACCGTGTCGGCAGCCACCCGGCCGCGCAGGCCGAACAGCAGCGGCGTGCCGCGATAGAGCTTCTTCTGGTAGACCGTTCCGGCCTTGACCTCGACCTGCGCCCCCATGGCCAGCTTGGCATTGCGCACCCCGGTCAGCGCCACCTCGACCCAGCGGCCGGCCGCGCCGACGTTGCGCAGCACCGCCAGCGAGCCGTCGCCGCGCACCACCGCCAGGTCCTCGCGGCCATCGCGGTCGAAGTCCGCCGCCACCGCCGCGGCCAGCGCCGGCGCCGCCACCCCGGCACGCCCCGCGGCCGCGGCCGATCCAGCCGCCGCCGCCGGCGCACCGGTCGCCGTTCCGGCCGCCGCGAGCTCAACCGGAGCCGGGGACACCGCCGCGAAGTGGCCGGCGATCCCCGGCCCCTCCAGCTGCCACCGGTAGAGACCGTCGCCGGTCACCAGGTCCGGCGCCGCCCGGTTGCCGAAGTCCGCCACGGCGAGCGCCCTTGCGGAGCCCAGGCCGGCCGCGGAGGCGGTGTTGCCGGCCCTGCCGCCAGGCGCCGCGCCACCGGCACCGTGATCCGCCAGGGCGCCGGCGGCGGCGCCGCCCACCGCGCCCCGCGCCGCGCCGGCGGCCCCGTCAGCCACCGCTCCCGCCACCAGCTGCCCGCCGCGATTCCACAGCACCAGCGGTCCGCCGCCGGGGCCGCCGCCGCCGGGGCCGGCAACGGCGAGGTCGATCCAGCCGTCGCCGTCGAAGTCGTAGGCGGCGAGGGCGCCGGCGCCGGCCGGCAGGCCGGGCAGCGGCTCGGCGCTGTAGTGGCCGCCCAGCCGGTCGCGATAGAGGATGCCGGGATGGTCCCGATAGCTCACCACCAGGTCGACGCCCGGCGTATCGGAGGTCACGCCGAAGGTCACCGCGTCCAGCGCCTGGCCGGCGGCGAACGGGAAATCGGCGGTGTGGTCGCTCCATCCCGCGGCGCCGTCGTTGCGCATCAGCGCCGCGGTGTCGCCGAGCAGCAGCAGATCCAGGTCGTAGTCATGGTCGTAGTCCAGCCACACCGCGCGCCGGAAGCGCCCGGCCGGCAGCCGCGCCGGGCTCTCCTCGAAGCGCCCGCCGCCGCGGTTGACGTAGAGCCGCGCCCCCGTCTCGGTCAGCACGCAGAGATCGGGGAGGCCGTCGTCGTTGAAGTCCCCCGCCGCGACGAAGATCACCCCGCGCACCGCTTCCAGGCCGGTCACCGGTCCGGCGGCACCGTCCATCGGCAGCGCCGGCCCGGGCAGGACGACGACGCCACCGGCCGGCCCGGCCGCCGCCGCCAGGCCGCCCGCGGCAGCCGGCCCCGCCAAGCCACCGCCCACCCCTGCCTTCGCGCCGCCCGGGCTCGCCAATCCGCCGCCGGGCCGCCACAGCCGGATCCCCGCCGCCGACCAGGCGAGCAGCGCCGGTCTGCCGTCGCCCTCGAGGTCCAGCACCAGCAGGCCGGCGGTCGCCGGATCGAGGCCCCGCGCCAGCTCGTGCGGCTCGAAGCTCAACGGCGCGGGCCGCGCCGCCGCCGCATCGCTCTCGCCGGCCGCCATCCGGTCGGCCGGCGGGTCGTCGATCTCCGAGTAGAAGCTCCACTCGAGGTCCTCCGGCACCGCCGCGCCGGCCGTCCGCTTCTTGATCTCCTGGAAGACCGCCAGCTCGCGCGCCGAGTCCGCGGCGCGCCCCGCCAGCTTGTAGGCGTTGAAGAGCTGGAAATGCGGCGCCGCCAGGGCCGGCGCGAGCCGGGCCGCGATCTCGAACTGAGCGAGCGACTCCTCCTGCCGGCCGGTCAGCTTGTAAAGCACTCCCAGGTTGTAGTGGGAGACCGGCTCGTCCGGCACCAGCTGCACCATGCGCTGGAACTGCGCCACCGCCCTGTCGTAGTCGGACGCCCGCTTGGCGGCGATGCCGAGGTTGAACCAGGTGTGCGGCAGCGCCGGGTCCTGGCGCTGCACCCGCTCAAGCTCCGCCACCCCTTCGGCGGTGCGGCCCGCCTTGAGCAGCGCCAGCCCGTAGTTCAGCCGTTCGCGCGCCGAATCCGGCGCCAGCTCCAGCGCCCGGTGCAGCTCCTCGACCGCCTGCGCGGAGGTGGTGGCGTTCTCGTAGAACGCCTTGCCGAGGTTGCGGTGCTGCCACAGCGCCTCTTCGGCGCTCGCCGGCGAGGCCGGGACGGCGGCAGGAGATGCCGCCGCGGCGCCGCCGAGCCGCCACGAATGGGCCAGCCCCAGCACCAGGCCGAGGACGGCGACGCCCAGCCCCCAGGCGATCGCTTCGAGCTGCCGGAGGGGCTGGCCGCCGCTCATGGCGCGGCGCCCGCGGCGGGCCGCGCCGCGCTGTCCGCGGCCTTCCGCGCCGCGCCGCCCGCGGCGGGCCGCGCCGCGCTGTCCGCGGCCTTCCGGGCGCCGCGCCCGAAACCGGCAACCGCCGCGGTCACCACACCCTGGCCCTCCTTGACGTAGGAGATGTGGTCGATCGGCACCGTCGCCGGCGAGATCGTCTCGCGCCGCCCGCTCGGCCAGCGCACTTCGATCTCGTCGATGCGGGTCGCCGCGCCCAGGCCGATGTGGACGCGCGTCGAGCTCTGGCTGGCGTAGCCGTTGCCGCCGTTGACCTCGCGCATCAGCAGGGCGCCGCCCGCCTTGACCGTCACCCGGGCGCCGATGGCGTCACGGTTGGAGCGGGTGCCCACCAGCTTGAGCTCGAGCCAGTGGCCGGCGGTCGCGGTGACGTTGTGATAGAGCAGCGACGGCTGATTGGCATTGGTCTCGTAGATGTCCAACCGTCCGTCGTTGTCGAAGTCGGCGGTCGCCACGCCGCGCCCGTCGAGCTCGTTGTCGACCCCCGCCGCCGCCGCCATCTCCTTGAAGACCGAGCCGCCGAGGTTGCGGAACAGTTTCTTCCTCTCGTGCCCGCTCCAACTCATGTCGCCAATCGCCGGCCAGCTGTTGACGTCGGTGAAATCGACGTTGGGGGTGATGATCATCTCGAGCAGCACCGGGATGTAGTTCTTGGCGCCCGCCGAGCGCAAGCCGTCGGCCGCGAACAGGTCCTCCCAGCCGTCGTTGTCGAAGTCGCCGAACTTCGCCCCCCAACCCCACAGCGTCGAGCAGGTGCCGGTCTCCCGCGACAGGTCGGTGAACGTCAGCTTGCCGGCAGCGTCGACGCCATTGTTGTGCCAGAGCATGTTGCATTCCTGCATGTACTCGTCGGTGATGTTGGTGACGTAGATGTCCAGCCAGCCGTCGCGGTCGTAGTCGCCGACGTCGACGTTCATCCCCTTCTTGGTGTCGATGCCGATCGCCTCCTCGGTGACGTCGCGGAAGGTGCCGTCGCGGTTGTTCAGGAACAGGCGGTCGGTGCCGTAGTCGTCGGCGACGTAGATGTCCTGCCAGCCGTCGTTGTTGAAGTCGCCGTGGCCGAGGTCGAGCGTCCAGCCGTGGTGTCCGCCCAGCCCCGCCTTCTCGGTGACGTCGACGAAGGTGCCGTTGCCCTGGTTGTGCCACAGCGTCACGCCGCCGCCGTTGGTCGCCTGGTCCAGGTTGTCGGGCAGCACGTGCGGGTCCTTGAGGTCGAACAGGTCCACCGGCTTGAAGTAGTTGCCGAACAGCAGGTCGAGATAGCCGTCGTTGTCGTAGTCGAAGGCGATGACCGCGATGGTGTTACCGAACTTGTTGAGCCCCGATTGGGCGGTGACGTCGCGGAACTTGCCGTTGCCCTCGTTGTGATAAAGGATCGGCGTGCCGAAGCGGGCCACCAGCAGGTCGACCTTGCCGTCGTTGTCGTAGTCGAACCAGAGCGCATCCGAAACGATGGAGTGCTCGTCGTTGCCCTTCCCCACTCCTGCCTCGGCGGTGACGTCGGTGAAGGTCAGGTCGCCGTTGTTGTGCAGCAAATGAGAGGTGCGGCCGGCGTCGGAATCCGTGACGAACAGGTCGTCGTAGCCGTCGTTGTCGTAGTCGCCCACCGCCACCGCGGCGCCGCCCGAGGTGAACATCTCGAGGATGTCGGCCTTGGCGCCATGGAAGTGCCGAGTGTGATGGATCATCCGCGCCCTCGCCCGGGCGCCGATCTCCTCGAAGCGGATCGCCGGCGGTGCGCCGCCGGCGGCCGGAGCGGCCGCAGCGGCACCGGCGGCCACCGACCCGCCGTTGCCGGTCGCGCCGACGTTGCCTCCCGCGCCGGCATTGCCACTCGCGCCGCCGTTGCCACCCGGGCTGCCGTTGCCGGCCTTGCCGGCGTCGCCACCCGCACCGGCGTTGCCATTCAGGGTGCCGCCGCCTGCCGCCGCCACCGGCGTCGCCGCCAGCCAGGCCGCCAGCCAGCCCGCCGCCAGGCGGGCCAGGGCCGCACGCCGCTTCACTTCTCCTCCCACAGCTCGTGCAGGTCGGTGTCCACGCGCTTGGTGCGATCGACCTGATCCGCGATGTAGGCCTCCAGCTCGTCGCCCTGCCGGGACAGCAGCGCCTTGAGCACGGCGTCCCCGGGGAACAGCCGCGCGCCCTCCTGCCAGGTCGCCCGCGCCTTCTCCGGCTGGTCGGTGCGCCAGTAGCCCTCGCCCAGCGCGGCGTAGGCGTGGGCCTGGTAGGCGCGCTTCGGCTCGCTCTTCGAGACCGCCACCGCGCGTTCCAGGTCGGCCACCGCCAGCGGCCCGCGAGCGAAGACCTTGGGCCAGTACAGGTAGCTGTTGCCGCGCGTGTAGAGGCCGATCCAGCTCGGCTTGAGCTCGATCGAGCGGCTGAACTTCTCCAATGCGTCGTTGGCCAGGATCACCTGGGTGATGGCGCCGGCCACCGGCATCTTGTCGACGTAGACGTAGCCGTAGTTGAGCCAGGCGAACGCCGAGTCGGGATGGCTGGCGACCAGCTTCTCGAAGTAGTCGAGCGCCCGGTCGTAGGCGGCGGCGCGGATCGCCGCATGGCGGTACTCCGAGGCATAGCGCAGGTTGTCGGGATCGGCCGCCAGCGCCGCCTCCATCTGGCCGAGAGCCGCCGGCAGGTCGCCGGCCGCCAGGGCGCGTTGCCCCTCCGTGAACGCCCGATCCGGCGCCGTGGCGGGCGTGGCCGGCATCGCCGGCGCCTGCTTCACCGGTGCCGGCTGTCCCGATGCAGGCGGCGCCGGCGCCGCCCCCGGCGCGCGTGCGACCAGTGCCGGCGGCGCCTGGGCCGCGAGCGCCGCGCCGCCGGACAGGGTCGTCGCCAGCGCGGCCATCGCGGCCATCGCGGCCATCGCGAGCTGGGCCTGCAGCACCGTCGCTTGCCTCATCGCGGGCTCCCCGTTTGCCGGCGCGCCGCGGCGCGCTGCTCCGCCCGACCCGGCGTCAGCGCCGCATCGCCCTCCACCAGGCGGTAGATGTGGTCCGCCGCCACGCCGGCGAAACTCTGGCGCAGCCCCGACGGCCACTGCACCTCCACCTGCTCCGCCGCCGCCGCGGCGCCCAGGCCGAAATGCAGCCGCTTGGTGCTCTGCGAGGCAAATCCGTTGCCGCCGTCGACGAACCTCAGCATGCGGGGACCGCGTCCGCCAGGCCCGCTCCCCGCGGCCGGGGTCACCCACACCTTCGCCCCCACCGCGTCGCGATTGGACCTGCGCCCCTCGAGCTCCAGCTCCAGCCAGTGGGCGCCGGTGGGCAGGACGTTGTGGTAGAGGTAGGGCTCCGCATTGGCGTTGGTGACGAAGAGGTCCATGCGGCCGTCGTTGTCGAAGTCGGCGACCACGATGCCGCGCCCGTCACGCACCGAATCCAGCCCGTGCCGCGCCGCCTGGTCGCGGAACAGCTGGCCGCCCTCGTTGTGGAAGAGCTTCTTCTTCTCGTAGCCGGACAGGCTCTTGTCGCCCATCGGCGGCCAGCTGCGCGCGTCGGCGAGGTCCACCCCCGGGCGCACGATCATCGCGAAGACGTCGGGGACGTAACTCTGCGGCCCCGCCGACACCCAGCCGTTGACCACGTAGAGGTCCAGCCAGCCGTCGTTGTCGTAATCGAAGAACTTCCCCGCCCAACCCCAGCCGGTCTCCCAGGTGCCGGTCTCGCGCGCCACGTCGGTGAACGTCAGGTTGCCGTTGTTGTGCCAGAGGAAGTTGCCCTCGCGCATGTAGTCGTCGGTGATGTTGGTGACGAAGACGTCGAGCCAGCCGTCGTTGTCGTAATCGCCCCAGTCGGCGTTCATCCCCTTCTTGGTGTCGTAGCCGATCGCCGTGGCGGTGCGGTCCGCGAAGGTGCCGTCGTGATTGTTGAGGAAAAAGTAATCGGTCCCGAAGTCGCAGGCCACGTAGAGGTCGTCCCAGCCGTCGTTGGCGGCATCGCCGTGGCCGAGGTCCAGCGTCCAGCCGCTGATCCCTGCCAGGCCTACCTTGGCGGTGACGTCGGTGAAAGTGCCGTTGCCGTTGTTGTGATAGACGGTGACGCCGCCGCCGTTCTTGGCGGTCTCGAAGCTCTCCGGGAAGAAGCGCGGCGTGCCGGGATGAAACAGGTTCACCGGCGGGAAGTAATTGGCGACGAACAGGTCGAGGTAGCCGTCGTGATCGTAATCGAAGGCGATCGCCGAGATGCTGTTGAGGTAGCGGTCGAGCCCCGCTTGCTTGGTGACGTCCTTGAACTTGCCGTTGCCCAGGTTCTCGAACAGCTGGCTGTGGCCGAAGCGCACCACGAAGAGATCCGGGCGGCCGTCGTTGTTGTAGTCGAACCAGATGGCGTCGGCGGTGGCGTTCTCGGCGTCGTTACCGGCGGCGACTCCCGCCGCCTCCGCCACGTCGGTGAAGGTCAGGTCGCCGTTGTTGTGGAAGAGGTGGTTCCTGCCGCCCTCGGAAGAATCGGTGACGAACAGGTCCTCGTAGCCGTCGCCATCGTAGTCGGCCGCCGCCGCCGCCGCGCCCAGCGAGGTGTACCCGGCCATGATGTCCGCATAAGGGTTGTGGAAGGCCCGATTGTGATGCGCCACCGCCAGCCCCGCCCGCCGCGTCACGTCCTCGAACCAGCGTCCACGATCGCCGGCCTCGGCACGTCCCGCCGGCCCGCGCAGCGCCGTGGCCTGGGGGGCAACCGCGGCCGAGGCGGCAACCGCGGCCGGCGGCCGGCCCTCCGGCGCCGGCTCCCCGGCGATGGGCGGCACCGCGGCGAGCGCCCGGCCGCCGGTCTGGCCCATCGCGCAGCCGCCGCCGCCCAACAGGGATGCCATCACCAACCAGGGCATCAGGCCGAGCTTGCGAGGGACACTTTGGCTGCCCATGAATCCACGTCTCTCCGGAGCTCCACGCGCCGGCCCCGCGGTACGCGGAGCGCTGCCGGACTCTGTGTGATGCATGCTATTTAACGACGAAGCGAGCCAAAAAGTATAGGTATCCGGGTATGAGAAAAGATCCATCCCGAGCCGCTCCGTCCTGCCGCTTTGCCGCTTCCCGCCGGCCGCCGGGCATCCGGCGCTCAAGGCACGATCCAATCGCTGGCGGCAGCCAACCCGCCGGCAGCTTCCGGGGCGGCCCTGACGACGTAGCAACCATGAGAGGCGAAGCGCTGCCCGGCCCCCAGGCCGAGTCGAGGGTAAACCCCGGGGTTGGCGGCCCGCTCGACCTCGCGCTCCAGGGTTTCCACGAAATAGTCGCGGGAGAAACGGCCGGACATGCGGTCCAGCGCGTCGTCGGCGGCGGCCAGGGTGAACAGGGTGTCGAGCTCGAGGCGCTCGTGCGTGGCCGCCACGCCGCGCGCCAGCAGCCAACCCCGCGCCCGCCGGGCCTGGGGCGCGGGGTTCCCCGGTAGGGCGTAGCGAAAAGTCAGGAAGGTGTGGCCGCGCAAGGCCGGCGGCAGTGCCGCCATTGCCTCCGGCGGTGGCAGCTCCTCCCCGAGCAGGCTGTAGGAGAGATAGATCGCCGCGGCGCCGCTCGCCGCGATCGCCGGCGCCAGGGCCTCCAGGTCGCCGCGGTCGAGCCAAAGCACCACCGCCAGGGGCGCCGCCGGCGCCGCGAGCGCCGCGGGGCCGCCCGACCGCACACCGCCCAGCGCCCGGAGCTTGGCGGCGGCAGCTGCCAACCCGCCGGCGCCGGCACCGAGTGCGAGGTCGGCAAGGCTCAGATCCTCGACGCCGCGTAGCGCCTCGCGCAACGCAGCTGCCGGCACCCGTCCCTCCGGCCGGTCGCGAAACACCTGGACGATCCTCGCCGGCCGGCCCGCCGCCACCGCTGGCGGCGCCTCCGGCACCGCCGCCGGTGACGCGAAACTCGCTGCCGATGCCGCTGAAGCCGACGCCATGGCGCCGGTCGAGGAGCTGTTCACCGGCGGCGACGTGGTGTCGCCGGCCCATCTGGAGTGGGCGGCGGCGGCGCGCGGCACCGCCGCCGCCAGGTGGCGCCCCAGCGCCCGCGCCTCGAGCGTCAGGCCTGCCGACAGGTAGAGGTTCCAGGCGCCGGCCGGCGCGGCCACCGGCAGATCGACGTTCGGGAAGACGCAGGGCACCGCGGTGCGCTCGCAGAAGTCGTGCACCGGCTGCCACTCGCCGGCGCCCAGGCCGCTCAACAGGGCGAAGACCGGCTGCTCGCCGTAGCTCCGGGCCAGCTGCGCCGTCCAGGTCGCCGGCGGCCCGGCGAGCTGCCAGACGTGCAGCACCCACTCGCGCCAGGTCTCGCGGACATTCGCCCTGGTCCCCGGCGACGGCGCCGGGCGATCGAGCAGGTGGCGAGTCTCGGCGTTGCGGTAGCGGAAATACGCTGCCACGACGTCGAGCATCGCCCGCTTGCTGCCCTCGTCCACGTCCGGCGCCACCACCACCGCGAAATGGACCGCCTTGGCTTCCACGCCCGGCGCCGGCGTCGCCGCCAGCGTGCGGAGATAGGCCGCGAGATCGTCGAGGTCTGCCGCTTCGAGCTCATAGCGCGGCATCATCGGGTCGAGTGCCCGGCCATCGGGGTCGGTGCCGTGCCGCAGTGCCGCCGCCAGGCTCGCCGCGGTGTAGGCCGGGTGGTCCCGCGCCGCCCGCAGCCGGGTCCACGACGCCGGCGAGAGCTCCTCCTGGTAGAGCTTGCCGAACAGCTCGGCAGCCGAGGGCTCCGCGCCGGAGAACAGCGCCGGGCCGGTCACCGGCGGCACCAGCGTCCCCCCTTCGACGCCGCCGAAGCCGCTCGGCCGGTGGCAGCTCGCGCAGGCGAGCCGGGTGCCGGCAACCGGTACGTCGCCCTGGACGAGACCGCGCAGCGGGCGGCCGGACGGCAGGACCCCGTCGCGATAGATGCGCCGGCCCCGCTCCACCGCCGAGGCCGCCTCCCGGCCGGCCTGACGGACCTCCGCCGCCAGCTCCGCGGCGCTCGGGAAACCCTCGAGCCGCAGCCAGGGGCGCTCCGGTCCGGTGTGGACGAAGGTCAGCGGCTCATGCCGCATCTTGTTGCCGCGATAGGCGTCGAACGCCTGCTCGATCGCGATCACGTCGTCCAGCCGCCCGCCGAGCAGCCGCCAGCGCGGCCCGGCGCCGAAGCGGCGCGCATACTCCGCCAACCGCGCCGGCGTATCGACCTCGGGATCGATCGAGATCGACACCAGGCGCGCCTCCGGCAGCGTCTCCTGGACGGCGGCGAAGGTGCCGGACATGACCGGGCAGATCGTCGAGCAGGTGGTGAAGATGAATTGCAGCAGGACCGGGCCGCCGCCGGCCAGCGCCTCCCCCAGCCGCACCGGCGCGCCGGCCTGGTCCACCAGGGTGACGTCGGGAGGCCGGTAGTCAGCGGCCGCACGGACGTAGCGCGCCTCGGCGCCCGGCGCCGGGGCCGGCGCCCAGACCAGCAGGCTGCCGAGCAACGCCGGCGCCGCCCGCCGGATGGCGCAATGGATCGCCGCAACCCCTGTCACTAATGCACCGAGAAGATGGCCTCGTCGTGGTGCACCGGATCGAACTGGTAGAACCGCAGCCGCCGCGACGGATCGAAGTTGAAAGTGATGTTGACGTAGCTCTTGCCGAAGTTGTGGGAATTCTGCGGATCGGCCTGCGGCACGGTGATCATCGGGACCGCGGGCATGGCCCCCATGGCCCCCATCGGCGCCACCACCGGATACCAGTAGACCCGGCCGAAGGTGAACCAGCACCCCGAGCCGCCCACCTTGACCGAGGATTTGAACTGGTTCTCCCAGCCGCGGGCGCCGCCGAAGTCCACCACCGCGTAGCCATGCTCGAAGAAGTCGCCGTTGAGCAGGGTCACCTTCACCGAGGCGCCGCGCGTCTGCCAGCGCGGGAAGATCCGCAGGTTGCCGTCCTGCCATTCGCCGTAGATGGTGTTGTTGGCGTAGAACAGGGTGAGATCGGAGTTGGGATCGACCTTGACGCCGGTCGGCAGCTTGGTGCGGTCGGTCCAGTCGAAGTAAGCCGAACGCCCTTCGTCCAGCAGGGCGGTGAGCGCCGGGAGGTCGTTCTTGCTCACGGCCTCGATCGCCTTGTACAGAGCGTGCCACATCTTCCTCTCGGGCGCCCACACGGCGATCCGGTCGATCGCCTTCTGCTTCGCCGCCTCGCTCGATCGCGGCGACGGCCCGAAGACGCCGATCTCCCACTGCGGGAGGCTCACGCCGTCGACCTTGGTGGCGGCGTCTTCCATCACCTGGGCGCGCGGCGGATGCATGCGCCAGCCCCAGTTGTAGACCAGGTGGTAGTACTTGCCCGGAGCCATCTTGACCCGGAAGACGCTGCGCGTGCCGTCGCGCATCGGAAAGAATGCCTGATCCATGGCGGCCAGCGGCGGCGCGGGCGTGCCGGCGGTCGGGTCCGAATACATGACGAAAGGCGAGAAATCGTCCTCGCCGCGGTTCAGCACGTCGACGGTGTAGACGATCGTCCAGGGAACCTCCGGGACCAGGCTCACGTCCAGGAAGGCGGTGTCGGACTCCAGGTGGCTGTCGTACCAGATCTGGTGGACGTGAACCTCGCCGCCGACGACCTGGCCCTTGTCGTCGTGGATCGGCTGCACCTGCTTCAACTTGTCGGGCCCGTCGTAGTGCAGCACGGGGAAGCCGCTGTAGGCGCGGCCGGCGACCGGATTGCCTTCCAGGATGTCGATGCCGCGCTGGATCGCGAGCAGCACGACGGCCCGGTTGACCGTGGCTTCCGGATCGTCGCCGGAGTCCACGTACTTCTCGACCGTGTCCCAGACGCCCGCCAGGTCGTCGCGCGGCGACACCGGGTTGATCTGGCTCACCAGCGGATCGCCGTCGAGCAGGTTGTAGGGCACGGTGGGCGTGGACGGCAGCGTGTTGAAGATGCAATTCCCGGCATGGTCGAAGAGATCGGTGTAGACGGTCGGCAGGAAGTTCGTGCCCGGCGGGTCGAGAAAGGGCAGGCTGGGCGCGAACAGGCTGGCGCCGCTCGATACCGTCGTGGTGTCGCCGACGGTGGTCACCGTCGACCGGGGCGGCATGCCCTGCGGATGGGGATGCTGATAGGGGCCGCTGACCGGGGCGCCGCCGGGGGCGCCGCAGTCGGCGCCGGGGCCGGTGCCGGCGACGGCGGCCATGCTGGTGGTGGCGACCGAGGGTTCGGACCCCTCATCGGCCACGCTGGCGGCGCCGGCGGCCGCCGATCGGCCGGCACCACCCGCCAGGCTCACCATCAGCAGGCCGGCGAGCAGCAGGGCCAGCGGCGCCGGCCCGCGCCGTCGCGGCGGCCCTTCGACCCGGCTGCCGTTCGCCACCCAGGAGAGGCGCGCCGCCAGCCAGGCGGTGTTCGAGCGTGCCGGCGACGAGCCCCACAGGCCGGCCGCGTCATTGCCGTAGCGCACGATGCCGAGCGAGCAATCCTCGACCATCGCCGCCCCCGGCGTCTCGCCCGCCGCCGCGCCCGGCGCCGTCCCCGGCGCCGTCAAATGATGGCCGGGATGCGCGAACAGGCTGCGGCGCAGGACCTCGATCGCCGCCGGCTCGCCGGTCACGAACACCCAGCCCGGCCGCGCACCGTGGCGGGCGGCGAACTCGCGCAGCGCGTGCGGCGTGTCGCGCACCGGATCGACGGTGATCGAGACCATGAAGGCATCGCGCCCCAGGCGGTCGCCGAGCGCCTCCTGGACCTCGGCCAGGCTGGCGGTCACCGGGTTCGCCGCTTCGCCGGCGATCGACATCAAATTGATCATCACCGTCTTGCCCTGGATCAGGTCGCGATAGAAAAGCGCCTCGCGGTTCTCGTGCGAGGTGACCAGGACGTTCGGGAAGGTGCCGGCAGGAGCGCCGCAGTCGCCGCCCTCGACCCCGGCGCCGGGCTGCCGCGCGCTGCTTCCGGCGGCGCCGGCGGCGCCGATCCCGGGCAGGGCCGCCACGGCCGCGCCCTTGGCGATGGTGGTCAACAGCTTTCGTCTGTTCATGGCCGCATTCCTCTCCGCGGCATCGAGCCGCGCTCGCGATGGGCGGGGGGCGGCCGGTGCGGCGCCTCCCCCGGCGCCAGGATCAGTGCTGGATCGGCGGCGTCGGCGGCGGCCCCTGGTCCTCCTGCGCCGTGGGGCTCGCCGGCCGCGCCTCCATGTGCGGCGGCTCGTCGGGCCTGCCGTAGACCTCCGCGGCGGAGCGCGGACCGGTGAATCCCTTCCCCGGCTCCACGATGTCCCAGCGCACCATCATCGCGTGGTCCTCGTGCACCACGTTGTGGCAGTGCATCACGTACTTGCCGAGGAAATCGGTCCAGTGCATGTAGATCTTGATCTCGTCGCCCGGCAGCAGCGTGGCGATGTCCCGCCGCCTGCCGCCCATGAAGCGCACCACCGGCTTCTTCTCCGATGCAGCCTCGCTGAAGTAGCTCTCCAGCTGCGACTTCTCGCCGGACTCCTGGGGGCCTGACTGGATCTGGTCGTAGGTCACCGGCCTGCCGTTGACCTCGAGCAGCATGTACTCGGTGAAATGGCTGTGGATGGGATGGGACCAGTTGTTGCCGCCGTTCCTGATCGTCCAGATCTCGGAGGTGCCGCGCTCGATGCCGGCGTCGATGCGGTTGGGATCCATCACCTTGCCGTTCACCGTCCACAGGCCGCCCACGTAGTCGAAGACCCAGGTGCGCTCCTGCTTGACCAGGCTCATGTCGATGGGCGGCAGCGGGCGGAACTTGTCGGGCACGCGGCTGGGGTCGCTGCCCGTCGCCGCGATCACCTGGAACTGGATGAGCGGGTCGCCGCGGTCCCAGAGGCCGCCGGTGGGGCCCTGGCCCTGGTTCTGCCGCAGCTTGTTCAACAGCTCGACCTTGGCGCCCACGTCGTACTGCGCGAAATCGATGATCACGTCGACGCGCTGCGCGACGCTCAGGTAGATGCTCTCGGCTTCGAGCGGCGCGGGCAGGAAGTTGCCGTCGCCGGTGATGACGGTGAAGTTCTTGTGGGAGCTCAGGAACAGCTGGTAGAAGCGCGACGGTCCGCCGTTGAGGATGCGGAAGCGATACTTGCGCCGCTCGACCTGGAAGAACGGTTGGATCCGGCGGTTCACCGTGTAGCGGTCGCCCAGGATGCCGGCGGTGTTGAACGGGCTCCACCGCACCTGGCCGTTGGCGTCGAACAGCACATCGTGCAGGATGAGCGGCACGTCGTACTTGCCGCTGGGCAGGCGCCACGCCTCGGGATTGGGGTCGTTCTCGTTGCCCGAGTCCTGCTCGTCGAAGAGCAGATAGAAACCGTCCAGCCCGGCATAGACGTTGGCGGCGGTGAAGTCGAGGCGATGGTCGTGGTACCAGAGCGTCGCCAGCTTCTCGCGCGGGTCGTGGTTGGAGGGGAAGTTGCCGTAGTGATGGTCCCAGAACTCGCCCGAATCGATCCAGTCCTGGGGGCTGCCGTCGCTCTCCGAAGCGGTATGTCCGTTGTGGAGATGGGTGCTGGTGGAGGGCAGGGCGAAGCCGACGTGGCCGAAGCCGACCGGCGGCAGGCCGTTGACCCGCCGCACCAGGATCGGCTCGCCGTAGCGCGCGTGGTAGGTGGGTCCGGGGGTCGAGCCGTCGAAGCCCCACGACCAGCTGCCGGCGGCGTAGGGCGGGTCGGGGTGGTAGACCCAGCGGAACTCCTCCTCGCGGATCTGGTAGAGCTTCTGCGGCAGGAACTCCTCGTAGCGCTGGTGGGCGCGCGGGTCGGGAGGCGGCACCAGCGCCGCCACCGGCTGTTTGATCGGCGGCACGAACAGCGGCGCGACGAACGGGCGCGCCTTGGGGCTCGGGGTCTGCGAGTCAGGGGCCTCTCCGTCCGGCGGACAGAGGAACTTGAGCAGCTCCTTCGGGTCCTGGGCCTCGACGCCGCGGCGCGCCAGCAAGGCGCCACCGCCTGCCACCAGGCCGATCTTCAAACAATCGCGCCTCTGGATCATCAGCGACTCCCCTCCTAACCGGTCCGAAGCAAGATGTGATTGCCACCAATCGTTCCACCCGCGCTCAGCGCGCCGGCGCCGGCGCCGGCTCCGCGGCCGGCCGCTCGCTCTCCCGGCGCGCCGGTTCCGGATAGCGCCGCTCGGCCGGCGCCGGATAGCGCCGCTCGATCAGCCGCCCGCTCCCCTCGACCAGCGCCAGGATGCGGTCCCCCGCCACGTCGGCGAACCGTTCCACCGCGCCCGAGGCCGGCCAGCGCACCGTCACCGCCTCGGCGCTCGCCGCCTCGCCCAGGCCGAAATGCAGCCGCAGCGCGTTCTGCG
>DATGHG010000205.1:0-3580 GCA_035308185.1 Thermoanaerobaculia bacterium | reverse complement strand
ACCGCCGGCCGGAGGCGCGGCGCCTCCTCGCCGGTGCGTGCGCGGTACAGCAGCTCGCCGCGCAGGTGGCGGCTGGTCAAGAGCGCGGGCGGTAGCGCCAGCTGCGACGGCAGCAGCGAGCGCAGGTCGCCGCGCCGCTCGACGCCCGAGCGCTCGCTGCCCGGACCGTGGCCCAGCGAGCGGCCGGCGCCGCCGGAGCGCAGACGGATGCCGAGCAACCGGCGCCGCGGGGCGGACAGCGGCGGCATCGCCGGCAGCCGGGGCAGCAGGCGCAGCGGCAGGCCGGGATCTGCGGCCACGGCTTCCGGCCCGAGCGCCGACAGCAGCGTCAACAGGCGGTCGTCGACCGCCTCTGCCGCCTGCTGCAGGGCGGCGAGCGGCGGCGGCGGGGCCTGGGGCTCCACGGTGTCGCTGCGAAGGGCTCGGCCGATCGCCGCGGAGACCTCTGCGGCGGAAAAGGCGGCCGGGGACCGCCAGCCTTCGAACGGAGCCTCGCGCAGCAGCAGCGAGGCGAGGCCCACCCGTGCCGCCGCCGGCCAGCGCAGGTTCGCCAGCTCGCGGAGCCCCGGGATCTTGCCGAGAGCGGCGAGTGACTCCTCGTCCCGGCCGAGAGTCCTCCCTTCCTGGCGTCCACCGAGCTGATCGAGGAGGCCCGCGAGCAGGGACAGCGGAGGATAGAGGCCCAGGCGATGAAGGCCGGCGAGGGCCGCGGGCAGCACGGCCAGCTCTCGCGGCAGCGGACCCGCGGCGGGTAGAGCGACAGACTCGGAATGTCCGGCCGTGAGGTGGCGGGTGTCCCAGAAGCGGTACACGGCGCCCACGTGAGACGACGCCAGGAAGGCGCCGTCGGGAGACCAGGCGAGACGCCAGGCGTACTCCTCTGGAAACGGGAACTGGGCAACGTCGCGCCCGGTCGATGACTCCCAGACACGCACGACCTGGTCATACCCCGCCGAGGCGACCCGCGATCCATCCGGCGACCAGGCGAGGCAGTTCACACCATAATCCTTTCTCTCGTGGTTTCCGTAACGCAGCCGCAGCTCCCAAGTCTGCGTATCCCAGAGGGCAATAGTCGAGTCCCTCGAGCTCGAGGCCAACGTGTTGCCATCCGGTGACCATTGCACGTCCGTCAGCCAAGCAGAATGGGCGTTGATCGACTGTAGGGGCAGCCAGCTGCGAGCGTCCCGGATGCGGAGCGTGTTATTTGTTGAGGTGGACGCCAGGAGGCGGCCGTCGGGTGACCAGCTCACTCCCCAAACGCTTCCATCGGTGGTCATGTTCGGGGTCACCAGCTCGCCACTCGGCCAATTCCAGATCATGATCGTGCCATTCACGCCTGCAGCGGCCACCTGGTCGCCGGCTGGAGACCACGCAGCTCGAAGACCTCTGGCACCGACATCCAGAGTCCGGATGCAGTCGCCCGTCGCCGCGGCCCAGATCCGCAGGGTTTGGTCGTCAGAAACCGAAGCAACCAGCGTGGATTGCGGCGACACCTTGACGTCGTTGACTCGCCGGGCGTGCCGCTCCTCGCCGGTCCAGATCGGCAGCCCCGATCTCAGGTCCCAACACCGGACAGTCCCATCAGGATGGCCGGTGGCCAAGGTTAGGCCGTCAGCGAAGATGTCCACTCCTGGTTGATGAGGATTGGAGCTGTCCGCGAGTCCTTGCAGCACGCCGAGGCACGCCCCTTCGGCCTGCGGCAGGCTTGGAACCCAGAGCTCTCGGGGCACCTTCGGTGGGCATCGTCCCACCGTCGCTGCCTGCCGTGCGGCATAGGTCGCAAGATTCTCGCCTGCCTGCGAAGCTCGCGGCGATAAGATAGCGCCGACCTCGCCGATCTGAAACCCTTGTCCACTTGCGGCGAGGCGCGAACCGTCGGGCGAGAACGCTACCGACCAAATACGCCCGGGTGTGCCCGTCAGCGTGGCCATCTCGCGACCGTCTTCGACGTCGACGATCCGAACCCATCCCCTCGATCCTCCAATTGCGATCCGGTCGGCTCTCGGCGACCAGCTCAGCGTTCTAAGACCGGTCACGTCGAAGCGCCGCGCTACTCGGCCCCGATTGGCGACGGGATCCCACACCCGCAAGGTCCCATCAAAGGTGGCCGAAGCGAGGAGCTTGCCGTCGGGTGACCAGTGAAGGCTCCAAAGGCTACCTTCCTGAGGATCGATCACCAGGGGAGCTCCGCTCTCGCCGTTCCAGAGCCGAACCCTTCCATTCTGCGAACAGGAAGCGATCCTCGACCCATCAGGGGACCAGGCTGCTGCTCGAATCACGTCCGAATCCGTACAGCTGAAGAGCAGGCGGCCGCTGTCGGAGGTGGCTACCCTCAGCTCATTCTGCTCGGTCCACAGCAGCCGGTCGGACCCCGGTGACCAGGCCAGGGAGCTCTTGAACGAGCTAGGCTCGGAAGGGGAAGACAACCGGCGGGACGAGCCGGTTTGCGGGTCCCAAAGTCTGACCACAGCTCTGTCGGACAAGCTCGCCAACCAGTCGCCTTGGGGAGACCAGTCGACGGACCAGATACTGCCTCCTTCCTCGATTCGTCGCCAGAGAGTCCGGCCCTCCGGCGTGATCACCTCCACGGCGCCCTCGTCATCGCCGAGGGCCAGGCGCGTGCCGTCGGGAGACCAGCTGATGGAATTGATCTCGAACGATCGTGACACCAAGAGCAGGGAGGGGATCGAGATCAGGTCGTCCGTCCCTGCCGCTGGCGCGGACGGTTCGCTCATCCCGCCACCCGGGCGAGGCGGTCGGCCAGCGTCGCGGTCTCGCCCGCGGCGACGCTCTCCCAGCGCTCGCATGCAGCTGCCAGCGGCGGCCGGACCTGCTGACCCGGGTACTGCACGAACAGCCCGCGCAGGCAGGATAGCGCCGGCGGCTGGTCCTCGGCGCCGAAGTAGGCGTGTGCCAGCAGCACCACGGCAGGCTCGAGCGGACCTTCCCGCAGGGTCTCTCGCAGCGCCCGCGCCGCGCGCAGGGACTGGCCGGCCGCCGCCGGCTCGAGGCTGCGGCGGGTCCAGATCTCGACCAGGTCGGCGAGGCGATCGAGCGAGTAGACCTCGCCGCGTCCCCCCGCGGTCACCAGCACCACCGGCAGGCCGGCCTGGAGCAGGGACGAGGCCAGCACGTGAGCTGCCAGGCGGGTCGTGGCCTCGACCGGTCCGTAGCTCGGCGGCGAGACGTCGAGCACCAGCACCGCCGGCCGCAGGCGCGGCGCCTCCTCGCCGGTGCGTGCGCGGTACAGCAGCTCGCCGCGCAGGTGGCGGCTGGTCAACAGCGCGGGCGGCAGCGCCAGCTGCGACGGCAGCAGCGAGCGCAGGTCGCCGCGCCGCTCGATGCCCGAGCGCGCGCTGCCCGGGCCGTGGCCCAGCGAGCGGCCGGCGCCGCCGGAACGCAGACGGATGCCGAGCAGCTGGCGCCGCGGGGCCGAAAGCGGCGGCATCGCCGCCAGACGGGGTAGCAGGCGCAGCGGCAGGCCCGGGTCGGCGGCCACGGCTTCCGGCCCGAGCGCCGACAGCAGCGTCAACAGGCGGTCGTCCACCGCCTCGGCCGCCTGCTGCAGGGCGGCGAGCGG
>DATGHG010000204.1:0-7738 GCA_035308185.1 Thermoanaerobaculia bacterium | reverse complement strand
CCCCGAGGCGCGTCTTCTCGATGACGAACCAGCTCCCGAAACAGACCGTCAGCGAAACCATGACCACCCAGGCCCGGTACCGCGGCAGGTACATGAAGCCCAGGTCCGTGCCCCCCTGCAGCGCCGCGGGCACCGGATAGGAGTTGCCGGAGATCCCGAAGGCGTTCTGGAAGATCCCCTCCAGCACCAGGGCCAGCCCGAACGTGAGCAGCAGGCTGTAGAGCGGATCGAGGCCCCGGAGGCGCCGCAGGCAGAGCCGTTCGAAGACGATGCCGCAGAGGCCGACGACGAGCGGCGTCAGGACGAGCGCCCACCAATAGCCGATCCCGCAGTATTGCAGCCCGATCCAGGCGACGAAGGCGCCCAGCATGTACTGGGCGCCGTGTGCGAAGTTCACCACGTTCAGCAGGCCGAAGATGACGGCCAGGCCCAGGCTCAGCAGCGCGTAGAACGAGCCGTTGATGAGGCCGATGAGAAGCTGGCCGCTGAGCACCTGGAGCATGCGGGCCGGCGCCTCGCCCTTACTTCTTCACCAGCGGACAGGCGGGGTCGGGCGCCTCGAAGGCCTCGGCGGCCGGGATGGTCTTGATGATCTTGTAGTAGTCCCAGGGGTACTTGGATTCCTCGGGCGACTTGACCTGGGCGAGGTACATGTCGTGACGATGCAGCCCGTCGGCGCCGATGCGGCCGTTCCTGGCGAAGAAATCGTTCACCGGCAGCTCGCGCATCTTGGCCATCACCTTGTCCGGGTCGTCGGTGCCCGCGGCCTTGATGGCCTCGAAGTAGTGCATCAGCTCCGAGTAGACGCCGGCCTGGACCATGGTGGGCATCTTCTTGTGGCGTTCGAAGAACCGCTTCGACCATTTGCGGCTGGCCTCGTCGCGGTCCCAGTAGAACGCCGTGGTCAGGTACATTCCCTTGGCCGTGGGCAGGCCGAGGCTGTGGACGTCCGACAGGAACACCAGCAGCCCCGCCAGGCTCTGCTTCTTGGTGAGGCCGAACTCGTTCGCCTGCTTGATGGCGTTGATGGTGTCCGCGCCGGCGTTGGCGAGGCCGACGATCTTGGCGCCCGAGGCCTGGGCCTGCAGCAGGTAGGAGGAAAAGTCGGTGGTGGGGAACGGCGCTTTCACGTCGCCGAGGACCTTGCCGCCCGCCACCTCGACCACCTTCGAGGTGTCCGCCTCCAGCGACTTGCCGAAGACGTAGTCGGCGGTGATGAAGAACCAGGTCTTGCCGCCCTTCTGCACCACCGCGCGGCCGGTGCCGGCCGCCATGGCGTAGGTGTTGTACGTGTAGTGGACGTTGTAGGGGGTGCACTTGTCGCCGGCGATCGGCGTCGAGCCGGGGCCGGAGAGCAGGGTGATCCGCTTCTTTTCCGCGGCCACCGGCATGACCGCCAGCGCGGTGGAGCTCGAGACCAGGTCGGCGATGGCGTCCACCTGCTGTTCGTCGAACCACTTGCGCGCGATGCTGGAGGCGACGTCGGCCTTGTTCTGGTGATCGGCGCTGATGATGACGATCGGCTTGCCGAGCACCTTGCCGCCGAAGTCCTCCGCCGCCATCTGGGCCGCGATGACCGAGCCGGCGCCGGCGAGGTCCGAGTAGGCGCCGGTCATGTCGGTCAGCACTCCCACCTTGACGACGCCGTCGGTGATCTGCGCGGTGGCAGATCCGGCGGCGAAGAGGGCCAGCGCGGCGGTCAGAAAGAGGTTGTGAACGATTCGTGCCATGAGTCCTCCCTTGCGATGGATGTTGCGATGGGCCTCACGCCTTCAGACACCGAGGAATCGCTGCAGCGTCGCCACGTTCCCCGGCAGCGCGTCCTGCGGGATCATGTCGACGATGCGGCCGTGCTCGATCAGGTAGTGGCGGTCCGCGAGCGGTGCGACGAAGCGGAAGTTCTGCTCGACCAGGATGATGGTGAAACCCTGCTGCTTGAGCGTCCGCACCACGCGTCCCAGGGTCTGCACGATCACCGGCGCAAGCCCTTCGGTGATCTCGTCGAGCAGCAGCAGGCGCGCGCCGACGCGGAGGATGCGGGCCATGGCGAGCATCTGCTGCTCGCCGCCGGAGAGGCGCGTCCCCTGGCTCTGCCGCCGCTCCAGCAGGTTCGGGAACATGCCGTAGATCGCCTCGTCGGTCATGCCGCCCGCACCGATCCGCGGCAGCAACGTCAGGTTCTCCTCGGTCGAGAGGCTGGCGAAGATGCCGCGCTCCTCGGGGCAGTAGCCGATGCCGAGGCGAACGACGCGGTGGGGCGGCAGGCCGATCGTCTCGCGGCCGTTCATGACGATCGAACCGGTCCGGCGCCGGACCAGGCCGAGGACGGACTTGAGCGTGGTCGTCCGCCCCGAGCCGTTGCGGCCGAGCAGCGTCACGATCTCTCCCTGCCGCACCTGCAGGTCGATCCCATGGAGGATGTGCGACTCGCCGTAGAAGGCATGCAGGTCCGTCACCCGCAGCAGCTCGTGGCGTGGCTCGCGGGCGCTGGTCACGGCTCGGTCCCGATGTAGGCCTCGAGCACCGCCGGGTCGCGGGAGACCTCGGCGTAGGCGCCCTCCGCCAGCACGCTGCCGCGCGCCAGCACGGTGATGGTGTCGGAGAGGTCGGCGACCACCGACAGGTTGTGCTCCACCATGAGGACCGTGCGCCCCGCGGACAGCTTGCGGATGAGCGCCACCACCCGGCCGACGTCCTCGCGGCCCATCCCCTGGGTCGGCTCGTCGAGGAGCATCAGCTCGGGCTCGAGCGCCAGGGTCGTCGCCAGCTCGAGCGCCCGCTTGCGGCCGTAGGAGAGCTCGACGGTGCTGGCTCGGGCCTGGCCGGCGAGGTCGACCGCTTCGAGCAGCTCCATGGTCCGCGCATCGAGCACCTCGAGGCTGCGCTGGGAGCGCCAGAATTGGAAAGAGGTCCCGAGCCGCCGCTGCAGAGCGACCCGCACGTTCTCGAAGACCGTGAGGTGCGGGAACACCGCCGAGATCTGGAACGAGCGGACGAGCCCCAGCCGCGCCACCGCCGCCGGGCGGAGCCGGGTCACGTCCCGGCCCTGGTAGAGGATGGTGCCCGAGGTCGCGGGAAGGAACCGGGTCAGCAGGTTGAAGACCGTCGTCTTGCCGGCGCCGTTCGGGCCGATGAGAGCGTGGATCGTGCCGGGGCGGACCCGCAGGTCGATGCCGTCGACCGCGACGAACCCCTGGAACTCCTTGCGCAACCCCCGCGTCTCCAGGATCATTTCCCGGGATCATAACCCCCTCCGCGCGGCGCGCGTTTTCGCACGACCCGCATCTCACGGCCCGGCCACTGCCCTCTGGGGAGCTGCTGCGGGACGCTGCTCTAGTCGAGGATCGAGAATCCGGCGGACTTACGCAGGGCGCGATCGAAGGTCCAGGTGGTGGTGGCTCCGAAAGCCTGTGCCTTGACACTGATCAGATGGTCCGCGAACTGGGCGCGGCCTTGCCGGTATGCAGCGAGCGCTTGCAGCAGGACGCCGCGATCCTCGAACACGAAGACGGCCTGGTCGAACAGGCGCTCCAGGACCGCCGCAAGCTCTGTCCTTGGTACCTGGTAGCGGCTTCCCAGGACCCATTCCAGCTCGCACAGCACCGGGGTGCTCACGAAGCAGGTGATGCCCTCGCTGAGCGCCTCCTCGATCAGGCGCCGTGCCAACGCGGCCTGCCTCGGGTCATCGGCCACGATCAGGCGCAGCAGGACATTGGTGTCTACAGCGATCACCCTCTCGTCTCGCGGACGAACCGCTTCCGTGCCGCCTTGCGCACCGCCTCGTCCATCTCCTCGATCGTTGCTGGGCGCTTCCCTGCGCGGTGATGTAGCAAGCCGGGAAGATCGCCCAGAAGATTCGGGGAAGCGGGCTCAACGGTCAGCCTCCCCGACTCATCGAAGTGGAAGATCAGCTGGTCGCCCTGCCTGAGCCCCAGGCGCTGCCGGATCTCCTTCGGGATGGTGACCTGCCCCTTCGATGTCAGCGTGGTCTTGGGCACGACGCCTCCTTACGATCGGCATGTTAGGTGCGCATCGGTAAGGAGTCAAGTGGCGTACGCAGGAAGTTCGACTACCGCGTCTTGGCACAACCTGACGCCGCATTCGACCACTGGTACTGGTAGCCGTAGCCGCCGGAGAGGAATGGAGGCGGCGACCAGGCGCACACGTCTTCGACACCTTCACCGGTGGCGCTAAACCAGCCGGTACCCACCGGGTTGGTCACCGTGTCGCCGACCTCGTGCACGACGAAGTGCTCCTCGTTCTGCGCCGGTGTCCAGCCCGACATCTGACAGCCGCTGCAGCTTGCATAGGGCTGGATGGTGTATTTCACCGCCGTGGAGCCGCTGCCGAACCAGCTGCGATAGGCACAGTAGGCGACGTTCGGCCCACCGCAGGAGTCCTCGCCACTATCGGAGGAATAGGAGGTACTGGGGATGACAACCGCGTAGATGGTGCTGTAGTCGACGGTATGAGTCGTCAGATATTTCTTCACCTCGGCCTGGACGTCGGCGTCGGTGACGTTGGTCGGCGGCGTCGAAGTGTCGAACAGATCCGCGGTGCCGGCGGCAAGGTTCGTGAGCTCGATGAACTGTTTGACGCCGCTTACGATCTGATAGTACTGGGTGAGTATGTTGTACTCCGGACTCGTGCCGTACTGGTCGCGGAAGGCTTGCAGGTTCTGAGCGTACGTGTAGTCACTTGACGTGAGCACTGTAAAGCTCGGCCCCCAGAAGATGTAGACCATCCTGGCCTGCACCAGCACCGGCCCACCGTGATAAGTCACGCCGGACGAACGTGCCAGGTCGGCATCGAGGAAAGACCCCGCGCCGGCCCCCTCACGCGCCAGGAACTTGTGAATCCTGGGGTCTGGAGCGACCTCCTGCTGCGCCGCGAGGCTCGCCGCGAAGGACGCCAAGAAGATCGCCGCCAACGTTCTCTTCATTGTCTCTTCCTCTCGGTCTCCCGGACGTCAGAGACGCGGGGTCCATTGGATCTTAAGTCTATACACTAAGCATAAACGAGCTGTCAAGGGCGTTCATGGAGCGGCCGGCTTCGTTGAGCTGCGGCCGTAGCCCCAGGAGCGGCGGAGCTTCCCGGTTGCTCCTCGAAGACGTATTGGTGCTGCGAGTCGCGCAGCACGAGCGTGCGCTTGGCGCCGGCGCCGACCACGAACTCGAAACCCTGCACGCCGGGCGCCGTGGTGACGAACGAGAGGCTGCCATCGGGGTTCTTGCGCGACGCCACCTCGCTCTTCCACTCGCCGAAGTCGAAAACCGTGATGCCGCCGGGCCGGCTGACCGCGATCTCGCCGAGCGCCGCGTTCTGGTACCGCGAAGCCAGCTGGGCGCTCGCCGCCGGATCCGCGGGAACGGTGAGCAGCTTGCGGTCGGCAGCGAGCTGGCTGTAGAAGGTGTCGGCGGCGTCGGCGACCTGCGCGTCGGCCTCGGGACGGCCGTCGAACAGGACTTCCAGCAGCTCGCGGCGCAGTTGGGTGCGCAGCACCCAGCCGGGATCGCCATTGGTGAGGATGACGGCGCCGACGCCTTGCTCCGGCAACCACATCATGTCGCTGTGGTAGCCGATCATGTCACCGCCGTGGTGCACGACCGGCACGCCGAAAGTCGTATCGACCATCAGGCCCATGCCGTAGGTCTCCTCCTTGCCGATGGGGACCTGCGGGGCACGGCGCGCGAGGAGCGGCGCGCTCGGGATGTAGGTGGTGCCATCCGGCAGGCGCCCGCCGGCAAGCTCCATGCTGACGTAGCGCAGCATGTCCCGCACGTTGCTCCAGGCGGCGCCGGCAGGGCGCAGGGGAATGATGGCGTAGTTGACCTCCATGACCGCGAGCGCGGCCTTGCCGTCGACGTCGGGAGCATGGGCGGTGGCATGGTCCGCGGCCAGGGCGCGAGAGAAGTCGAAGGTGGTGGCGGTCATCCCCAGCGGGTCGAAGACCTGTGCCTGCATGGCGCGATCGTACGCCGCTCCCAGCTCGAGGTCGGGGAAGAGGACGTGCCCGGCGGTGAAGCCGGCGGCGCCAGCCATGGGGTTGGAGTACTGGAACATCTCGCCGAACTTGCTCGTCGGCTGCATGGTGCCGAGCGTGGCGAGGGCACCCTTCGGCGTGAGGCCGGCGAACTCGAAGATCCACTCCAGGTCCTGGCGCGGCAGGCCGGTGCAGGCGCAGATCAGGTGCTTGACGAGCACCCGCCGCGTCGTGTCCGCGTCGCCCAGGCGGAAGCTCGGCAGCAGGCTGGTGACGGGCGTCTCCCAGGTGAGCCGCCCCTGGGCGACCAGCTTGGCGAGTAGCAGCGTGGTGAGCGCCTTGGTGTTCGAGGCGATCATGAACAGCGTATCGGCGTCGACCGCTTCGTTGCGGCCCAGCTCGCGCACGCCGAAGCCGCCCGCAAAGACGACCTTGCCGTCCTGCACGATGCCCAGCGCCACTCCCGGTAGGCCCAGCCGCTTGCGGCCGGACTCGACGAAACGCTGGATCTCGGCGAGCCGCGCCTCATCCAGACGGTGCGCGGTCTTGCCGGCGAACGATTCCCGCGTGTAGCCCTTGGGGAACAGGCGGTCGAAGACCAGCCTCACCTGGGCGCCGCGCTTCTCGCCCACCGCTCGCGACACGTCGTAGATCGCGACCGTCCAGCCGCCGCCAGCGTAGCGTGTCGAAACCTGCACGTCCCGGTGCTCGTTGGGCGAAGTCTGGTACTCGTAGCTCCGGTGCTTGGTCCAGCCGAACCGGTCCGCCTGATCGTGAACCACCTCGAACGGCCACTTCGCCTCCGGCTTGTATGCGGCCCACGCCGCCGCGACCGCTGCATCGGCGTCTTTGGCCGTGACGTCGACCAGGGCAATCCAGGAGTCGTGCTCGGGCGCCTCAAGGATGGTCGCCGGCCCGCGCACGCTCACCGACCACCCCGAGGGGCCGAGGAAGGTGTTGCCCGTTACCGTGCTCAAGGGGGTATCGGCGGTCAGGAGCCGCGCTCCGGACGTGGCGGAGCCCGCCGTGGCGGGCGGCGTTGCAGGGGCGGCGGCGGGCGGCGGCGGCGCGGTGACGGCAGCGCTCGCCAGGGCCGCCTGTCCGGCGAGGAGCAGGAGGAGCAGTGCTTTTCTCATGGGGCAACACGATACACCGAAGCTCGAGCCCGAAGGGCCTCGGTTTCCGGCGAGGAAAGACGCGAACGGTGGTACAAGCCGCTGTCCAGGCCGTCCAAGGCGGCAGCTCGGGCGCCAGCGCTGATGGACCACTGATGTCCGATCTGGAAGGCGGCGGCGCGGGCGGCGATCACCGGATCAGGATCGCGTTTCAGAGCGTGACGCAGCTCCCGCACCGCCCTCTGCGCCCAGACGCCCGCCAGCGCGGCGACGCACCTCTCGAAAGTCGCGAGGAACCCCTCGTCCTTCCTTTCTTGGCGCACGTGAGCCAGGGCCAGGTCGAGCGCGCAGAGACAAGCGTCGACCGGCTTGCCCTGCGCGACAAAGCGCCGATGGATGGCCTGCAAGCGAGGAACGGCAAGCTCGAGATCGCCGAGCCTGACGCGCAGCCGGCAGGCCAACCACTCCACGAGCACCTTCTCGTCACGATCCTCGATGCGGACGCGAAATGCCGACGAGTCCTCGATGAGCCGGCGCGCCTCCTGCTCGAGGTCGAGGGCCAGCAGGCAGCTGGCGGCGCCCAGATGGACCCTGGACTGGTGCACCGCGTGGAGGTCCCGAAAACGATCGATGAGAAGTC
>DATGHG010000203.1:0-9310 GCA_035308185.1 Thermoanaerobaculia bacterium | reverse complement strand
GTGCTCGTTCTTGATCCGCTCGACGTTCATGCCGCCGGTCGCGACCTCGACCGCCGCCTTGGCCTCGGCGGCGCGCTGCTTGATCTGGTCGAGGTACTTGTCGGTGGTGGCGGCGGTGCCGTAGCTGTCGAGCTCGGCCAGCGCCGAGGCGGCGCTCTTCATCACCGCGGCCTTCTTCGACTCCTGGATTGCCCGGCGGCTCTGCTCGATCTTGTCGCGGAGCTTGGACTTGATGTCCTCGACCGAGAGCTGGGCGTTCTCGAAGGCGTGATTGGCGGCCTCCAGCTGATCGCGGGTCGAGGCCAGGTCCTGCCGCACCTGCTGCAGCATGACGGCGTTGTCCTCGGCGATGTGCCGCGATTCGGGGCTGCCCTCCTTGAGCGCCGCCTGGATCGAGGCGGTGAGCTGCTTTTCCTTGGTCGCCAGCTCGTCCTTCTCCTGTTCCAGGCGGATCGAGGTGGCGCGGGTGGTGACCAGCACCTGGTTCAGGCGCGGCAGGGTGTTGCGCATCTCCTCGATCGACTGCTGCAGCATGACTTCCGGGTCTTCGGCAAAGGAGATGAAGAAGCCGAGCCACGATTTGAAAAGGCGGGAGATCCGCTCGAACATAGCTCCTCCTCGCGGGCAGCCGACTGCCGCCGGCGTTGACACCTGCAGTGGACCAGCCCGAGCCTAGGCGGTCGCCGCCGGACTGTCAACGACCGCCGGGGCGCCAGGCCCCTGCCGCAGGCGCCGCGGCGGCTGCCGGGAGCCAGCGCAGGTTGGTCAGCGGCGCCAGGGTCAGGCCGAGAGAGGCCAGGCAGGCCAGCGGGTTGAGCGCCGCCGCCTCGCGCGTGCTGAGAGGGCGGACGCTCCAGATCTCCCGGGGCAGGCGCGGATAGCTCGGATCGCAGTCGCGTTGCAGGAATGCTGACAGGATCCAACAGCCAAGAGTCCGCCGAGCCGCGGTCATGCCCTCATTCTAATGGGCCGTATCGCGGGCTTGCTATAATCTCCCCCAGCGACCGAGATCCCGATGGCCGAAGAAACCGCCCTCCGCACGCTGGAGAGCACTGGCGCTCTGTCGGCCATCGAGCGCGAGCGCTTCCACTCCTATTCGCAGCTGGTGCGCAACCTGCACTGGCTGGCGGCGGCCCTGGTCGTCCTCTACGGCCTGCTGGCGCACGGCGTCAAGCTCTCCGCGGTGCTCGCCGGCCACGTGCGGCTGGGGTCCGACCTGGGGACGCTGCTGGTGTTGGCGGCAGCCATGGTGCTCTACACCCTGGCGCTGCACTCGCGGTTCTTCGCCCGCTTCACCGTCGAGGAGCGGATGTGGGCGGAGAACGGCATCGACCTTTCCTGGATCACGGCCGTGGTGTTGTTCACCGGGGCGACGGTCAGTCCCTTCTTCTTCCTCTACTACATCGTCCTCTATGCCAGCACCCCGACCACGGGCCGTCGGCAGACCTACGGCAAGGCCGTCGCCATCACCATCCTGGTGCTGGGCATCATCCTGCCGCTGGGAGCCGGTATTCCCGGCGGCAACGGTGCCGCGTCGCCAAGCTGGGACGTGCTGAGCCTGGTCGGGAACCTGGTTTGGCCGCTAGCCGGCGTCTGGTTGGTGGCCTACTTCTCCGCCGAGGCGGGCACCCTGGGCGCGAGCCTCCACCAGTCGCTGTTCCTGGCGGCCCACACCGACGCCCTGACCGGTCTGCCCAACCTGCGTTACTTCACCATCGCCGCAGACCTGCGCGGCAAGCTCGGCGGCTTTTACACCATCGTCATGGTGGACGCCGACCATCTCAAGCAAGTCAACGACACCCACGGTCATGCCATCGGTTCGGACCTGATCCGCACGGTCGCCGACGCCATCCGCAGTGCCGCCCGCAGTGGCGACGATCTCTGTTCCCGGATCGGTGGCGACGAGTTCATCGTCCGTCTGGCCAGTGCCTCGGAGGCCGGTGCGCTGGCCTACTGCCGCCGTGTGCGCACCTATCTGGGAGAGCATCCGCTCCACCTCGACGCCACGACCGTCCTGCCGATCTCGGTCTCGATGGGAGTGGCGGCGTTCCCCAAGCACGGCAAGAGCCTCTCGGAGGTCACCAGCCGAGCCGACCAGGCCCTCTACCGCAGCAAGCAGGAGGGCCGTTCCCGCGACCGGGTGTGGGCGGCGTGAGGGCGGAAAGACTCGCCGACCGTGACTCCTGCACCCGACGGCGCGGCGACGGCTCCGGGTTCCCGGGACATGAAGGTATAATTTAGCACTACAAAATCCTGCGGACGTGAAAGCTTCCTTGCGTGTCCGTCTTCTGGACTGTAGCCTGCCGGAGACAGGAGGGATCATGGCTGACGAGGCGGCGGTCGCGCCGGGGCGAGGAATCGTCGGGAAGGGCGGCATCATCTTGCTGCTGGTCCTGCTGTCCTGTTGCGCGTTGCTGGTGGTGGCGGCGCTGGTGTGGATCTGGCCGTTGACAGCGGTGCCAAACGCAGCGGCGGCCGCCACGACCAAGTCCTGTGCGCAAGGCAGCCTGTGGATGATCGCCTGGTGCCCGTCCGAGGATCAGCGGCTGATCTGCATCGTGTTTCTCGGCGGCTTGTTGGGTGGGTTCGTCCATGCCTTGCGATCGACGGTCTGGTATGTCGGGAACCGGCGCATGGTGAAGAGCTGGATCCCCTGGTATCTGATGCTGCCGCTGCTCGGCGGCCTGGTCTCGGTGGTTTTCTTCCTGGTCATTCGCGGCGGCTTCTTCACCGCTCCCGCGGCGGGAAATGCGAGCGGCGGCTCGGCGCCGAACGTCTTCGGCTTCGCGGCGTTCTCCGCCATGATCGGGCTTTACACCAACCAGGCGCTGCGCAAGCTCCAGCAGACGTTCGAGTCGTTGCTGGCGATTCAGGAGCAAGGCAAGGACGCCATCACGACCAGTCTCGGCGTCAAGTCGGCGGCCCCGGGCCGGGGGGTGCCGGGCACGCACGTGGCGATCGCCGGCACCGGCTTCACCTCGGCGACGCGGGTCAAGTTCGGCGCGCTGGCGGCGGCGGAGGCGCGGCTCACGAGCGACACCCTGCTGACGGCGACGGCGCCTCAGCAGGGTCCCGGCACCGTCGACATCGAGCTGACCAATCCTGACAATCAAAACGTGGTTCTCCACCAGGGTTTCACCTACGTCGCGGAAGCCCCGGCGGTGCCCGCGGCGGCGGCCAGCGGTGGCGCAGTGCCCGCGGTGGACGGCGGGGCTGTGCCTGCGGCGGCAGACGCTGGTGCGGCGGCTCCTGTGCCGGGAGGGGCCTCTGGGGCTGCCGCGCCCGCGGCAGGAAGCACGGACCCGCTCGAGGGCGCGCTGGCGGGTACCTGATCCTTGCTCCAGCGGCCGTCCCTGATCCTGCGTCCTGCCGCGCGGGCGGCGGGGCGACCACCCGCCCCGGCCCCACCACCTCAGGGCGCCCCGTGCTCGGGCGCCCGCCGCTTCTCCTGCTCGATCCACCAGTCGATGTGCCTACTCAGAATGCTCGGCGGCAGCGAACCGCTTCCCAGCACCGCGTCGTGGAAGCGGCGGATGTCGAAGCGCGCACCCAGCGCCGCCTCGGCCCGGCGGCGCTGCTGCTGGATGTGGGCGGCTCCCAGCTTGTAGGCCAGGGCCTGCGCCGGCGAGGCGATGGCGTAGCGCAGGATCTCGGAGTCGATCTCGGCATCGGACTGTAGCAGCCGCTCCTGCATGAAGGCGGTGGCCTGCTGGCGCGTCCAGCCCAGGGCGTTCAGGCCGGTGTCCACCACCAGGCGGTTGGCAAGGAAAAGCTCCATCGCGAGACGGCCGTAGAGCGAATACGGATCGTCGTAGAGTCCCATCTCCTCGGCCAGGTTCGAGGCGTACTCGCCCCAACCCTCGACGAAGGAGGTGTGGAAGAGGTAGCGCCGGAACGGCGGCAGGTCCGGGTTCTCGGCCTGCAGCGCGAGCTGGAAGTGATGGCCCGGCACCAGCTCGTGATAGATCAGCGCCGCCGCCCACACCAGCGGCCGCTGATCCAGCTGACCGGCATTGAAGAGATAGCGGCCGCGGGGCTGCACCGGCGTCGGCACCTGGTAGTACCCATAGGTCATCCCGCTCATCGCCGCCGGCAGCGCCTCGACCCCGTAAGCCGCCTTCGGGACCCGGAGGAACCAGCTCGAGATCTTGGGCTCGATCTTCCGCACCGGCGCCATCAACCGCTCGGCAACCTCCTCGGGGGTCCGCGCCAGGAAGCGCGGATCGGTGCGCAGGCGCTGATTGAACTCGCGAGCCGTACCCTGGAAACCTAGCTGGCGCCGCACCTCGGCCATCCGGCCCGACAGCCGCTCGACCTCGGCCAGACCGCGACGGTGGATCTCCTCGGGGGTCAGGTCCATGCCCGTCTCCACCCGCACCATCACACGATAGGCGGCGGCACCACCCGGATACTGGCCGACCCCGATGCGGTCGGGCGCCTGCGCCCGGTAGCCGCCGGCGAGCTCATCGGCGAGCTTGACCAGCGCCGGGTCGACCTGCTCCGCAACGACGCGCTCGACCGCGCTCTGGAACTCCGCCGCCGCCTTCGCGTCCACGCCCTGCAGGCGACCGGGCGCGACCGCGAGCACGCTCTCCCTGCCCGGCCGGGCATAGGCCCGGAGCATCGCGGCCACCGTGTCCACCTCGGGCTTCGGCAGCAGGATGCCGCGCGCACGCTGGCCTTCGAGATGCGCGCGCAGCTGCTCGACCATCGCGGTATAGGCGTGCAGCAGCTTGAGATAGCGCGCGAGGTCAGCCGGCGACTCCAACTTGCTGGCGCCGAGCGCCGTATGCACCGCGCCGAACGGCGCGTCGTAAGGCGTGGCCAGGAACAGGTACCAGTAGACGCCCTGCGCGGCCACCGCTTCCTCGGCCTGCTGCCGCAGCAGCGCCAGCGTCAGCCAGTCCTGATGCCCCAGCGCCGCCTCGTCGATCCGCGCCAGCCGCTCCTGCAGCGCGCGGCCCCACGCCGCGTCCTGCGCCGCATGCTCCGGCGACAGGTCGGGCAGCCGTTCGATCGGCAAGCCCTCGCGCAGCCGGGTGGAGATGTCCTCGTCGAGCTGATGACGCCAGAAGTCGGCGGCGACCGTCGCCAGCTCCGCCGCAGCCTTCCCGGCGGCGCCGCCGGCGGGCGCGCCGGCCCCTGCAGCGGCGCTCCCCGCGGTGGCGGCCCCGGCCGCCGGCGCCGCCACACCGGCGGGAGCCGAACCGGCGACGCTGACGAAGCACAGCATTCCCGCTCCGGCCATCTGCATGACACGAGGTAGACAGCGACCAGGCGCAATCATGAACCACCTCCCGTGAGAAAGGTCCGGCCGGCTCCGCCGGCACCGCTGACGCCACCGGCCGCGCGGCGATGAGCTCGCCCCGGAGTCGAAGCGCGGCGCGGGCGCGGCGCGCGCCACCGCCTCGCGACTGGATCACGGTCGGCCAGGGGCGCCAAGCCTACGACGTCTCGGCGCCTGACGGTATCCCCCACCCCACCCGCTCCACCTGGCTTCGGCAGCGGCACAGTCCCCATGGAATCACTTGGAATCACCTTCGCCCGGACGTGCCCCCCCCCGCGGAACTTCCGACCGCCGTTTCCGTAGGCAGACGATCATGCTGACGATCGATACGGTGGACAAGACCTATCCCGGCGGCTCCCGGGCGCTGTGCGGCTTCAGCCTCGGCCTGGGGCCGGGGATCCTCGGCCTCCTGGGACCGAACGGCGCCGGCAAGTCGACCCTGATGCGCATCCTCGCCACCGTCACCCGGCCGACCGCCGGCCGAGTCCTCTGGCAGGGCGAGGACATCGTGCGCCATCCGCGCGGGCTGCGCCGGGTGCTCGGTTACCTGCCCCAGGACTTCGGCGTCTATCCCAACCTGAGCGCGCGGGAGTTCCTGGAATACCTGGCGGCGGTCAAGGGCCTGGTCGGCAGGGACGCCCGCTCCCGCATCGCCGAGCTGCTGGAGCTGGTGAACCTGACCGATGCCGGCCGCCGCCCGCTCGGCAGCTTTTCCGGCGGCATGCGGCAGCGGGTCGGGATCGCCCAGGCGCTGCTCAACGATCCGCGGCTGCTGATCGTCGACGAGCCGACGGTCGGCCTCGACCCCGAGGAGCGGGTGCGCTTCCGCGGCCTGCTCTCCGAGCTGGCGGGCGAGCGCATCGTCATCCTGTCGACCCACATCGTCAGCGACGTCGAGGCCACGGCCACCGAGATCGCGATCATCGACCGCGGACGGCTGGTGGCCCACGCCACGCCGGCGGCGCTGCTGCACACCGTCGAGGGCCAGGTCTGGGAGTGGACGGTGGCGGCAGCACAAGTGGCGACGGTGCGCCAGGGCCTGGTGGTCAGCGGCACCGCCCGCCGCGGCGCCGACGTGCTGCTGCGGGTGGTGGGCTCACCGCCGCCGGGCGGCGGCCCGCCGGTGACGCCTTCCCTGGAAGACGCCTATCTCCACGCGATCGCGACGGCGCGCCAGGACCGGAGGGCGGCGTGAGCGCGGCGCCGCCGGGGCCGCCGGCGGCGGCCGCCGCCGCGGCGCTGCGGCAGGTCTACGCCATCGCCCTCGCCGACCTGCGCGAACGGATGCGCCGCTACAGCTACCTGGTGACGCTGGCGGCGACCCTGTATTTCGTCTATCTGGTCACCGCGGGTCACCTGCAGCTCGCCATCCACGGCCAGCGCGGCGTCTACAACTCGGCCTGGATCGGGACGCTCATGGCCCTCAGCGTCGGCGTCCTGCTGTCGCTGGCCGGCTTTTACCTGGTCAAGAACACCCTCGATCACGACCGCCGCACCGGCGTCGGCGAGATCCTCGCCGCGACGCCGCTGCCGGGCGCCGCCTACACCGTCGGCAAGGCACTGTCCAACTTCCTGCTGCTGGGTTCGATCCTGGCGCTGCTCGCGGTCGCCGCCGGTGCCTCGCAGCTGCTCGCCCACGAGGAGACTCATCTCGACTTCAAGGCGCTGCTGCTGCCGATGGCGGCGCTGGCGGCACCGGCGGTGGCGATGACCGCGGCGATGGCGGTGCTGTTCGAGGCGGTCCGCTGGCTGCGTGGCTCGCTGGGCAACGTCGTCTATTTCTTCTTCTGGATCGGTGCCCTGAGCCTGTCGGCGGTGGGCCCGGGCGGCGACCTGCTCGGCTTTCACCTGGTCGAGAGCAGCTTCGCCAGGCACCTGCCGCCGGCGGCCGCCCGCGCGACCGGCATCTCGCTCACCATCGGCCCCGCCGATGCCGGCGAGACGGGTGCGGCCGGCGCACCGACCGCGACAGCCGCGACGGCTCCGGCGGCTCTGGCGAATCCGGCCAGCGCGCGCGGGACCCGACCGCCGGTCGCCCGCAGCGGCGTGCGCTGGCAGGGAATCGAGTGGACTCCCGCGGCCGTGGCGCGGCGTCTGTCCTGGCTGCTGCTGCCGATCGCCGTCGCGCTCCTGGCAGCGCTGCCGTTTGCGCGTTTCGACCCGGCCCGGGAGGGCGGCCGCCGCGAGCGGCGACGGGCGGCCCGGCGCGTCGACCCGGCGCCGCAGGGCGAGTCGCCCGAGGTTCCCGACCGGCCGGAGCCGCTCGCGGTGCCGGGAACGCACTCCATGCCGGCAGTGCAGCGCGAGCCGGCAGCGCCGGCCGAGCCCGAGACACCGGCGGCAGCTCGGGTCGCAGTCGCGGCGGGCACGCCGAGAACGCCGGCGGCGCTGACCGCGCCATGGGCCGTCGCGGCGCCGCCGGCCACCAGGCGCCCGCCGGCGTGGGCGCCGCTCTCCCGCGCCGCCAACCTGGTCGTCGCCGAGCTGCGCCTGATGCTGCGGGGCCGCGGCTTCTGGTGGTTCGCCGTCGCCGCCGGCCTGTGGATCGGCGGCCTCGCGGCGCCGGCCGGCTCGGCGCGGGCTGCCCTCCTCGCCCTGGCCTGGATCTGGCCGCTGCCGCTGTGGTCGGCGCTGGGAGCGCGTGAGGCGCAGCACGGCACCCGCCCCCTGGTCCTCTCGGCGCCCCTGCCGCCGGGCCTGCAATCCGCGGCCATCTGGGTGGCGGGAGTCGCCGTGACCGCCCTCGCCGGCACCGGCGTCGGCATCCGCCTGGCGCTGGCCGGCGACCACCGCGGCCTGCTTGGCTGGATCGCCGGCTGCCTCTTCATTCCCACCCTCGCCCTGGTGCTCGGCACCCTCTCGGGGAGTCCGCGGCTGTTCGAGATGATCTACCTGCTGCTCTGGTACCTCGGCCCGATGAACGGCGTCGCCGACATGGACTACACCGGTCTGACCCCTGCCGGCCGCGTCGCCGGCATCGCCTGGCTCTACCTGGGATTGACCGCGCCGCTGTTCGTTACCGCCTGGGCAGCACGATTGCGCCAAGCCCGCGGCTGATCCGAGCTTCGCGGCGGCAACCGCTGATCCGAGCGCCGCGGCGGCAACCGGCGATCAAAGCGTTGCGGCGGAACGGCGGGCCTCACGGATGGCCGCCATTCAGAGCGTCGCGGCAAGCGCCGGCGCGCCGCGCCCGCGATAAAGGGCCAGGTAGGCCTCCAGGGTCTCGAGCGCCAGGCGGTCTGCCGGGCTGCCGACCACGCGGATGCCGCCGCGCCGCAGGTGCTTGGCCAGGCGGCGGTTGGCGAGGCCGATCTCGAGGCTCGCCACCTGGGCGAACGCCTCTTCCGGCGAGCGCGGCTCGGCGGCGGCGAGCCGGCGCAGCTCGGGGTCCTCGAGATTGACCAGCAGCGGCCGGTGCCGGCCGGCGAGGCGCAGCAGCGCCTCGCGCAGCAGCTCGGCCGCCGCCAGGTCGACCACCGAGGTGAGCAGCACGACGGTGGCCCGCCGCGCCTCGATCTGGCCGGTCGCCTCCACCGCCAGGTCGTAGGCCGGCTCGGTCAGGCGCGCCTCGAGATCGAACAGCGCCGCGTAGGCCTGCCGCGCCGCGCGCGCCCCGGAGCGCACTCGCACCGTGCGCTCGATGCGGTCCGAAAAGGCGATGAGACTGACCTGATCGCCGCGCGCCGCCGCCACCCGCGTGAGGGCGAGCGCCGCCGCCAGCGCGTAATCGAGCTTGCTGCGGCCGCCGTCCATCGAAGCCATGGTGCGGGCGCAGTCGAGCAGCACCACCAGGCGCGCGCTGCGCTCCCAGGTGTCCTCCCGGCTGACCAGCCGCCCATGCCGCGCGGTGGCCTTCCACTGCACCTTCCCGAGAGGATCGCCGGGCAGGTAGGCGCGCAGCGCGTAGGGCTCGCTGCCGACGCCCTGCAGGCGCAGCGCCACCTGTCCCAGGCGCTGGCGCTGGGCGGCGGCGAGCAGCTGGCCGACCCGTCCTTCCCAGCGCACCTGCGGATAGACCCGCAC
>DATGHG010000202.1:0-11282 GCA_035308185.1 Thermoanaerobaculia bacterium | reverse complement strand
CCGTTCGCCGCTCTCCGGTGGCCGAAGCCACCTTCGCGCACGACTTGCATGTGTTAAGCACGCCGCCAGCGTTCATTCTGAGCCAGGATCAAACTCTCCAGTTGGATCCTTCGCCGCCAGGGCCGGCTAAAGCCCCTGACGGTTTCTTTTGCTTCGGAATCTCGGATCGCCCATCCCGCCTCTTGCGAGACCGGACGGACGTCAGAGCCTGAATGGGGCAAGCCCCATCCAGATAGTCGCTGACTCTTCCTCTATTCAGTTTTCAAAGAACCGGCGCTTTTTTGAAGCGCGATCTTCGACTCTATGTCGGGCCGCCCTGCCTGTCAAGCCCGGAGGCCAGACGACATGCGCGCCGGCATCTAGCCGGCCGCCCGATCGACTGCTGTCTCTCAAGGAGCCTGCCCCACTGTCCGCGGGGGCAGAAGAGACCTTCGACCCGACTTGCAGCGACTCGCGAACCTACAACGTCGGGCCCGTCTTGTCAATTCCCGGTGCGAACCGAACCAGGCTGGCCAGCTCTGCCTTGCCTGCCGGCGGGAGGCGGCCAAGGCCGGTTCCACGCGGGGAGACGGAGTGTACGTCCTGGCCATGCGGATGTCAATCGCGTGGCAGGACCATCGCAACCGGGCGGCCGCCGTCCGAGCGATGCCTCGACTGGAGGACGCCAGCGCCATGCCCACCGCTCGCGGTTCGTGTTTCGGGTCGAAGCCGGCGGTGGGGACTAGAATGGAGCGCCGCCGAACCGGACCGCCGAGATCTCCTGGCCACGATGCACGTCCCAGCAATCGAGAGCTTGCCACGAGCTCGCGCCCGGGCGATCTGGCCGGCGCTCGGCAGGGTTGCGCTCGTCACCGCCGCCGCACTGACCTCGCTCGCCGCCTCCTGGCAGGACTGGATCGATCCCTTCGTCGACTCCGGGCGCGAGCTGAACCTGCCGCTGCGGCTGGCAGCCGGCGAGCGGCTCTACCGCGACGCCGTCTTCTACTACGGGCCCGCTGGGCCCTGGCTGCAGGCGCTGGCGCTACGGCTTTGCGGCGGCCGCCCCTGCCGCTCCTGGCTGCCGCTCGAAGCCGCCTGCCTGCTGCTGGCCGCGGCGATCCTGATCCTGCTCTACCGGCTCACCGCCGCCGCCGGCGGCACCACCTCGGCGCTCGCCGCCACCGCTTTCGCCGCCGCCTGCTGCCTCGGCGGGCCGCGCCGCGGCGCCTTCATCTTTCCCTACTCCGCCTCCAGCCTCTACGCGCTGGCCGGTGCGCTGCTGGCGCTCACCGCCAGCCTGTCGCCGCCCTCGTGGCGCCGCCGCGTCGCGGTCGCCGGAGGGCTCGCGCTGGCGTTGGCCGCGCGGATCGAGATCGGCGGCGCGGCACTGCTGATCCTCGCAATCGCGGCGTGGCGCTCGCAGTCCGGGCGCGGCAGTCGCGAGAACGACGCGGCGCCGCCGGCCCGGGCCGAGGGCTCCGCACCGGAAGATCAGTTGCAGCCGGCCACCGGTCCACGAGAATCGGACGCTCGCGACCTGCCGGCAGCGCGGCGCCAGGCGGAAACCTTCGCCGCTCCCAGCCTCCTGGCGCCGTCTCGCGCCTCGATGAGACAGCGTCACGACACTCGCGATGGCGCTCCATCTCTCGGGAGGGGAGCTCTCGGCGACTTGGCGCTCGGCGCGGCGGTGGCCGCCGCCGCCTGGTGGGCCGCCGTCGCCGGCATCTCGTGGCGCGCGCTGGTGGCGGAGGGACCGCTGACCCACCTGCTCGCCATGCCGCCGCCATGGCAACGACTGTACGGCACCGTTTCCGGACTGGGGCACCTCGACCGCTCCCTGTGGACGCTGGCTGCCGGCGTGGCGATCGACGCCCTGCTGCTTGGCGCCTGCGCCTTGCCCATCGGCGGCGGCGCCGGCGGCTCCTACGGCCCCGGCAGCTCCGACGGCCCCGGCGGCTCCTACGGCCTCGGCGGCTCCGACGGCCCGGCGATGAACCGGCCGCGACGCTGGCCACTGCTGTGCTCGGCCGTCGCCTTCGGCGCCATTGCCGGCGTCATCGCGTGCTATGGCACCTGGGCCGGGCCACTCGGACTGCCCTGGAGCCGCACCTCGAGCAACCTGCCGCCGCTGCTTTTCCCGCTGCCGCTGGTGGCCGCCCTGGCCACCCTGGTAACGCTGCGGCGGCCGCTCGACGAACGGGGACGCGCCCGCTTCATGCTCTTCGCCCTCGCCGCGGCGCTCGGCGCGCGGGTGGTGCTCGGCTTCGACCTCGGCCCCCAGATGGCCTACTGCGCGCTGCCGCTGCCACCGCTCGCCGCCGCCGCCGCCGTGCTCGCAGGCGACGTCCTGGCTCCTCGCCTCCGCCACCCCGGCACGTTCCGCCGCCGCCTCGCGGCGATCGCCGTGGGATTTGCCGCTCTCTTCCTGTTCCGCCTCGGCGCCCTCGCCTGGGGACCGCACAGCGTGCGTCTGGAGACCCCCGCGGGCAGCCTGCGCCTGCCTTGGCAGCAGGCCAACGCGGTAACGGGCACTCTCGACTATCTGGCCGGCCGCGCCCGGCCCGGCGACGCGCTGGCAGGCTTCCCCGAGGGGGGGTTCTTCAACTTCACCACCGGCATGCGAAACCCGCTGCGGGAAGACCAGATCTTCCCCGGCGTGCTCGATTCCGAGCGCGAGGCCGCGGCCGTCGCCCGCCTGCTCGCCGACCCGCCCCGCTTCGTGCTGCTCGCCAACCGTCCGACCTCCGAGTACGGCGCGCGCGCTTTCGGCAAGGACTACGCGGTCGAACTCTGGTCGGCGGTGGCCAGCCGCTACTCCCTCGCGGCGAGCCTGGGCAACGCCCGCGAGGACGCTCCCATCGGCGCCCGCCGCTTCTTCATCCGGGTCTACGAGCTGGTGCCTGCCAGCGGTAAGTAGTGGGGCGGGGGCCGGCCGGCGCCCTCAGCGGGCTGCCGGCGCCGGTTCGGGGAAGGGTGGCGGCGGCAGGAACACCAGGCGGCGCCCGCGGATCTCCCACGGCTCGGACAGGAGGCGCCGGAGCGCCTCCGGATACGCCCGGTGCTCCTGCTCGAGGATGCGGGCCGCCAAGGTGCCGGGAGTGTCGTCGTCGAGCACCGCGACGGCGCGCTGCACCACGATCGGGCCGCTGTCCAATCCCTCGTCCACCAGGTGGACGGTGCAGCCCGTGACCTTGACGCCGTGGGCCAGCGCCTGGGCCTGCGCGTCCATGCCGGGAAAGGCGGGCAGGAGGCTGGGGTGGATGTTGACGATCCGGCGCGGGAAGGCCGCCAGAAAGGCCGGCGACAGCAGCCGCATGTAGCCGGCCAGGCAGATCCATTCCACCCCGGCACCGCGCAGCGCCGCGATCAGCTTGGCCTCGTGGCTGGCGCGGTCGGGCTCGCCGCGGTGAGGTATCGCCACCGCCTCCAGGCGGCGCTCGCGCGCCAGCTGCAGGCCGGGCGCGTCGGCGAGGTTGCTGGCCACCAAGCCGATCTCGGCCGGAAGCTCGCCCCGCCTGACGGCGTCGTGGAGCGCCAGGAAATTGCTGCCGCGCCCCGACAGCAGGACGCCGAGGCGGGTCACGCGCCGCCGCCCGGGGCGCCCCCGGGTCCGCCGGAGCCCGCCTCGGCGGCAGCGTCCGCAAGGGATGGCTGACCGAGGTCGTAGACCACGCCGGAGCCTCCCGGCTGCACGGTGCCGATCGTCGACGCCCGCTGGCCGGACCGGCGCAGCTCCCCGAGCACGTCGCGCAGGCCAGCCGGATCCACCACCAGCACCATGCCGATCCCCATGTTGAAGACGCGGAACATCTCCTCGGTCTCGACGCCTCCCTGCTGCTGCAGGAAGTGAAAGATCTCCGGCACCTCCCAGCTGCCGACCCGGATCTCGGCGTGGGTGTCCGCGGGCAACGCCCGCGGCAGGTTGTCGGTGAGGCCGCCGCCGGTGACGTGGGCCATGGCGCGCAGCGCCGGATGGCGCAGCAGGGGCGCGAGCGGCGCCAGGTAGGAAAGGTGCGGGGCGAGCAGCGCCTCGCCGACCCGCAGGCCCTTCTCCCAGGGAGCGCGGTCGTCGATGCGCAGCCGCAGCTGCTCGAACAAGATGCGCCGCGCCAGCGAATAGCCGTTGGTGTGCAGGCCGGCGGCGGGCAGCCCGACCAGCACGTTGCCGGCGGCCACCCGCGAACCGTCCAGCACGTGCTGGCGATCCACCAGCCCGACGATGAAGCCGACCAGCTCGTAGTCTCCCGGTTGATAGAAACCCGGCATCTCCGCCGTCTCGCCCCCGAGCAGCGCGCAGCCGTTTTGGCGGCAGCCGTCGGCGACGCCGCGCACCAGCTCCACCAGGCGATCGGGCGCGAGCGCGCCGGCGCCAACGTAGTCGAGGAAGAAGAGCGGCAGGGCGCCCTGCACCAGGATGTCGTCGACGCAGTGATTGACCAGGTCGCGGCCCACCGTCGAGTAGTCGCCCGCCAGCCGCGCCACCGTCAGCTTGGTGCCCACGCCGTCGGCGGAGGCGACCAGCACCGGCTCGCGCAGGCCCGCCAGCTCGGGCCGGAACATCCCGCCGAAGCTGCCGATCTCGCTCAGCACGCCGGCGGTGAAGGTCGTCCGCGCCAGCTCCTTCACCCGCGCCAGGCCGCCGGACTTGGCGTCGATGTCGACCCCCGCCGACCTGTAGGCGCTGCTGTTGCCCGGGCCGGCCATCGCGTCACTCGGCAAGCGGGGGCCGCCGCTCAGGGCAAGGGCGCGACGCTGTTGCAGACTTCGCGCGGCGTCGAGATGTCGCGGAAGAACACCAGCTGTCCGCCCCAGATGGTGAAGGTTCGGCTCGGGCAGCGCAGAGTCGAAACCCGCATCGGAGTGGTCCCCGCGGCGGTCACCTTGACCAGGTTGACCTCGAGATGGAGCATGTCGATCCGCTGCGACACCCAGGCGCTGCCGTCCGGCCCTTCCGCCAGCCAGAGGGCGGAGAGCGCTTGTCCAAGCGCCATCTGGCGCGTCTTGGCGCGATCGTTGAGGTCCGCCAGCGTCTTCTCCTCGACCTGACGATAGGGGTCGTCGAGCTTGGCCCGCCAGACGAGCTTGCCATCGAGGGAGAACACCGCGAGGTCACCGGTGTAGCTCTCGAGCGTGTACAGCCGCCGGCGGGCGGGATCGAAGCGCAGCAACACCTCGCGGACCCGGGTCGCTCCCTGGGCCAGCACGATCTCCTGCTCGGCGCCGAATCGCTTCACCAGCTTGCGCTCGCGCAGGTTCCACAGCTCGACGCGCCAGGCGGAGCGCTGCGGCGCCAGCGCGACGGTGTCCTGGTCGATCCAGCACACCCAGCCCACCGTGGCCGGCAGCGCGAGCTCCTCGTGGCTGCCGGGGGCGGCGCCCGGCCGCACCCAGACCAGCTTGCCGTTGTCTTCCGCGGCGGCGGTTGGCGGGGTTGGCGAGGCTGCCGGGGTTGCCGGGGCTGCCGGGTCCGCCGGGTCCGCTGGGCCAGGCGTCGCGGGAGCGCCCGGGAGCGTCAAGGCCACGGCACCCCATGCCGCGTCGCCGTCCACGGCGGTGGCGCCGAGCGGCACCAGGACGGTGCCGAGCCGCGCCGCCGTTGGCGAGAAGAAGCGCACCGAGCCTTCCAGCGGCTCCCACGCCCAGAGATTGCCGGCGTGGTCGACTCCCATCCAGCGCGCTCGCACCTGTTCTGCCAGGCTGAGCGCCTCCTTGCTGGGCTGGAGGTGCCGCGGCGCGGTTTCAGGCCTTGCCGCCAGCGACCGCATTGCCGGCAACGCCGATCGTGCGGGCAGCGCCGCCAGCGCCAGCCGCTCCGACCTCGCCGGCCGGGCGGCGCCGGGCGGCCCGCCGGCGACCCAGGCCGTGACGCCGACGATGACGCACGCCAGCACGGCGGCGCGCGGCTTGAAGGACTTCTTGGACGCCAAGCGCGCTTGGTACATCCGCAGATCTTAGCGGATGTCGTCGGCGAATCGGCATAGTATCCAGACGCGGGACCCGCGAGAGAGCCGCGGCGCGGCCGCCGCTCGACGGTGCCGCCCAGGCTCCCCGGCTCTGGCAGCGCGCCCGATCGCCATGACGCCGCCGCCGCAGCCATTCCGGATCTTCGGTCCTTCGCACCTGGCGGTGTTGGCTACGACCGCCGCGGTGACCGCCGCCCTGGTGCTGCTGGCGCGACGCGCGGGCGACCGCCAGACGACCGGCGGCGCCACCCACGTCACCAGTCGCTTCATCTCGATCACCGCCTGGGGCCTGTCCCTGCTGCTGCTCGCCGACGAGGCGGCGGTGGCGGGTTTCGCCGCCCACGCCAACCTGCCCACGCTGAAGGACCACCTGCCGTTCCAGCTCTGCGATTGGGTGATCCTCGCCTGCGTCGCCGCGCTCCTCTGGCGCCGCCAGCTGGCCTACGAGTTGGCCTACTTCTGGGGGCTGAGCGGCACGCTGCAGGCGCTGCTCACCCCCGATCTTGCCGAGGACTTCCCCAGCCTGCACTTCATCACCTTCCAGGTCCTGCATGCCGGCACCGTCGTGGCCGTGCTCTACCTGACCCTCGGCCTCGGCATGCGGCCGCGAGCGCGCTCGATCGTGCGCGCCTGGCTGTGGCTGCAGGGGTACGTGGCGGTGACCGCGGCGATCGACTGGTTGCTGGACTCCAACTACGGCTACCTGCGCCACAAGCCGGTGCAGGCCAGCCTGTACGACTACCTGGGTCCCTGGCCTATCTACCTGCTCAGCCTCGAAGCGCTGTCGCTGGTGCTTTTCCTGGCCTGCTACGCTCCCTTCGCGGTCCTCGATCGGCTGCGCCGCGGACACGGAACGCCCGTCCCGGCGGCACCATGATCTGGTACGAGATCGAGGTCGCGGGAGACGCCGGCGCCTGGGAGCGGCTGCTGGCAGAGCAGGAAGCGGCCGGCGGACACCGCGCCGTCAGGGGCACGGAGGCGCCGTTGCGGCAGGCGCCGCCTGCCGGCCACCTGCTCGCCTACGCTCCCGGCGAGTTGGTCGGGCGGCTGCTGGCCGCGCTCGCCGCAGTCGCCGCGGACGGCCCCCTGCCCGACCCCGGCCTGCGCCTGGCGGGCTTGCGCGAGGTCACCGGCAGCCGATTCGAGTTCAGCGTCGAGGCGTTCGCCGAGCCGGCCGCGGCGGCGATCCGCGCGGCCCTCGCGGCGGCGCCTCCCGGCGTCGAGGTCCAGGTGGTCAGGGACGAAGAGCAGCGGGACGGCGCGGCCGGCGGCGCCGCGGTGGCCGAGCCGTTCGCGCCGCTCCATTGCTACGCCTACCGGGCCTGGGGAACGGTCACCGGCCCGTTGCCGCAGCTGCTCGAAATGCATCGGCGCCTGCACCCGCTGCCGTTCGTCTACGAAGGGAAGATCGAGCTCGCGGCCCAGCACGTCGATGCCGCGGCGGTCGGCAGGCCCGGGGACTGAACCGGCGCTCCTGCCCTCGCCGGTGGCTGGCGCCTGCAGGCGCCTGGATCCGATGAATCGGCAGCGGATGGCGCCCGGGGCGGCGCCGTCAGTGCATGGCCCCGGCGGCTGCCGGGGCGGCGGTCGCGGCCAGCGGCGCCGGCTGCGGTCCCGCCGGTGCCGCCAGCGGCGCCGCGGCCGGAGCGCAGGCAGGTCCCGACGGCGTCCGGGCTTGCTGGCGCTTCGCGAGCGAGGACATCGGCGAGGCGTCGCCGGCGGCATAGGCATAGAGGAAGCTGCCGCCCTTGATGGTGTCGATCACGGCGTGCGCGCTCGTGACCGGCAGTGCCGGGCAGCCCCAGCTGCGGCCCAGGCGGCCGAAGTGCTGGGCATGGTCGGCGCTCACGTACCAGGCGCCGTGCATGACGATGTGGCGCTGCTCGGCGAGATCGTTGACGCCCGGATCCAGACCGCTGAGCTTGAGCGAGTAGCCGTTCCCGCCCTCGTAGGTGCCGCCGGTCAGGAACAGGCCGAGGCTGCTCTGGCGGCTCTGGTCGGCGTTGGAGAACCGGGTGGCGTAGTTGTCGCCGCTGCCGGCGCCATGCGCCACCAACTCGTGGAAGAGCACCCTGCCGCGCGCCAGGTCGAGCACCCAGAGCCGCGGCGAGGTCGAGGGCAGGGAGTAGTCGATGAGCGTGAGCAGACCGTCGCGGCCGGCGACGCCGCGGGCGCGGGCGCGGGTCACCGCGTCGAGCGCTGCCGCCAGGGCCCGCGGCGACAACCCGGGAACGGCGTGCCAGACGGCCGGCGCCACCGTCGCGCCGGCCTCGCTGACAGCCGCCGGCGCGGCGGCGGCAACGCGGGGGAACGCGGCAGCCAGTGGCAGCAGGCCGGCCAGCGCAGGCAGCAGGAACCCGAGTGCGGATGCCTGGAAGGACCGCAACGGCGTCCGGCCCAGCCGTCGCGCCCGGCGGCGCGAGCGGATCTCGCCGGCGCGCGGTGTTCCGCCGGCACCGGCGGCAGGAGCCCGGAGGCTCTTGGAGATCATGCGCAAAATGGTACCTCGCGGCGGCGCCGGGCTCAAGTGGCGGCTGCCGGCCATGCCGGGCGGCGCCGGGCCAAGCCCTTCCGCCGTCCGGCGCTCTACCTGCCGTCGTCGTCTTTCGGACCCAGGCAGTCCCTGCCGTCGTCGTCTTTCGGACCCAGGCAGTCGATTCTTTCAAGCCGCCCACCGGCGGCGAAATTCCCCCCGCCACCGGCCTGAACCGATCGCGGACCGCCGGGGCTCAGCCTCAGCCGCCGAGATCGGCGAGCACCGGCGCGTGGTCGCTGGTGCCGACGTCCGCCAGGACCCGGCAGGAGGCGGCCCGAGCGCCCATCGAGGCGGTGGCCAGGACGTAGTCGATCCGCCAGCCGATGTTGCGCTGGCGGAGGTTGCGCCACGGCGCCCACCAGGTGAAGAGGTTCTCGTTGTCCGGGTCCATGGCCCGGCCAAGGTCCACCAGATCGGCGCCGATCAAGGATTCGAGCAAGGCCCGCTCCTCCGGCCGGGTGCCGATCTGATTCGGCTTGCGTTCCTTGGGGTGCACGTCGCGGTCGGTGCGGGCGACGTTCAGGTCGCCGCACAGCGCCAGCCGCCGGCCGGCGTCACGCTGGGCGGCGGCCCAGGCCGCCAGGGCTTCCAGGAAGGCGAGCTTGGCGGCGAAGTCCTTGCCGCCGTTGGGCACGTAGATCGAGGCCACCAGCAGCTCCCCGAGGTCGGCGGTGACGATGCGCGTCTCGTGGTCGAACGCCGGATGGGCGAAGACCGGCCGCTCGGCGGCGATCTCCTTGCTCACTCCCAGCGCGACGCCCGAGTAGCCGCCGCCGCCGTGCCAATACCACCAGTACCCCGGCGCGTCATGCACCTCGGGTGGCAGCTGGTCGGGCTTGCACTTGATCTCCTGCAGGCAGACCACCCGCGGCCGGTCGCGCCCGAGCCATTCCAGGAACTGGGAAGCGCGCGCCCGCAGGCCGTTGACGTTCCAGGTCGCCAGGGTCAGAGACATGCCGCCATCCTAACCCGCCAGACCCGCCGGTCGGCGCGCATCACGCCTCCCCGCGGTTGCCCGGCGACTCGCCCGCCGCGGTGGTCTCAGCCACGGCCTGCTCTTGCAGCCAGTCCCTCGGGTGCAGGTACTCCCGCGCCAGGCTCTCCTCCGGCGAGCCCGGGTCGGCGAGCCAGCCGTACTGCCAGCGGACCATGGGCGGCAGCGACATCAGAATCGACTCGGCGCGGCCACCGGACTGTAGGCCGAAGAGGGTGCCGCGGTCATAGAGCAGGTTGAACTCGACATAGCGCCCGCGACGGTAGAGCTGGAACTGGCGCTCGCGCTCGCCGAACGGGGTGTGGCGGCGGCGCTCGACGAGCGGCAGGTAGGCGGGGAGAAAGGCGTCGCCCACGGCGCGCAGGAAGTCGAAGCAGCGCGCAAAGCCCCACTCGGCCAGGTCGTCGAAGAACAGGCCGCCGATGCCGCGGGTCTCGCCGCGGTGGCGGAGATAGAAGTAATCGTCGCACCAGCGCTTGTAGTGCGGGTAGACCTCCGGACCGAACGGCTCGCAGGCCGCCGCCGCCTGCCGGTGCCAGGCCCGGGCGTCTTCCGCGAAGGGGTAGCAGGGCGTCAGATCGAAGCCGCCACCGAACCACCAGGCGGTGCCGCCGCCCGACCAGGCCTCCTGCGCCGCGAAGAAGCGGACGTTCATGTGGCTGGTCGGCACGTACGGATTGTTCGGGTGCAGGACCAGCGAGACGCCGGTGGCCTCGAATCGCCGCCCGGCGAGGTCCGGCCGGTGCGCGGTCGCCGCCGCCGGCAGCCGCGAGCCCTCGACGCGCGAGAAGTTCACCCCGGCCTGCTCGAAGACGGCGCCGTCGCGCAGCACCCGCGACCTGCCGCCGCCGCCCTCCGCCCGCTCCCACCGGTCCTCGGCGAAGCGCTGGCGGCCGTCCACCTCTTCCAGCGCGGCGCAGATCCGGTCCTGCAGTGCGATCAGGTAGGCGTGCACCGCCTCCTTGTCGACCTGGTCGCTCATGGCGGCGCCGGCGGCGCTCACCTGCCGTCTTCGGCGCGGATCGGGAAGAGCTCCGCCTGGCGCTTGTCGGCGGCGGAGATGGGGACACGGTATTCGCCGGTCCAGCAGGCGGTGCAATAGCTGTCCCGCGGACCGCTGACCGACGCCAGCAGGCCGTCGAGAGACAGGTAGGCCAGGCTGTCGGCCTCGACGAAGCGGCGGATCTCCTCCACGGAGTGGTTCGAGGCGATCAGCTCGCCGCGGGTCGGGGTGTCGATCCCGTAGTGGCACGGCCACTCGGTGGGCGGCGCCGAGATGCGGACGTGGACCTCGGCGGCGCCGGCGTCGCGCACCATGCCCACGATCTTGCGCGAGGTGGTGCCGCGCACGATCGAGTCGTCGACCAGCACCACCCGCTTGCCGGCGATCAGCTCGCGGATGGGATTGAGCTTGACCTTGACGCCGAAGTGCCGGATGGACTGCTTGGGCTCGATGAACGTGCGCCCCACGTAGTGATTGCGGATCAGCCCGAACTCGAGCGGCAGCCCTGACTCGCGGCTGTAGCCCATGGCGGCGAACAGGCCGCTGTCCGGCACCGGCACGACGATGTCGGCCACCGCCGGCGCCTCGCGCGCCAGGCGGGCGCCCATCGCCAGCCGCGCCTGCGACACCGTGTCGCCGAAGACCTTGCTGTCCGGCCGCGCGAAGTAGACGTGCTCGAAGATGCACCGCGCCGGTTCGGGAGCGCGTTCGAGATGGAAGCTCTCGACCTTGCCACCGCGCGCCACCGCCACCTCGCCGAGGCCGAGCTCACGCACCGGCAGCGCCTCGAGCAGATCGAAGGCGCAG
>DATGHG010000201.1:0-12082 GCA_035308185.1 Thermoanaerobaculia bacterium | reverse complement strand
ACGCATGCGTTCGCCCTGCGCGCGCTGCTGGAGCTGCGGCCGCAGGACCCGCACCTCGAGGGCCTGGTGCAGTGGCTCTTCCTCAACAAGAAATTGAACCATTGGAAATCGACGCGCGCCACGGCGGAGGTCGTCTATTCGCTCGCCAAGTACCTCGACAGCCATCACGAGCTGGCGGTCCGCGAGGCGGCGCGGGTCGAGGTCGCGGGCACCACCACCGACTTCGTCTTCGAGCCCGACCGCTACACCGGCAAGCAGGTGCAGGTCGTGGTGCCGGGCGAGAAGCTGGGGCCGCGGGATGCGTCCGTCACGGTCGCGAAGGAGACGCCGGGATTGCTCTTCGCCTCCGCGACCTGGCACTTCTCGACCGAGGAGCTGCCGCGGGAGGCGAGCGGCGACCTCTTCGCCGTCGAGCGGCACTACTTCCGCCGCCTGCCGCGGGGCAAGGAGATGGTCCTCGAACCGCTGGCGGCCGGCACCGTCCTCGCGCCGGGAGACGAGATCGAGGTGCAGCTGTCCCTGCGCAGCCGCGCGCCGGCCGAGTACGTCCATCTGCGCGACCCCCGTCCGGCCGGCTTCGAGCCCGGCGTCGCCACCTCCGGCTGGCGCTGGGACCTGGGCCTGGCGCGCTACGAAGAGGTGCGCGACAGCGGTACCAACTTCTTCTTCGAACGGCTCCCGGCCGGCGAGTACACCCTGACCTACCGCGTCCACGCCGCCCTCGCCGGCACCTTCCGCGCCGGCCCGGCAACGGTGCAGTCCATGTACGCGCCGGAGTTCACCGCCTACTCGGCAGGAGACGTGTTGCGGGTGGAGGCGGCGCCGTAACCGACAGCACATCGTCCGCGCGGACGATGTGCTACGATAAAGCAACACCGATGAGCGAGAGCGGGCCCTCGCGGGCTGAGGTGCGCAGGCTGTAGGGCAAAACCCGACAGGTTCGTCGGACCGATGCCGGCATGCAATCGGGTGCTCGGCTGACGGTCGCGGCTCCGATCCCGTGCCAGGCTGCTGGCTGCGGTCATGCCTAGAACGAAAGCACATCTCGGCGCCATTCCGGCCATCGCCAGCGGTTTCGCGCTGACGGTGGCGGCGCTGGCGCTGGCCGGGTGGGTGAGCGGCGTTCCCTGGCTCTACCGCGTCAGCCCGAAGCTCGTGGCGATGAACCCGGCGACGGCGATCGCGATCCTCTTCGCCGCGCTGTCCCTGCTGGCCCTGCGCCGCGCCGATGCGCAGCCGGCCCGGCGTCGGGCGGGGATCGTGGCCGCCTGCGTGGCGGCGACGATCGGCGGCCTGCGCCTGGTGCATGCAGCCACCGGCGTCGCCGGCGTCGACCTCTGGCTCTTCCCGGAGAAGATCAGCGGCGGCAACAGCCGCATGATGCCCAGCACCGCGATTTGTCTGCTGCTGCTGGGCTTCGGCCTGATGCGGCTCGATTCGCCCGCGAGGATCGGCAGGTCGGTGCGGGCGCAGCTTTCCGCGGTAGCGCTGGCCGCGACCGCGGCGTTCAGCTTTGCCGTCCTGGTGGCCTATGCCTACCTGGGCTCGACGCTCGTTCCCCAGGCGGACAACGGCATGGCCCTGAACACCGCCGCGTGCCTGGTCGCCCTGGCCGCGGGCACCCTCGTCGCGCGCCCCGACCGCGGGCTCATCGCCATCCTGTGCGGTGCGGGCGAGGCCGGCGTGCTCGCTCGCCGCCTGCTCCTGTCGACCACCGCCATTCCGCTGGCGCTCGGCTGGCTGCGCTACCTGGGACAGAGCCAGGGTTGGTTTCGGGTCGAGCTCGGCGTCGCCCTGATGGCGGTCGCCACCGTCCTCCTCCTCGGCTTCGTCGTCTGGGCCGCGACCTCGTCGCTCGCCCGCGCCGGCGCCGAGCGTCAGCGCGCCGTCGAGGCGCTGGCCGGCAGCGAGCGGCGGTATCGCGACCTTTTCGAGGCCAGCCCGTCCTTCATCTGCACTCATGACACCGCCGGCGTCCTGGTGGGGGTGAACCCGGCGGCCGCGACGGCGCTCGGCTATCCGCAGCAGGAAATGTCCGGCCGGCGCTTCGCCGACTACATGTCAGCCGAGAGCGCGGCGCGTTTCAGCGACCACCTGGTGGCGCTCCGTGCCAGAAAGCGCCAGGAGATCACCATCGACGTGGTCAGGCGCGACGGCAGGCAGTGCACCTGGCTTTACATCGAGCAGTTGGTCGAAGAGCGGGGAGCGGCGCCCTTCGCGCTCGGTCACGCCCTCGACGTCACCGAGCGCCGGCAGGCCCGGGACGAGTTGGCGCGCCAGGCATTCCACGACCGCCTCACCGGCATTGGCAACCGCGCTCTGTTCGACGACCGCCTGCCGCTGGCTCTGGCCCAGGCCAGGCGGCACAATCGCCGTTTGGCGATCTTCTATCTCGACCTCGACGGCTTCAAGCCGATCAACGACATGTACGGTCACGACGCCGGCGACCATGTGCTGCGCGAGATCGCCGAGCGACTGGCCCGCACCTGTCGTCAGGAAGACACCCTGGCGCGCCTCGGCGGCGACGAGTTCGCGCTGTTGCTGCTGGGCCTCGACGTCTCGGAAGCGGTCAACAAGGGGGAGGCTCTGCTGCGCCTCATCGCGGAGCCGGTGAGCCACGGCGGCGACCTCCTGCAGGTCACCGGCTCCCTGGGAATCAGCTTCTATCCCGACAGCGGCGACCAGCAGGGTGAGCTCCTCCGCGCCGCCGATCGCGCCCTCTACCGCTCCAAGGCCGAAGGTCGCGGCCAGCTCAATCTCTCCTCCTCGGTCGGCTATCCTCTCCCGCTCACCCCGAACTAGCGGCGCAGCCAGGACACATCCAGGACTCGGGTCGCGCTGCGGCCGTTCCTCCTCGGCCTGCCAGGCCTGATCTGGCGAATCCCCTCTTCCTGTGATGACCATATATGACTATCATGAGATCATGAAGACGGTCCGCATCGCTGATTTGAAGGCTCATCTTTCGGAGCACCGCAGGCCTCGAATGGCAGTAGGATCGTAGGGCCATGCGCACCCAATCCCCGGATACTCCAGCCGAGGTCGAGCAGCAGCTCATCGACGAGTATCGCCGCATGAGCCCGGGCCAGCGGCTGATGATGGCGATGGAAATGAACCGGGCGGTCCAGCAGATGGCCGAGGCCAGGATCCGAGCCCAGTACGGTCCGGACCTTCCCGAGCGCGAGCTGCGGCTGCGGCTCGCGGCCCTCTGGATCGACCGCGAGACCATGGTGCGCGCCTTTGGTTGGGACCCGCAAGTCGAAGGGTATTGAATGCCCCTCCCCGATGCGCTGGTGGCTACGCTGGCGGTCACCAAAGTGCTCGAAGGGCTGGCGATCCCCTACCTGATCGCAGGATCGCTGGCCAGTTCCTACCACGGTATCCCCCGCTCGACCGCCGACGCCGATCTAGTGGCGGCGCTCAGAGTCGAGCACGCGGTGCCGCTCGTTTCGCGCCTCGCGCCGGCCTTCTACGTTGACCTGGATCGAGTGCTCGGCGCCATTCAGCGCCGTTCGTCGTTCAACGCAATCCATCTTGCCACCATGGTCAAGGTGGATTTCTTCATCCTTCAAGACACTCCTGCGGCCCAGAAGGAAATGGAGAGGCGCCAACCGATGCGCCTTACCGATCCGCCAGAGATCATCCTCCATGTCGCGAGCGCGGAAGACACCATCGTCCAGAAGTTGGCTTGGTACCGGTTGGGAAGAGAGGTTTCCGAGCACCAATGGAAAGACGTGCTCGGGATCATCAAGGTGAAGCGACAAGTGCTCGACCTGGCATATCTGCGAGACGCCGCTGCGGCCTTGGCGATCACCGATCTGCTCGATCGGGCCTTGATCGACAGCGGCATCGAGCGGGGTTGATCTCGTGGGCAGGCGCGAGTGCCCCCAGCCGAGAACGCCTTACGCAGTCCGCGCCCCCTGCTGGTCGCCACCAGTCGGATTAACTTATCCGGGGTCGCTCAGATAGTTATGCCGCTACCTTCGTTGGCAGAGCAAAACCATATCGTGGCGCGATTAGAGCGAGAGCTGAGCCGATGACCAAGACCGTAGACTGCGTCTCAATGACCGTCTTGCGGCAATACGAGTACCGTCATGCCCTCATCTCAGCCGCCGTGACCGGAAAGATCGAGCTTACCGGTAAGGAGGTCGCATGAGCGATATCAAGCTCTTCCGAATCCAAGGCGAGAAGGTCTCTGAGCTTTTATGGCGAGTCTGCCACACTAGAGACGGCGCTCCAGAGGTTCATCGAGAACCACCTCTCGGAGTTCCTCGGTGTCTCGCTCTTAGCCAGCGAGTACCCTACAGGCAAGACGCACGGCGGGCGCATCGACACCCTGGGCCTCGACGAGAATCGCGTCCCCGTGATCATTGAGTACAAGCGCACCTTGAACGAGAATGTGATCAACCAGGGACTCTTCTATCTCGATTGGCTGATGGACCACAAGGCAGAGTTCAAACTGCTCGTGATGGAGAAGGTCGGGAAGAAGAAGGCTGATTCGATTGCATGGGGCGGACCTCGCCTCCTTTGCATCGCAGGCGATTTCACCCGGTATGATTCGCACGCGGTCCAGCAGATGAACCGGAACATCGAGTTGATCCGCTACCGGCGTTACGGAGACGAGTTACTGCTTTTCGAATTGGTCAACGCGACGGTAGAGGTGAAAACGACCAAGGAACCTCTTTCCGGAAAGGCCCCGGAGAAGGCTGCCCGCACCGTTACCTACTACCTGCAGAAGGCCGACGCAGAGTTGCGGAGCCTGTACGACGCTTTCCACGCTTTCACGGCGACACTCGGTGATGACGTCCAGGTGACTACGCTCCAAATGTATATCGCCTATCGGCGGATTAAGAACTTCGCATGCGTCGAGGTACACCCACAGTCCAGGAATCTGCTCGTGTTCTTGAAGATAGATCCGGAAACAGTCGAACTGGTCCCTGGGTTCAGCCGCGACGTTCGAAATGTCGGCCACTTTGGGACCGGCGACCTTGAGCTGCGATTAAAGAACCCCCAAGACCTTGAGGCAGCGAAGCCACTTGTCCTCAGGAGCTATGAGGCATCCTGATGCAGATCCACACCGAAAAGACCTTCGAAGGCGGCATCGAGGGGAACCTCCTCGCCTCGGGTGGCTGGAAGCAGGGCGACCCCACCAACTTCAATGCCGCGCTAGCTCTCCTCCCGAAAGATCTTTTCGCCTACATCCGGGAAACCTACCGCGCGCCCTCCCGCCTCTCCCGCTCCCGCCGCAACCGCCACACCGCCAGGCCGCCCAGCAGCGCCACCAGGGCGGCCAGGCCGATGCCATCCAGGGTCGGGATCTGCGCGATGCTGATCGGCAGGTCGAACTCGGTCGGAGTGCTGAAGTTGCCCGGATTGCCGGAGCCGTCGGGGTCGGGACTGGTACCGGTCTCCGAAACGTCGGTCACCGTCGTCATCGCCGGGCTGATGCCGCTCGCCGTCGCGGTATTGAAGTAGGGGCCGGTCTTGCCGCCAGCGTGCGCCAGCACCACCAGCGTGATCGTCCCGGTCTGCCCCACCGCCAGAGTGTTGCCGGCGGCGGTCAGCAGCGAGGTGTTGGCGTTGCCGTCGTAGCCGGGGTTGACGGTGAAGTTGGAGCTGGTCACCGACATCACCGAATAGCTCGCCGGCGCCGTGAACACCGTCGCCAGGTTGTCCACCACGTTGACGTTGGTCAGCGCCACGTTGCCCAGGTTGACGACGTAGAACTTGAACGTCACCTGCGAAGTGCCGGCGGTCGACGGGTCCGGCGCGACCATCACCAGCTGCTTGGCGAGACCGATCAGCGGATGCTCGGTGAGGTTCACCACGTAGTCCTCCACCTCGCCGTCGTTGGCCGTGCCGGTGGGCCCCAGGCCGCCCGCCGACGACAGCCGGAAGCGCGCGTAGCTCTTGCCCACGCCGGCCGAGCAGGGCACGGTGAAGCTCAACGTGTTGTTGCCGGGAACCACCGCCTGGCTGGCGAATACCTGGTTGCCGGCGGTGCTGAACGTGCCGCTCAGCGCAAAGTCGAACCAGGCGTCGAGCTTGCCGCCGGTGCCGGTGACGAAGACGTTGACCTGCGCCGGCATGCAGGCGACGAACGGCGTCGGGAAGGTGACGCCGTCCTCGTCGTTGAAACAGTTGCCGATCCGGCTGGTGCCGGCGTTGTTGTCGTCGCCGTCGGCGTTGACGCTGGGCTGCCCGTCGGGCTCGGTGTCGACGCACCGGCCGAGCATCAGCGGCGGCGCCAGCGGGTCCACCTTGTGGCGGGCGGCGCCGGCCCCCGCCGTGCCGTAGCTCTGCGGCGCGTCGCCGTAGTCGTAGCCGACGATGCTGAGCACGTAGTCCTCCACCTCGCCGTCGGGAGCCGGACCGGTCGGACCGAGCCCGGTGGCGGTGGAGCAGCGGAAGCGGGCATAGGTGATCCCCGGCACGGCGCCGGCGGGCACCGTCGGCGTGAGCACCGCCGGCGAGCCCGGCGCCACCGTCAGGTCGGTGGCGATCTGCTCGCCGGCCGAATCGCCGAAGGTGCCGTCGCGGTTCCAGTCCACCCAGGCGTTGAGGATGCAGGGCACCGGGCCGCCGGCGGTGACCGTGAAGGTCGCCGTGCCGCCGGGCGTGAACGGCCCGGTGAAGGCGACGCCGTCCTCGTCGTTGCCGCCGGGCAGGCAGGTGCCGACCACGAAGCCCGACGGCGTCAGGTCGTCGCTCTTCGCCAGCACGTCCTGGTTGAAGCCGGTGTCGGCGTCCACGCAGTGGCCGAGGAACGGTGCGTTGGGGACCCCCAGCAGGTGGAAAGGTCCGTTGTGCAGCGCCGTCGTGTTGTAGCTGCCGGGTCCGACCGTCGAGCCGTCGTCCGGAGCGTCGCCGTAGTCGTAATGCGGCTGCGGCGCCTGGTTGGTCGCGACGAAGCCGAAATCCACCGTGTAGTTGGTGTTGGGGCCGCCGCTGCCGCAGCCGGTCTCGCCGGCGGTCATGGTGAATTGCGAGGTGCCGACGAGGGCGCCGATCGGCTTGCCCTTGTCCACCCCGTCGGCACAGCCGTTGGGGCTCGGCGCCGGGTCGTTGCCGGTGCTCGACGCCAGGCCGGCGAGCGGCCCGCTGCCGCTGAAGTTGCTCGGATCGACCACCACGATGTAGTTGCCCGGCGCCAGGCCGGTGAAGGCGTAGCGGCCGGTGAACCCGGCCAGCGTGTCGGTGAAGGTGGTGCCGACCAGCTCGCCAGCGGTCGGCAGCCCGTCGCCGTTGGCGTCCAGGTAGAGGTCCAGGCGCACGCCGTTGATGCCGGTCTCGCCGCTCTCCGGCTCGAAGATGCCGTCATTGTTGGTGTCGAGCCAGACCTGGTCCCCGATCGCCAGCGTGCCGGTGGCCAGCACCAACCCGGCGTCGAGCGTGCTGTTGTATTGGCCGGGGGTCAGCACCACCATCTGGGTGACGCCGTTGGCCGGATTGGCGTCGGAGTCCACGGTGGGATCGGCGCCGGCGTGCTGGGTGGTGAAGCTGACCGCCGCCGCCGGCAGCACGAACTGGACGTAGTAGCTGATGCCGGGGATGAGGCCATCGAAGCGGTAGTAGCCGGGGCGGCCGAAGGTGTCGTCGGCGGTCACCGTGGTGGCGATCAGGGCGTCGCCGGTCCCCGGTTCGGCCACGCCGTTGCCGTTGTCGGCCCAGAGCTTGACGGTGACGCCGTTGGCGCCGTCCCAGGTCGATTCGTTCTGCACGCCGTCGCCGTTGCGGTCGAACCAGACGTAGTCGCCGAGCGCGGCCAGCTGCGTGGCGATCAGGCCGAAGTCCACCTGCAGGTTCTGCTGATTCGCCGCCAGCGTCACCAGCGGCGAGCAGCCGGTCCTCTGGTTGCCGACCGAGTCGTCGCCGGGCGCGCCGGCGTTGGGGACGGTGAACACGAAGGTCGGCGGCGGCGTGACGCAGACGTAGTAGCTGCCCGGCGCGAGGCCGGGGAAGCTGTACCAGCCCGGCGTCGCCGTCGGGCTCTGCTGAGTCACCGAGGTGGCGAGCAGCACGTCGTCCGGGGTGCCCGGCACGCCGTCGGCGCCGGGCGCGAAGAGCCGCACCGAAACGCCGTTGAGGCCGGTCGGCCCGTCGTCCTGCAGGCCGTTGCCGTTGGCGTCCACCCAGACGAAGTCGCCCAGCGCGGCGGCGGCGCAGGTGCCGAGCGCGATGCCCACCTTCTGCGGCTCGGCGGCCAGCGAGCCCAGGCCGTCGGCGCGGTTCGCCTGGTAGGCGAAGGAGTTGAAGGCGCTGCCGGCCGGCACGTTGCCGGGCATGACCAGCTGGAAGGTGAAGCTCACCACGTCCTCGGGCCCCACCACCCGGCTGCCGAAGTCGAGCTTGAAGGAGCGCGCCGCGGTGATCGGCACCGGCGGCACGGTGGTCCAGTTCGGCGGGTCGCAGCCGGCCACCGGCCCGCCCACCTCGGGACGGCACGGGTTGCCGGACGTCGAGTAGGAGAGGATGGTGCCCGCCGGCGGCAGGATCGGCGCGGCGAGCAGCGGCGTCCACTGCGAGCCGCGCGGGCTGGTGTCGCGCACGCCGGTGTCGCCGACGAAGGGCAGGATGTCGATGATCACCATGTTCTGCATCGCCACCGTGCCGACGTTCTGCACCTGCAGCTGGTAGCGGATCGAGCCGCCGACCAGCGTGCCGTTCGAGCTGGCGGTGAAGCCGCCGCCGTCGCAGATGCCGCTGACCTGCTTGTTCGACACCAGCTGCGCGATCGGCGCCACGTTGATGGTGCCGCTGGCGGTGCATACCGTCTGAGTGTTGCCGAGGCCGGTTAGGTTCAGGGTGTCGGTCTGCGAGCCGCCGGAGCAACGCTGGCCCAGGCCGGGGCTGCTGGACGCCAGGTCCATGGTGTTGGTCAGCGGCCCGAAGGAGGCGCCGGCGCGCACCGTGGTGCTGAACAGCAGGAAGACCTGCTGGTTGACCCCCAGGCTGCCGCTGCCGGCGTTCCAGCTCCAGCGCAGCAGGGTGCGGCCGGTGCCGGCATAGTTCGGGATCTGGGTGAAGTTCTGCGGCGCCGGCAGGCCGGTGCCCTGGTCGTCGAAGGTCCAGGTGCCGCTGAAGATCAGGTCCACCGGCAGCAGGTCGGCCGCCACCACGCCGTCAAGCGGCGCCGGATCGCTCGACTGCGGCGCGCTGCGCACCCGCAGCCGCCAGCTGATCGACTGCCCTGGGTTGAAGGGGCCGCCGCCGGAGAGATTGTCCTTCTCCGGGTTGAGCTGCACGAACGGCCCGCTGAGCTTGAACGTCGCGCAGTTGCTGGCGCTGACGTTGGTCGGGCCGGCGGTGTAGACGGCGGTCAGTGCGGCGCAGTTCTGGATGGAGTCGCCGATCGCCACCGGCGCGCCGGCGTTGTCGGGGTTGGTGATCTGGCCGGTGACCAGCGGGTCGTTCGAGGGCGCCATGCCCACCTGGGCCTGGCCGTACTCCCATTTGATGCGCGTGATGTACTCGCCGGCGCCGAGGCCCGGCGGCGGCGCGGTCAGCGTGGTGTTGGTGGCGGCGTTGGGCGAGCTGCCCCACAGCGTGAAGGTGCCGAGCGCGGTGTTCTTCTCGTAGGACACCTGGACGCCGACGCCGGCCGCGAAGTCGCTCAGGTTGTTGTAGGAGCCGGTGGTGACGCTGGCGATCGCCAGCTGCACCGGCACGGTGTCGATGACCACCATGGTGTCGAGCGGCACGTTGCCGCTGTTGGACGGCCGCAGCGCGTAGGAGAACGTCTGGTCGAGCGTCGGCGGGTTGGGGCTGCCGTTGGCGACGTTCTTGCCCATGCCGGCGCTCGGGCTCGGCACGAAGGTGGTGACGGTATGGGTGACGCTGCCGGTGCCCAGGCTCTGGGAGGCCTCGCCCAGGGGGGTGCCGGTGGCGGTGAAGCTGTTGGTGACGCTGGTGCCGCTGGTGAAGCTGGTGCTGGGGAAGACGACGTTGACCTGCACGTCGCAGGTGCCGCCGGCGCCGAGCGGCACGGTGCACGGGCTGGTCCAGGTGACGGTCGCCGGCGTCGTGCCGTCGCAGCCCGGCTCGCAATCGGCGGCCGGGCTGGCGCTGGTGAAGACCGTGCCGGCCGGCAGCGTGTCGACCACCGGGCCGATCGCCGTCAGCTCGAGGTCGCCGCCCGCGTTGCCGACCGCGATGCGCAAGCGGTAGCTCTCCGGCATGTCGAGGTTGGCCGGCGGCGTCAGCAGCGTTTTGGACAGCGTGACGTGGAGCGCGGCGGTGGCGGTGACGTTGACCGGTGGCGTGGTGAAGGTGCCGGGGCTGGCGGAGAGGTTGATGGCGTCGGCGGTGTTGGTCGCCACCGTGCCGTTGGGGGTCGAGCCGTCCGGGAAGCGGACGTCCACCAGCAGGTCGCCGCTGTTGCCGGCGGTCAGCGGGCTGTTCATCACGAACTGCACCCGGGTGCGGCCGGAGCCCATGTAGTTGGGGGTGACGTTGATCGCGGCCACGTCGCCCGTCGGGCTGGCCGGCACCGTGTCCACGAACTGCACCTGGGCCGGCAGCAGGTCGTCCACCTCCGAGTTGAGGCAGGGGCCCGAGGTGCTGCTGCAGTTGTAGGTGAGCCGGTAGCCGAAGGTCTGGCCGGCCGGCTGCATGTTGCCGGCGCCGACGTCGACCGCCGACTTCAGCAGCGGCTGGGCGGCGGTGGGAGCGGCGGTCGAAACGGCGACGAGCGCGAGGACCGTGAGCACGGTAGCGAGTGACACAAAGCTGGCGGCGAGACGCCCGCGCGTCTTCGACATTGGGGGAGCTCCTCCGAATCCTGCGATGCCTACTCCAGGCGACGCTAAAGATCTAAGCGTGCGTAGCCTAAACCTGCATCAACATTAGGTCAAGGGGCATCGGAGCCGAAGTAAATCGGGCCATGGGGGCATATCGATATAAGGGCATAGGGGTATGAGCGAAGCGGCGGCACGCCGGCGCCCGGGCGGCGGTCCGCCGGCGGGCCGTTGCAGCCTCAGCGGCGGGCCATCATCGAGTTGGCGATGGGCAGCGAGAGGCGGCGCGGCGACAGCCGGCCGGAGGCCGCGACCAGCTTGTTGACCAGCCCGAGGGTCGCCACCCGGCGCCCGGCCTTGAGCGCCCGGTAGGCGCCGCGCGCCACCTCTGCCGAGGTCATCACCGGGATCAGCGGGTTGTGGTGGAGGCCGGTGCTCTCCGTCCCGGCCACCGCGGAGAAGTTGGTGGCGGTGGCGCCGGGGCAGACCGTGGTGACGGTGACGCCGGTGCCGCGCAGCTCGTAGGCGATGGCCTCGCCGAAGCTGAGCACGTAGGCCTTGGTGGCGCAGTAGACCGCCATCTGCGGCCCGGGCTGAAAGGCGGCGGTCGAGGCCACCAGCATCACCCGGCCGCGGCGCCGGGCGATCATCGGGGGCAGCAGCCGGCGGGTCAGCTCGGTCAGCGCCACGACGTTGACCTGCAGCATCTCGGCGTCGCGCACCGGGTCCGAGTCGGCGAAGCGGCCGTTGGCCCCCAGGCCGGCGTTGTTGATCAGCACGTCGATTGCCAGGCCGCGGCCGGCGAGCTCGTCCGCCAGGGCGGCGGCGGCGCCGGGCCGGGCGAGGTCGGCGGCCACGACGGTGGCGCCGGCGCCGTGGCCGCCGAGCTCGCTGGCCAGCGCCGCCATCGGCTCGACGCGGCGGGCGGAGAGCACCAGGTCGTGGCCGTCTCGCGCCAGCTCGCGGGCGAGATCGGCGCCGATGCCGCTCGAGGCGCCGGTGACCAGGGCAAGGGGGCGGCGAACGTCGGTCATGGGTGGTTCCCTCGTCTGGCCGAGTGGGGCCGTGGCAGGCCGCGGCCGGGCTGGCTCGCGGGTCCGGCCGGCTTCGGCGCGATCATGGCGCAAGGCGCCGCGCCCAGGCAAGCAAGACCGTCGGCTGGCGCGAACCGAGCCGAGCTGTTCGATTGATGCTCCCGGGCGCGCTCATCATCCTACTTGGAGTAGGATAGTCGCCATGAGCACCGAGAAAGTGTCTCTCACGGTGGAGAGGGAGCTGCTTGCCGAAGCCCGCCGGATTGCCGGCAGCCGAGCGCTGTCCCGCTATCTCAATCGCGCCTTGCGCAACCA
>DATGHG010000200.1:0-6742 GCA_035308185.1 Thermoanaerobaculia bacterium | reverse complement strand
GGGGGGAAGGGGGCGCCCCCTCACACCCTCTCTTCGGGGCAGTTTCGTGCTAGTAGTACCAGACCTGCATCTGGACCGTGAACTCGTTGGTGTCCTTGAGCGGGCTCACCGGCATGACGCGCACGTACTGCGCGGTGTACTTGAGGTTCTGGCCCCGGACGTAGAAGTTCAGGCCGCCGCCCCACCGGTTCTGGTCCAGGCCATGGTTCGAATCGGCGCTGAACGACTGTTTCTCGTACTTCGCGAACGGCTGGACCTTGGCCGGCGAGCTGTAGTAGGCGACTTCCGCCAGGTAGTCGTTCTGGCGCGGGATGGTCTTCAGGAAGGTCTCGCCGTCGTAATGGATGGCCTGGACCTGGCCGCCGAACTCGTCGCCGCCGTTCACCGGCAGCGTCCAGAAGACCTCGCCGTTGTAGGCGTGGTAGCTGTTCTGCCCGTCGTAGCCGACGAAGAGGTTCAGCATCTTCTTCTTGCCCAGGCTGGTGCCGGTGAGGACGTAGCCGGTGTCGCGCTCGAAGAAGTTGTATTGCAGGAAGCCGGCGTCGCGGAAGGAGTTGCGGGACCCGGGCTCGCGGATGCCCTGCAGCAGCGCGAAGCGGTACTCCAGCTTGTCGTCGGGCGCCACGTAGCCCCGGAGCTGGAAGCCGGTGTCGCGCAGGGCGCTCAGCTGGGTGGGCCCGTTGTTGACCGTGGTCGTGGGGCTGAGGTCGATGGTGAAGTAGGTCAGCGTCGATTGCAGGCCATTGCGGGCGAACGGGAGCAGGAACTCGCCGCCGCCCAGGATGAAGGCGTTGTTGATCTTCCACTCCATCAGCGCGTCCTGGACCACGAAGCCGGTGGTCAGCGCCTTGGGCGCCTTGCCCAGGTTGGGATCGTCGGTCTGGAAGAAGAAGGTGACGTCGGGAGCCACCTGGCCGGTGACGAGGAACCGGTCCCGCCGCAGGTAGAGGTTGTCGGTGTACCCCTCGGCGGTCTGCGTCGCGTCGGCCCAGCCCTGCATCTGGATGCCGAATCGGAACCAGACGTCGTCGTTCACCTTCAGGATGGCCTGGCCCTGGGCCAGGGCCGGAAGCAGGATCGCCGCCAGTGCCACCGCGGTGAGGACCAGCCGCCTCAGTGGATGTTGCGTCATCTTGGCCTCCTTTCCCTTCGTTTGGTTCGGCTCGCGGGCCGGAGTTGAAGTGATCAAGGAGCGAGAATGGGCATCGCCGGCACCATCCACGCCAGGACCGTCGCTTGCAGCAGGACGAGCACGCCGACCAGCGCCGCCAGGGCGACGCTGTGCCAGAAGACGTAGCGCAGGATCTCGCCCTCGTGACCCTCCTGGCCCGTCGCCACGCCGGCCACCACGATGCTCTGGGCGTCGATCATCTTGCCCATGACGCCGCCGCTGCTGTTGGAGGCGCAGGCCAGGATCGGGTTCATGCCCAGTTGCTCGGCGCTGACCCGCTGCAGGTTGCCGAAGAGGACGTTGGAAGAGGTGTCGCTGCCGGTCAGCGCCACCCCCAGCCAGCCGAGCAGCGGCGAGAAGAACGGGAACAGCACGCCGGTGGTGGCGAAGGCCAGGCCCATGGTGGCGTCGAGGCCGGCGTAGCGGGTGGTGAAGCCCAGGGCGAGCATGGCGGCGATGGTCAGCAGCGACCACTTCACCCGCATCAGCGTGCGCCAGAAGATCGCCAGCAGCTCGAGGAAGGAGAAGCCCAGGATGAGGCCGCTGACGATGCCGGTCAGCAGCAGGGCGGTGCCGGTGGCGGAGAGCCAGTTGAAGACGTAGACCGCGGCCTCGGGGGTCGACTTCTTGACCACCGGCGGCATCCTGACGACCGCCTTGTCGAGCCCCGGGACGGTGACGTTGACGACCGAGACGTGATTGAGGAAGTTCTCGTGGCCCTTGGCGCCGCCGTTGAGCACGTCTTTCCAGGCCGGATAGCCCCAGGCGAAGACGAACACGCAGAGCACGATCCAGGGCACGAAGGCCTTGAAGGCGGTGCCCGGAGCGTGCTCGGGACGGACCTGGTCCGCGGCCGCGCGGTCGGTCTCCGCCTCGTGCTCGAATCTCCAGACGGTCTTCGGCTGCCAGAACTTCAGCAGCACCACCAGCGAGGCCATCGACACCAGGGAGCCGACGATGTCGACCAGGCTCGGGCCGAAGTAGTTGCTGACGAAGAATTGGGCGATGGCGAAGCTCAGGCCGCAGGTCAGGCAGGCCGGCCAGACCTCGCGCATCGCCTTGCGCCCGGCCATGGCCCAGATCAGCCAGAAGGGCACCAGCACCGAGAAGAACGGCAGCTGGCGCCCGACCATGGCGCTGAGCGTCGCCTCCGGCAGCCCGGTGACCTTGGCGAGCGTGATCACCGGCGTGCCGAGCGCGCCGAAGGCCACCGGCGCGGTGTTGCCGAGCAGCGCCAGGCCCGCGGCCTGCAGCGGCCGGAAGCCGAGGCCGATCAGCATCGCGCCGCAGATCGCCACCGGCGTGCCGAAGCCGGAGGCGCCCTCGATGAAGGCGCCGAAGCTGAAGCCGACCAGCAGCAGCTGGAGGCGGCGGTCGCTGGCCAGGGCGGCGATGGTGTGCTTGAGCACCTCGAAGTCGCCTGACTTGACGGTGATGTCGTAGACGAAGATGGCGCCGAGGATGATCCAACCGATCGGCAGCAGCCCGAAGGCGGCGCCGTTGGCGGCGGCGGCGAAGGCCAGCTTCGACGGCATCCCGTAGACGAAGACGGCGATGGCCAGCGACGCGGCGAGGCCGGCAAGCGCCGCCCAGTGGGCCTTGACGTGGGCGAGGGCAAGCAGCCCGAGGAGCACGACCACCGGCAGGGCCGCCACCAGGGCAGACCCGAGCAGGCTCCCTTGTACAGGGGTGTACACCTGGTTCCAGGTATGCATCGCTCCCTCCTCTTCCGCAGCCGCCGAATTTCGCGCGAGGATACCATAGTTGTCACCTTCGTCACTTGTCCGTCACGTCTGTCACGCACCCGTTGCCGCGGCGGGTGGGTCCAGCCGGGCCGGCCGGTCACGCCGGAGCTCGCGCCAGGGGCGCGGACGTGGCAGGTTCGAGGTGCTGATGGGAAGGTGGCGGAGCGGCGGCGGCGGACCGCCACGCCGGCGCGAGGTGCGGTGGGCTCAGGCCTGGCCGCTGGCGGCGGCGGCCGCCGCCGGGGGCTCGGCGCCGCCCATCGGCAGGAACACCCGGAAAGTGGTGCCGCGGCCGATGCGGCTCTCGACCTCGACGTGGCCGCCGTGGGCCTGGGCCAGGTGCTTGACGATCGCCAGGCCGAGGCCGGTGCCGCCCTCGTCGCGGGCGCGCCCCTTGTCGACGCGGTAGAAGCGCTCGAAGATGCGCCCGAGCGCTTCCGCCGGGATGCCGATGCCGGTGTCGGCGACCTCGATCACCGCCAGGCCGCCGGACGGCGCCAGGCGCAGTTGCACCTCGCCACCCGGGCGGTTGTACTTGATGGCGTTGTCGAGCAGGTTCACCAGCAGGCGCTCGAGGCCGTCGGCGTCGCCGGGGACGCGCGGCAGCGGCTCCTCGCGCACCAGCAGCCGGAGGCGCCGCTCGCGCGCCGCCGCGGCCAGCGTCTCGACGGCGCGCTGGGCGAGCGCCGAGAGGTCCACCGGCTCGCGCGGGGTGACCTGCTGGTCGGCGAGACTCTCGAGCCGCGACAGGGTGAGCAGGTCGTCGAGCAGCGCCTGCAGCCGGCGGCACTGCCAGAGCAGCCGCTCGGTGAAGCGCAGCGCCGTCTCCTCTTCGCGCAGGGCGCCGTCGCGCAGCGTCTCGGCGTAGCCGCGGATCGCCGCCAGCGGCGTCTTGAGCTCGTGCGAGACGTTGGCCACGAAATCGCGCCGCATGTCGGCGACCCGCGTCAGCTCGGTGGTGTCGCGGGCCACCACCACCGCGCCGCGCTCGCCGCCGGCCAGCGCCGCCGAGGCCAGCAGCAGGGTGCGGCGCTCCGGCACGTGCAGCTCGATCTGACCGCTCTGGGGGCCGCCCTGGCGCAGCGTGGCGGCGATGACCCGTCCCAGCTCCGGCTGGCGGCTGAGCTCGAGCACCGGCTTGCCGGCGACGTCGCCGGTGAGATCGAACAGGCGGCGAAAAGCCGGGTTGGCCGAGGAGGCGCGGCCGTCGGGGCCGACCACCAGCACCCCCTCGGACATGCTGGCGAGGATCGACTGCAGGTGGTCGCGCTCGCTGCGCACCGCCGCGAACTGCGTCTCGGCGGTCTCGGCCAGGCGGTTGAGGGCGCGCGACAGCACGCCGAGCTCCTCGACCGGGCTCTCCTCGACCCGCCGCGCACGGCCGCCGGCCAGGGCGTCGGCTTCGGCGACGAGCCGCGCCAGCGGCCGGAAGAGTCGGCGGTCGAGCCAGAGCAAGCAGAGCGCGACGACGGCGGCGGCGGCGGCGGCGGCGAGCGCCAGGGCGGCAACGGTGCCGGCCGGCAGCGGCCTGGGCAGCAGGTGCCAAAGCAGGGTGCCGGCGATCAACACCGCCGCCAGGGCCGGCCAGAGCGGCGCCAGACGCAGCTTCGGCGGCAGGCCGAGGGCGCTCAAGGCCGCAGGCGGTAGCCGACCCCGATGACCGTCTCGATGCGCTCGGCTTCGGGGCCCAGCTTGCGGCGCAGGCGGCGGATGTGGGTATCGACGGTGCGGCTGTCGATGTCCTCGGCATAGCCCCAGACGTCGGAGAGCAGCTGGCCGCGGGTCTGCACCCGGCCGCTGCGCTCGAGCAGCAGGCGCAGCAGCCGGAACTCGGTGGCGGTCAGCGGCACTTCCTTACCGCGCACCCGCAGCTGGTGGCCCGACAGGTCGAGCTCGATGCCGCCGACCTCGATCCGTTCGGCCGCGCTCTCCTCCTGCTGGAACCGGCGCAGCACCGCCTTGACCCGCAGCACCACCTCGCGCGGGCTGAACGGCTTGCTGATGTAGTCGTCGGCGCCCAGCTCCAGGCCGACGATGCGGTCCACCTCCTCGCCGCGGGCGGTGAGCATGACGATCGGCAGCCGGGAGGTGAGCGGATCGCGCTTGAGCATCCGGGTCAGCTCGAGGCCGTCGATGCCGGGCAGCATCAGGTCGAGCAGGATGAGGTCCGGATTGTCGCGGCGGACGGCGTCGAACCCGGTGTCGCCGCGGCGCGCGGTCTCCACGTCGAAGCCTTCCTTCTCGAGGTTGTATTGCAGGACCTCGGCGATATCCGGCTCGTCCTCGATGACCAGGATCTTTTCTCGTCCCATGAACCGGCAGGGTAGCACGCGGAATCCGCAGCCGCTGTGGAAATGCCTGCGGAAAAGTGGCCTGGAAACGCCGCCAGGCCGCCTCCGTGGCCGCTTTGAACGCTTTGAACAACGGGCTGTGCAGTTCTCATAAATAGCTGGAAACAAATGAGTTGTAATTATCGGTTCAAGATGGTGGAGAGAGCGGGGCGTAAATGTGGCGAGATTTCCACAGGGGGGCAGGTGAATTCTGGGTTAGGGTTGTGTTAACTCTATGTGACAGCGATATTTAGCCTTCGTAAACAGCTTGGCCCGACCTGAAATCACAGCTCGCGGCAGGGTGTCAACTGCCACGCGACGGCGGCGCGCGCGGCCGTGCGGCGCGGTGCGGGTCAGGCGGTTTCGAGACCCTGGCGCAGGGTGAGGCGGGCGCCGAAGACGCGCGCGAAGTCGCGGCGGTGCTCGCGCGCGGCCTCCAGCTCGAGCCCGACCTGGTAGGGCGAGACGACCTCGATGCGGACGCGGTCGTCGCCGATGGCGCCGAAGATCTCCTCGACCCGCGAGGCGTGGGTGCGGTCCAGCGCGTCGGCGAGGCGCAGCAGCACCGCCAGCCGGCGGACGGTCTTCTGCTGCCAGGGCTTGAGCGCCGCGAAGTCGGCATGCTTGGACTTCGGCGGCGAGCCGCGGTGATAGCGGGCGAGCTGGGCGATGATCTCGATCTCGGGCGGGTCGAAGCCGGCAAGGCCGGCGTTGGCGATCAGGTAGGAGGCGTGCTTGTGATGGTTGCGGTAGTGGATCGAGTAGCCGATGTCGTGCAGCAGCGCCGCGTATTCGAGCCACTCGCGCTCGCGGGCGCCGAAGCTGTGCAGCGAGGCGGTGACGTCGAACAGGCGGACGGCGAGCCGGGCGGTCTGCAGGGCGTGGCGCAGCACGCTCTGCGCCTGCTCGGCGAGTTGCAGCACCTGGCGCCGGCGCAGGTCGCCGGGCTGTAGCGCCGCCGGGATCGGCTGCCCGAGGGCCGCCAGCACCAGGCCGTCGCGCAGCGCGCGGTCGGAGACCTGGAAGCGCTCGACGCCGGCATGGCTCACCAGCTCCTGCAGCAGGATGGCGCCGGCCATCAGGCTGTCGGAGCGCGGCCCGCCGACCGGCGGCAGCTCGGCCACCTCGCGCCGGGCCAGCTTGCGCAGCCGCGCCACCAGCTGCGCCAGGTCCCTGGCGCGCACCTCGCGCAGGCCGGTGGCGGTTTCCCGGCGGCCGCCGAACAGGTCCACCAGGTCGGCGCAGCACAGCGCGGTGCCGGAGGTGCCGACCAGCCGAGCGAGCGGCGGCGCCGCCGGGTCGCGCGGCAGCTCCTCGGCGAGGCGCGCCCGGATGGCGGCGCGCAGCCGCGCGATCGACGCCGGGCGCGGCGGGTCGCCCTTCAGCTGCGCGGCGCAGCGCAGCGAGCCGAGCGGCAGGCTGACCACGCCGCTGAGCTCGCCGGCCTGGGCGGTGATCCATTCGGTGCTGCCGCCGCCGACGTCGATGACGGCGGC
>DATGHG010000199.1:0-11242 GCA_035308185.1 Thermoanaerobaculia bacterium | reverse complement strand
GCCGCCGCCGCTGCCAGACCTGCCGGTGCAGTACGCCGACTATGCCGCCTGGCAGCGGCGGCGGCTGACGGGCGGCGTCGCCGAGCGGCAGCTCGCCTACTGGCGCGAGCGGCTGGCGGCGGCCCCTACCCACCTCGACCTCCCCCTCGACCGGCCGCGGCCGGCGGTGCAGAGCCATCGCGGAGCGACCCGGGAGGTCACCCTCCCGGCAGCGTTGTCGAGCGCGCTCGGGGCGCTCTCCAGAAGCCACGGCGCGACGCTCTTCATGACCCTGCTCGCGGCCTTCCAGGCGCTGCTGCTGCGCACCACCGGCGAGGAGGACCTGCTCGTCGGCTCTCCCGTCGCCAACCGTCCACGGCCGGAGGTCGAAGAGCTGGTGGGCCTCTTCGTCAACACCCTGGTCCTGCGCGCCGATCTCTCGGCCGACCCGTCGTTCCGCGACCTGCTCGCCCGGGTGAGGGAAGGAGCGCTCGCCGCCTATGACCATCAGGAGCTGCCGTTCGAACGGCTGGTCGAAGAGCTGCGGCCCGAGCGCGATCTCTCCCGCCCACCCCTGGTGCAGGTGATGTTCGCCCTGCAGAACGCCCCGCCGCCAGTGCCGACGCTGCCAGGCCTGGCGCTGTCGCTGCTGCCGGTCACCAGCGGCACGGCGAAGTTCGACCTGATGCTCGCGCTCGGGGAGGACGGCGCCGGCAGCGGCGGACACCTGTGCGGCGGGGTCGAATATGCGACCGACCTTTTCGACGCCACCACCATCCAGCGCTTTGCCGGCCGCTACCTGCGGCTGCTCGCGGCGGCGGTCGCCGATCCCGACCGGCGCCTGTCGGCGCTGCCCCTGCTGTCGGCGGCCGAGCGCCAGCAGCTGATCGCGGAGTGGAACGACACCCTCGCCGTCGACTCGCGCGCCCGCTGCCTCCACCAGCTCTGCGAGCGTCAGGCGGCGCTGCGGCCCGAGTGCGTGGCATTGGTCCATGGCCGGGAAACGCTCACCTACGGCGAGCTCGTCCGCCGGGCAGCCCGCCTGGCGCGCCGGCTCCGCGGAGTCGGAGTCGGCCCCGAGACCGTGGTCGGCGTGTGCTTCGAGCGCTCGCCGGAGCTGGTGGTGTCCATGCTGGGTGCGCTCACGGCCGGGGCCGCCTACCTGGCGCTGGACCCGGCCCTGCCGCGCGAACGGCTCGCCTTCATGATCGCCGACGCCGGCGTCGGGGTGGTGCTGACCCGGCAGGACCTGGGCGACCGCCTGTCCGCTGCCGCGGTGCGGCTGGTCTTTTTCGACGACGCCGCGGCGGAGCGGCAGCAGCCTGACGGCGGCGGCAGCCTGACGGCGGCGGTGGCGGCACATCCCGAGAACCTCGCTTACGTCATCTACACCTCGGGCTCGACGGGTCAGCCCAAGGGCGTGGCGATCGAGCACCGCGGAGCGGCCAACCTGGTGGCCTGGCACCGCGAACGCTTCGGGTTGCGCCCGGCGGAGCACACCACCCAGCTCGCCGGCCTGGGCTTCGACGCCTCGGCGTGGGAGATCTGGTCGTGTCTGACCGCGGGGGCGACGCTCCACGTCGTTCCCACGGCGGTCGTCGCCGACCCGCCGTGGCTGGTGCGCTGGCTGGCCGCCGAGGGCATCGACCTGTGCTTCCTGCCCACCCCGCTTGCCGAGGCAACGGCGCTCGTCGCGCCCTGGCCCCGGCAGCTGGCGCTGCGGGTGCTGTTGACCGGCGGCGACCGCTTGCACGGCCATGCCCTCACGGCGCTGCCGGCGGCACCGTTCAACTGCTACGGCCCGACCGAGAACAGCGTCGTGGCCACCTGCGGCCGGGTGGCCGGCGGCGGCGCCGATCCCGCCATCGGACGTCCCATCGCCAACGTCCAGACCTACGTGCTCGACCGCGCCCGGCGCCTGCTGCCGCTCGGGGTGGCCGGCGAGCTCCACGTCGGCGGCGGCAGCCTCGCCCGCGGCTACGTCGGCAAGCCCGAGCTCACCGCGGAACGGTTCGTGCCCGATCCCTTCGGCGGCAGCCGCGGCGAGGCCGGCGGCCGGCTCTACCGCACCGGCGACCTGGCGCGCTGCCTGCCGGACGGCGTCATCGAGTTCCTCGGCCGCTGCGACCGCCAGATCAAGCTGCGCGGCTTCCGCATCGAGCCGGGAGAGATCGAGGCGGCCCTCGCCGCCCATCCGGCGGTCGCCGCCGCCGTCGCCGTGCTGCGGCAGGAGGGGCCGGCCGACCAGCGCCTGGTGGCCTACCTGACCGCCGCGGCGCCCGCGACCGTGCCCACCGGCGCCGAGCTGAGGCGATTCCTCGCCGAGCGGCTGCCGGAGCCCATGCTGCCGGCGGCCTACGTGGTGCTGCCGGCGCTGCCGCTGACCGCCAACGGCAAGCTGGACCGCCAGGCCCTGGCGCGCATCGCCCCGGCCCGGGACGCGGCCGCCGGCAGGGCGCCGCGCACGCCCGCCGAGCAGCTCCTGGCCGGCATCTGGTGCGAGCTGCTGACTGCCGATCGCGTCGCCGCGGACGACGATTTCTTCGCCCTCGGCGGACACTCGCTGCTCGCCACCCGCCTGCTGGCGCGGCTGCGCGAGGCCTTCGGCGTGGAGCTGCCGGTGCGCACCCTGTTCGAGCATCCCGGGCTCGCCGACCTGGCCGGCGAGATCGAGCGGGCGATGCAGCCGGCGGCCGCCCGCCATCCCGCCATCCCGGCGCTGCCGCGCCCGGCCGGCAGGACCGGCGGCGCCGCCTGCCCGTTCGAGCTGCCGCCCTCGTTCTCCCAGGAGCGGCTCTGGTTCCTCGACCAGCTGCTTGCCGGCAGCCCGGCCTACAACGTCCCGATCCTGCTCGAACTGCGCGGTCCGCTCGCTCCCGCCGCCCTGGCCGGCGCGCTGACCGAGGTGGCGCGCCGCCACGAGGCGCTGCGCACCACCTTCGCCGAGGCCGGCCTGCAGGTGATCGCACCGCCCGCGCCGTTCCCACTGCCGCTGGTGGACCTCGCCGGGCTCGCCGAGCTCCGGCGCCACACCGAGGCCGAGCGCCTGGGCGCGGCGGAGGCTCGCCGCCCCTTCGACCTCGCACGCGGACCGTTGATCCGGGGCACCCTGCTGCGGACCGCCGCGCAGCAGCATGCGGCGCTGGTCAGCCTCCACCACATCATCTGTGACGGCGCCTCGATGGGAGTGCTCCTCGCCGAGCTCGCGGTCCTCTATCAGGTGCTCGCCCCGGCCGGGACAGCCCCGCCGCCGGCATTCCCGGTGTTCCCGATCCCGGCATTGCCGGCCCTGCCGATCCAGTACGCGGACTTCGCGGTCTGGCAGCGCTCCTGGCTCACCGGCGAGGTGCTCGAAGGCCAGCTGCGCTACTGGCGGCGGCAGTTGGCCGGCGCACCGGCGGCCCTCGATCTGCCGGTCGACCGGCCTCGCCCGGCGGCCCAGAGCTTTCGCGGCGCGCAGGTCGCGCGCCTGTTCTCCCCGGAGCTGTCCGCCGAGCTGGCGGCCGTCGCCCGGCGCCAGGCCGTGACCCCCTTCATGGTGCTGCTGGCGGCGTTCCAGACGCTGCTCGGGCGGCTCTCGGGCCAGGACGACGTGCTGGTGGGCTCGCCGATCGCCAACCGCCCGCGGCCGGAGACCGAGGGGCTGATCGGGTTGTTCGTCAACACCCTCGCGCTACGCGGCGAGCTCGCCGGCGACCCGACGGCGGCAGACTTGCTGGCGCGGGTGCGGGAGACCTGCCTCGGCGCCTATGCGCACCAGGACCTGCCGTTCGACCGCCTGGTCGAGGACCTGCACCTGGAGCGCGATCTGTCGCGCCCGGCGCTGGTCTCGGTGCTGCTGGTCGAGCAGAACGTGTCGCTCGATGCCTGCCGGCTGGGCGAGGTGACGCTCACCCCCAGGGACCTCGCCACCAGCACCGCCAAGTTCGACCTCACGCTGCTGGTGGGACACCTCGGACCGCACCTGCGCGCCACCGCCGAGCTCGACACCGCCCTGTTCGACGCGGCGACGGTCGAGCGCCTCCTCGGCCACTTCGAGACCCTGCTCGCCGGACTGGTGTCCGATCCGGGCTCGCGGCTCTCCCGGCTGCCGCTGCTCAGCGCCGCCGAGCGGCAGCAGCTCGAGATCGAGTGGAACGAGGGCGCTTTCGCCGCGGCCGATTGGCGCCCCCTCCACGAGCTGTTCGCGGCCCAGGCCGAGCGCACTCCCGAGCGGATCGCCGTGCAGACCGCCGGGGAGAGCCTGACCTACCGCGAGCTGGCCCGGCGCAGCGGCCGCCTGGCCCACCACCTCTGCCGGTTGGGTGTCGGACCGGAAGTGCGGGTGGCGATCTGCGCCGAGCGCTCGCCGGCCTTGGTGGTGGGGATGCTGGCAATCCTGCGGGCCGGCGGCGCCTACGTCCCGCTCGATCCCGCCTACCCGCCGGAGCGGCTGGCCTACCTCTTCGCGGATTCGGCAGCTGCCGTGCTGCTCACCCAGGAGCGGTGGGCCGCGAGCCTGCCGTCCCGCCCCGCCCACGTCGTCGATCTCGATCGCTGCGGGGCCGATGACGGCGCCGGCAGGGGACGCCCGCTCCCCCTCGACGCCGGGAGTTTCGTTCTCGACCCGCGCCATCTGGCCTACGTGATCTACACCTCCGGCTCGACCGGCCTGCCGAAGGGCGTGGGCATCACTCACGGCAGCGTCTGGACTCTGCTGCGCTGGGCGCGCGAGGTGTTCCCACCGGCGGACCTGGCCTGCGTCCTCGCCTCGACCTCGATCTGCTTCGACCTGTCGGTCTTCGAGCTGTTCTCGCCGCTTGCCTGGGGCGGCCGGATCCTGCTGGCCGCCAACGCCCTGGAGCTGCCCGGCGTTCCCGGACGCGAGCAGGTGACCCTGGTCAACACGGTGCCCTCGGCCATGGCCGAGCTGGTGCGGCTGCGCGCCGTGCCGGCGAGCGTGCGCACCGTCAACCTGGCGGGCGAGCCGTTGCCGCGGTCGCTGGTCGACGATCTCCATGCCCTGGGGACGGTGGGCCGGGTGCTCAACCTCTACGGACCCTCGGAGGACACCACCTACTCCACCTTCGCCAGCGTTGCCGGCGGCCGCCCGGAAGCCCCGGCGATCGGCCACCCCGTCGCCGGCACGACGGCCTATGTCCTGGGCTCCCGCCGCGAGCTGCTGCCGGTCGGGGCGGCCGGCGAGCTGTACCTGGGCGGCGCCGGTCTGGCCCGCGGCTACCTGGGCCGGCCCGAGCTCACTGCCGAGAGGTTCGTGCCCGATCCCTTCGGCGACGCCCGCGGCGAGGCCGGCTGCCGGCTCTACCGGACGGGGGACCTGGTGCGCCGCCGCACCGGCGGCGATCTCGCGTTCCTGGGGCGGATCGACCGCCAGATCAAGCTGCGCGGCTTCCGCATCGAGCCGGGCGAGATCGAAGCGGCTCTCGCCGCCCATCCGGCAATCGCCGCCGCCGCGGTCATACCGCGCCAGGAGGGGCCGGGCGAGCAGCGCCTGGTGGCCTACCTGACGGTGGAGCACACCCTGCCCAGCGCCGCCGAGCTCAGGCGGTTCCTCGTCGAGCGCCTGCCGGAGCCCATGCTGCCGGCAGCCTACGTGGTGCTGCCGGCGCTGCCGTTGACCGCCAACGGCAAGCTGGACCGCCAGGCTCTGGCCCGCATCGCCCCGGCCCGGACCGCCGGCGGCAGGGCGCCGCGCACACCCGCCGAGCAGCTCCTTGCCGGCATCTGGTGCGAGCTGCTGGCCACCGACCGGGTCACCGCGGACGACGACTTCTTCGCCCTCGGCGGACACTCGCTGCTCGCCACTCGCCTGCTGGCGCGGTTGCGCATGGCCTTCGGCGTGGAGCTGCCGGTGCGTACCCTGTTCGAGCATCCCGCCCTCGCCGACCTGGCGGGCGAGATCGAGCGGGCGATGCGGCCGGAGGCCGCCCGCCCGGCCGCCATCCCGGCGCTGCCGCGCCTGACCGGCCCGGCAGGCGGCGCCGTCGGTTCCGGCGGTGCCCGCGGTGCCGGCAGTGCCGGCGGCAGTGGCCGCACGCTCGAGTTTCCACCTTCGTTCGCCCAGGAGCGGCTCTGGTTCCTCGACCAGCTGCTTCCCGGCAGCCCGGTCTACAACGTCCCCATCCTGCTCGAGCTGCGCGGTGCGCTCGCTCCCGCGGCTCTGGCCGGCGCGCTGACCGCGGTGGCGCGCCGCCACGAGGCGCTGCGCACCACGTTCGCCGAAGCCGGCCCCGGCCTCCCAGCCGGTCCGGTCCGGTCCGGTCCGCTGCAGGTGATCGCGCCGCCCGCGCCGTTCCCCGTGCCGCTGGTGGATCTCGCCGGGCTCGCCAAGGGCCGGCGCGACGCCGAGGCCGAGCGCCTGGCCGCGGCGGAGGCTCGGCGCGCCTTCGACCTCGCCCGCGGACCGTTGATCCGTGCCACCCTGCTGCGGACCGCCGAGCGCGAGCATGCCGCGCTGGTCAACCTCCACCACGTCATCTGCGACGGCGCGTCGCTGGGCGTGCTCCTGGCCGAGCTCGTGGTCCTCTATCAGGCTCTCGCCCCGGCAGGGCCTGCCATGCCGCCGGCGTTCCCGGGGGTGCCGGCGGCGGCGGCGTTCCCGGCGTTGCCGCCGCTGCCGATCCAGTATGCCGACTTCGCGGTCTGGCAACGCTCCTGGCTCGCCGGCGAGGTGCTCGACCGCCAGCTGCGCTACTGGCGCCGGCGGCTGGCCGGCGCACCGGCGGCCCTCGATCTGCCGGTCGACCGGCCCCGCCCGGCGGTGCAGAGCTTCCGCGGCGCGCAGCGCGCACGCCGGCTCTCCCCGGAGCTGTCCGCCGCGCTGGCAGCTGCCGCCCGCCGCCACGCCGTGACCCCGTTCATGGTGCTGCTGGCGGCGTTCCAGGTCCTGCTCGGCAGGCTCTCGGGACAGGACGACGTGCTGGTGGGCTCGCCGATCGCCAACCGCCCGCGGCCGGAGACCGAGGGGCTGATCGGGCTGTTCGTGAACACGCTCGTGCTGCGCGGCGATCTCGCCGGCGACCCGACGGCGGCGGAGCTGCTGGCGCGGGTACGAGAGACGAGCCTGGGGGCCTATGCGCACCCGGACCTGCCGTTCGAGCGCCTGGTCGAGGAGCTGCGCCTGGAGCGCGACCTGTCGCGGCCGGCGCTGGTCTCGGTGCTGCTGGTCGATCAGAACGCGTCGCTCGACGCCTCCCGGCTGGGCGAGCTGACGCTTGTCCCCAGGGACCTCTCGACCGGCACGGCCAAGTTCGACCTGACGCTGCTGGCCGGTCGCGCCGAGCCGCATCCCGGCCACCTCCGGCTGGTCGCCGAGTACGGCATCGATCTCTTCGACGCCGCGACGATCGAGCGCCTGCTCGGTCATTTCGAGACGCTGCTGGCGGGGCTGGTCGCCGACCCGGGCTCGCGGCTCTCGCGGCTGCCCCTGCTCACCGCCGCCGAGCGCCACCAGCTGGAGGTGGAGTGGAACGCCACCCACGCCGAAGGCTTTGCCGGCAGGGGTGCCGACTGGCAGGAGCGGCGCCCGATCCACCAGCTGATCGCCGCCCAGGCCGAGCGGACTCCCGAGCGGATCGCCCTGGTCGCGCCCGCGGTCTGCCTCAGCTACCGCGAGCTGGTGCGGAGCGCCGGCCGCCTGGCAAGCCACCTCCGCCGGCTGGGGGTGGGACCGGACGTGCGCGTGGGAATCTGCGCCGAGCGCTCGCCGGCGATGGTGATCGGATTGCTGGCGATCCTCGAAGCCGGCGGCGCCTACGTGCCGCTCGATCCCGCCTACCCGCGAGAGCGGCTGGCCTTCCTCTTCGACGACTCGGCCGCCGCCGTCCTGCTCACCCAGGAGCGGTGGGTCGCGGGCCTGCCGTCCCACCACCCCCGCATCGTCGATCTCGATCGCTTCGCCGGCGGCGATCGCGGCGATGGCAGCGATCGCAGCGAGGCCCGCGCCGGCACCGGCCGCCAGGATCGACCCGCGAGCGTCCCCGTCGAGCCCGAGAACCTGGCCTACGTGATCTTCACCTCGGGCTCGACCGGCCGGCCGAAGGGAGTGATGAACCGCCACGGCGGCATCCTCAACCGCCTGCTGTGGATGCAGGAGGCCTTCCCGCTGGACGCCGGCGACCGGGTGCTGCAGAAGACGCCGTTCAGCTTCGACGTCTCGGTGTGGGAGCTCTTCTGGCCGTTGCTCGCCGGAGCGCGCCTGGTGCTGGCCCGCCCCGGCGGGCACCAGGACCCCGACTACCTGGCCGCGCTCATCGCCGCCGAAGGAGTGACGACCGTCCACTTCGTGCCTTCGATGCTGCAGGTCTTCCTCGATTCCTCCGCGGCGGCGCGCTGCGTCTCGCTGCGGCGGGTGCTGTGCAGCGGCGAGGCGCTGCCTCACGAGTTGCAGCAGCGCTACTACACGCTGCTCCAGGCGCCGCTCTACAACCTCTACGGGCCGACCGAGGCCGCCGTGGACGTCACCTGCTGGGCCTGCGATCCGGCGGCCGCTCGGCCGGTCGTGCCGATCGGCCGGCCGATCGCCAACACCCGCGTCCATGTGGTCGACCGAGGTTCCCGGACCGTGCCCCTGGGGGTGACCGGAGAGATCCTGCTCGGCGGCGCCGGGCTCGCCCGCGGCTATCTCGGCCGCCCCGACCTCACCGCCGAGCGGTTCCTCCCCGACCCGCTCGGCGACGAGCCGGGCGGGCGCCTCTATCGCACCGGCGATCTCGGACGGACGCTGCCCGACGGCAGCGTCGAGTACCTGGGCCGCACCGACTTCCAGGTCAAGGTGCGTGGTTTCCGCATCGAGCTGGGCGAGATCGAGACCGTGCTCGCCTCCCATCCGGCGGTGGCGCAGGCGGTGGTGACCGCTCGGGGCAATGGGACCGTCCACGCGTTGATCGCCTATCTGGTGGTCCGGCAGGTCGGCAACTCGCGGGTGCCGCCACCGTCGGTCTCCGAGCTCCGCGAGCACCTCGGCGCGCGGCTGCCGGAGTACATGGTGCCGGCCCACTTCCTCGTGCTGCCGAGCCTGCCGCTGTCGGCCCATGGCAAGGTGGACCGCGCCGCCCTGCCGGCGCCGAGCGGCGCCCGGCCGGACCTCGAGGTGCCCTACGTCGAACCGGGCACCGAGCTCGAGCGCACCATCGCCGCCATCTGGCGCGAGGTGATCGGGCTCGAGCGGGTGGGGCGCCAGGACAACTTCTTCGCTCTCGGCGGCACCTCCCTCACCATCACCCAGGTGCGCGGTCGGCTGCGCCACGCGCTCGGCCGCGACGACCTGCCGCTGGTGGATCTCTTCCGCTTCCCGACCGTCGCGGCGCTGGCCGGGCATCTGGCGGCGGCGGCGCCGCGGCCGCCCGCCTTCGAGGAGGTGGACGAGCGGGCGCGCCGTGGCCGCGAAGCCGTCGAGAAACGGCGGCGGGCCGCCCGCGCCGGGAGCGGCAGGTGAGCGAGCCGGGAGATCGGGACCTCTCCGCGGCCGTGGCGATCGTCGGGCTCGCCGGGCGTTTCCCGGGCGCCCGTGATCTGGCGCAGTTCTGGGAGAACCTCCGGGCGGGCGTGGAGTCGATCGCCATACTCTCCGACGAGGACCTGGTGGCCGCCGGCGTCCCGCCGGCGGTGCGCAACGATGCGCGCTACGTGCGGGCGGAAGGGGCCCTGGACGGCATCGATCTCTTCGACGCCCGCTTCTTCGGCTTCAGCCCGCGCGAGGCGACCCTTCTCGACCCCCAGCACCGGCTCTTCTTCGAGTGCGCCTGGGAGGCCCTGGGCAGCGCCGGCTGCGTTCCCGAGCGCTACCGCGGAGCCATCGGCGTCTTCGCGGGGACGCAGATCAACGGCTATCTGCTGTTCAACCTGCTCCCCAACCGCGACGCCCTGGACGACAGCGACTGGCTCGCCGCGCGGTTCCTCAACGACAAGGATTTCCTCGCCACCCGCACCGCCTACCTGCTCGACCTGAAGGGGCCCAGCCTCACCGTCCAGACTGCCTGCTCGACCTCGCTCGTGGCCGTCCACGTCGCCTGCCGCAGCCTGCTCGGCTACGAGTGCGACATGGCGCTCGCCGGGGGCGTGTCGGCGTCCGTGCCGCACCGCGCCGGCTACCGCTTCCACGAAGGCGGCATCCTTTCCCCCGACGGGCACTGCCGGCCCTTCGCCGCCGAGGCGCACGGCACCGTCCCCGGCAGCGGCGTCGGGATCGTCGTGCTCAAGCGGCTGGAGGACGCGCTCGCCGAGGGCGACCCGATCCGCGCCGTCGTCCTGGGTACGGCGATCAACAACGACGGCGCCGGCAAGGTGGGCTTCACGGCGCCGAGCGTCGACGCCCAGGCCGAGGTGATCGCCGCCGCCCAGCGCTTCGCCGGCGTCGATGCCGAGAGCATCTCGCTGATCGAGGCGCACGGCACCGGCACCCTGCTGGGCGATCCGATCGAGGTCGCGGCGCTCGACCAAGCCTTCGGCGCCCGCACCCGGCGGCGGGGCTTCTGCGCCCTGGGATCGGTGAAGGGCAACCTCGGGCACCTCGACGCGGCGGCCGGAGTTGCCGGCCTGATCAAGACGGTCCTGGCCCTGGAGCACCGGCAGATCCCGCCCACCCTCCACGCCGCCAACCCGAGCCCGGAGATCGATTTCGCCGGCTCGGCCTTCTACCTCAACACGGCGCTGCGGGAGTGGCCCGCCGCCGGACCGCGGCGGGCCGGGGTGAGCTCCTTCGGCATCGGCGGCACCAACGCGCATGCGGTGCTGGAGGAGGCGCCGCCGCGCCAGCCGGGCAGCCCGGGCCGGCCGTGGCAGCTGCTGCCGCTCTCGGCGCGCACGGCGACCGCCCTCGAGCGCGCGGCGGCCGAGCTGGCAGCCCACCTCGACGCCCATCCCGAGCTCGACCTCGCCGACGTCGGCTACACCCTGCAGGTGGGGCGGCGGTCGTTCCCCCATCGCCGCTTCGCCGTCTGCCGCGATCCGGGCGAAGCTCGGCGGGCGCTGGCGGGCCTCGATCCGGAGCTGGCGCGCGGCCGCTTCGAGGAGCGGTCCGGCCGCCGCGTCGCCTTCCTCTTTCCCGGCCAGGGAGCGCAGCACCCCGGCATGGGGGCGGCGCTGTACCACGGCGAGGAGGCCTTCCGGCGGACCTTCGACGAGTGCGCCGAGATCCTGCGCCCGCACCTCGGCCTGGATCTGCGCGGCGCGCTGCTCGGGCCGCCGGAGGAGGCCGCGGCGCACCTGGGCCGTACCGCCATCGTCCAGCCCGCCCTCTTCGTCCTGGAGTACGGGCTCGCCC
>DATGHG010000198.1:0-7964 GCA_035308185.1 Thermoanaerobaculia bacterium | reverse complement strand
CTCCAGCGGCATGCTCCTGCTGCCGTTGATCATCGAGCCCTGCTCATGGCGCAAGTACCTTCCTCTCAGGAACATCCAGCTGCTGCCGAGTGACAGGCAGACCGTCACCGGCGACTACGCTGGCCGGGAGCACGAGATTTTCAGCGCCGTGGCCGAGAGGATCTCCTCCTGGCTCACGGCAGGGGGAAAGACCCCACCAGCGCCTCTGGTCTATGGGGAACCGCTAGCTGTCGATGTCTCGAGGCTTCCCGTCTCGAGCGTCTCGGGCGGTGACCTGATCGGTCGCAAGAAAGAGCTGCAGACTCTCGACGAGGCATGGGAATCCTACGACACCGGCGTCGTGGTGTTCGTTGGCGAGGGTGGAACCGGCAAGTCGGCTCTTGTCGAGCGATGGCTCCAGCAGATGAGCGGCGAGCGCTTTCGCGGGGCGAGGAGGGTCTATGGCTGGTCTTTCTACAGCCAGGGGTGCGGGACGACAGCGACATCCGCCGATCAGTTCCTCTCCGTCGCTCTCGACGAGTGGTTCGGGGAAGATTCCACGCGCTATCGATCCTCCTGGGAGAAAGGCAACCGCCTGGTGCGGCTTCTCCGCACCGAGCCGGCGCTCCTGATCCTTGACGGCCTCGAGCCATTGCAATCGGCGCTCCACTATCAGCGAGGCCAGATCACCGACCCGGGCCTGGCACGGCTGGTCTTCGAGCTGGCCCGTGACAATCCTGGACTGCTGGTGATCACGACTCGTGAGGCCGTGTTCGGTCTGAGTGACTCCGGACGCTGTCGCGGCGCTCAAGAGGAACGGTTGGAGGAGATGTCCTTCGAAGATGGGGCCGCTCTCCTCGTGGCCGAGGGGGTCTCCGCTCCCACGACCGAGCTCCGAGCGGCGTCGATGGAGCTCGAGAATCATGCTCTAGCCCTGCGCCTCCTCGCCGGATTCCTGAAAGATACGCACGGCGGCGCACTCGCGAGTCTGCGGGCGACCTCGGCACTGCCGAAGCCCCCCGACGGTCCGGCCCAGCGAGTCATGGCCGCCTTTGCCGGAAGGTTAGGCGCTGGACCGGAGCTCGGCATCCTCGGGCTCCTCGGCCTCTTCGACAGACCCTGCGAGGAGGCCGCGATCGTGGTGTCATCTGCACGCCGAAAATGGACCCGTGCTGCACGCTAATTTTCCCCCCTCTCCGAGGAGGAAGACCGATGGAGAGGAATTCGGAGATGCTCCCCGTAGCGCCTGGAGGCGCGGCGGAAAGCGAGTTGATCGGCGAAAGAATCTGGTCAGCGATCGAGGTGCTACGCGAGCAGGGGCTGTCGAAGAAGGCGATTGCACGGGATCTGAGGCTCGACATCAAGACGGTGCGGAAGTAATGGGCGCGATCGTGGCGGCCGCAGGAGAGGTCGCCACGGGGCCGTCGACTCGACCGCTGGGAGCCATTCCTGAGGGCGCGAGCGCCAGAAGTGAGCTTCAATGCGGCGGTGCTCCAGCGGGAGCTTGCCGAGCTCGGGGAAGTCTGCTCCTACCGGGCGGTGGCGCACTACATCGCCGCCTGGCGGCCCGAGTGGCGGGGCGGCGATCTGCCAACGCTGCGATTTGAGACCGGTCCGGGAGAGCAGGCGCAGGTGGACTGGGGGACGACCTGGGCGTTTTTCGGTGAGGAGCGGACCCGGATCCACATCTTCGCGCTGGTGCTCGGCTACAGCCGACATCTCTTCGCGAAGGCCGCCAGGGTGCGGAGGGCCGGTCTGTCCCGCGCGCAGGGGTGGGTCGCACCTTAACGGAAGAAGACTTAGATCGATTGCTTCCAAGCTGGTGGGCGCCCGCCGGCACGGTTGGCACGGGCGGCCACCTTTTCTTTCATGTCTGGCGACTGAAGGAGGGAACGACGATGATGAGAAGGAAAGTGCTGACCTGGTTCGCGGTTCTGCTCGCCCTGGCCGTCGCGGTGTCAGCCCAGGGCTGGCCGCAGTGGGGGCGGACCTCCATCCACAACGGGTCCGTCTCGATCTCGGGGCAGCCGGCGCACAAGATCCTGGCGCAGGTGGTCTACGACCCGTTCACCGCGCAGGAGAACGTCGACCCGCTGTGCGGCGGCGGCCTGTGCATCCACTACCAGACGCCGCTGCTCGACGACGACGGCGACGTCTACCTCGAGTTCAAGACCGGGACCTACACCAGCCTCGCCACCTGGAACACGCAGATCTGGAACGAGCAGCGCTTGACCTGGGAGGATGGCGCGCTGGTCCAGGTGTGGGCCTTCCAGAGCGACTGGAAGCCCATCCCGTATGGCTCCTTGGTCACCGGCAACGGCCCCGCCTGGGAGCCGGTGTTCCACGCGGCGCTCGACGACGACTACATCTACGTGCCGGGCTTCGGCGGCACGGTCTACAAGCTCCGCAAGGAGGACGGCTCGGTCGCCGCCCACATCAATCCCTTCGGCACCGTCGATCCCAACACCTACCTGAGCGGTCCGATCACCGTCGATCCGCAGGGCAACATCTACTACGTCACCATCAAGCTGCAGAACATCGCGAACGTCAACCCGTGGGACGTCGACGTGGTCAACTCGTGGCTGGTCAAGGTGACCGAGAATGGACAGATCAGCAAGGTGACCTACGCGGCGCTGACCCGCGGCGCGCCCGGCGGCAACGGCTGCCTGGGGATCTTCGACACCAGCACGCTGCCGTGGCCGCCGAGCCCCGACGCCGTGCCGCCGAACGTCACCTGCGGCGGGCAGCGCGCCGCCATGAACTCGGCGCCGGCGGTCGGCCCGGACGGCACGATCTACGTCGGCAGCGTCGCCCACCTGTGGAGCCGGGAGGCCTACATGGTGGCGGTCAACCCGGATCTCACGCCCAAGTGGCACACCTCGCTGCGCGACCGGTTCCTGGACGGCTGCAACGTGCTGCTGCCGGCCGACCCCACCAACGGCGGCTGCCGGGCGGGCTCGCATGTCGGCTTCGATCCGGCACAGAACCGGCCCGGGGCGGGACGGATCATCGAGGACGGCACCTCCTCGCCGGTGGTGGCTCCCGACGGCAGCGTCTTCCTCGGCGCCTACACGCGCTACAACTACGCCCAGGGACACCTGATGAAGTTCAGCGTCAACGGCACCTACCTGGCGGGCTACCCGTTCGGCTGGGACGACACGCCGGCGATCTACCAGCACGACGGCACCTACTCGCTGCTCAGCAAGGACAACCACTACGGTGGCGTGGGCTCCTACTGCAACGACGACACCTGGTGCCCGCCCAACCGCACCGCCAGCAACCCGGCCTACCCCGAGGCTTACTACATGACCCAGCTGAGCAGCAACCTGGTGCCCGAGTGGCAGTACCAGAACACCAACACCCTCTCCTGCACCCGCAACCCGGACGGTAGCATCACCTGCGTCTCCGACCACCCCTTCGGGTTCGAGTGGTGCATCAACGCGCCCGCCGTCGACCGCAACGGCGTGCTCTACGCCAACAGCGAGGACGGCAACGTCTACGAGATCCGGCAGGGTGGCGGGCTGCGCGACAAGCTCTTCCTGCAGCTCGCGGTCGGCGCCCCCTACACGCCGATCGCCGTCGCGGACGACGGCAAGGTCTACACGGAGAACTTCGGGACCATGTTCGTGGTCGGGAGCGGCGGCGACTAACCGGGCTCGAAGATCTGCTCGATGGCCTTGCCGAAGAGGCGCGCGCGAGCGAAGGCGAGTGGCAGGCTCGGGTCGTAGCGGCCGGTTTCGATCGCGTTGACGGTCTGGCGCGAGACGCCGAGCCGCTCCGCGACCTCCGCCTGCGACCAGCTGCGCTCCGCGCGCAGCAGACGAAGACGGTTGGTCACGCGCCGCTGCCTCCGGCGTAGCGGCGCGTGCCGATCCACGAGGCGGCGCCCCAGGAGAGCATCATGACCGCGGCGGTCACGTTCTCGCCGAGCCGCGGCGCGCCGAGGCCGGCGAACAGCGGGTAGAGCAGCGAGAAGACCGCGCCCGCGGCAAAGCCCATGGCCAGGGCCTCGGTCTGGATGCGGCGCAGCAGCTCGTCGGCTTGGCGCAGGAACACCAGGTAGCTGCGCGTGGCCAGGAAGCTGCTCGCGCTCGCCGTCCTGGGACTCGGCCACGCCTGAGAGGGAGAGCGCGGCCTGTCGCGCCCGCTGGGGCCATTCGCCGCCGGCGAGATCGGCGATCGCAAGGAGGGGCCGCCAGTTGTCCGCTGCCCGATCGCTTATCTCGGGTGGGACGTCTGGATCGGCCGCGCGCAGCTCGGCTAGGCGGTCGGTGGCCCATCGGACTGCCCGCCGGCAAAGCTCCGTGAAACCGGGCGGCAAACCGGCAGGCGTGAAAATCCGAACGCTCCGTGGAGTTGATCGGCGGGATGGCTCGGGAGGCGCTCGAATAGCACGCGCAGGTAGGCGTACGGCCGAGTGCGTGGCGCTTCGAGCCCCGCAGCCGCCACTGCCACCACTGCAGGGTCGGAGGGTGGATCCCGTGGCGGCGACAGAACTGCGCGAGATCCTCGCCGCTCTCCGCCAGCTTCGACACCAAGGCCTGCCACTCCCACCGCTACGTCGACGCGTGCTTGCCCGTTTCTCTGCCATGTCGCACCTCCTGGCACACCAGCCTGACGAACCGGGCGGCCAAGCGGTAGGTGCGGTTAACGGAACGCTTACGCATATCTGGCGGCAAGATGCTTGCGGCCAGGGCCGGCGGCCGAGCACGCGGACTGCCCGTAGCGCGCTATGCTTTTTTGACTGTTGACTCAAAGCGCTGGATACGGTGAGGGACGCCGTTGCGGTCGGAGGCGCTGAGGACCATCACTTCGGCGGGCAAAGCGACTCGCGAGCCAAGGTTCAAGAGCATCCTGCACTGCGAGTGCGACAATGGTTCGAGGTGATGAGAGCCCCTGACAGCGAGGCGGCGCTCGCAGGGCTGTGAAGCCCAGTGCCGAGCGCGCGGCTCCCAGGGTTCCGATCGGCCCACCTGAGCCACGCCAGGCTGCGTCGCCGGCACGCCAGGCGCCGGCTCTACGTTGGCTACGGGCACCCGGCAGCTCCTTGACCATTCGTATCCCACCGGATACACTCCTCTGATGATCGAGGTCCGCCAAACGGCGACTTTCGCCAGCTGGTTCAAGGGCTCCGGGACCCGCAGGCGCGTGCCCGGATCTTGGTCCGCATCCGGCGCCTATCCCTGAGCAACCCTGGTGATGTCCGGGCCGTCGGTGCCGGGATTTCCGAGCTGCGTATCCCGTGGGGACCTGGCTATAGGGTCTACTTCGTGGCCCGCGGCGAGGCCGTGGTTGTTTTGCTTGCCGGCGGAGACAAGCGCACTCAAGCAACTGACATCCGGGAAGCAATGGAACTGGCGCGAACGCTGTAGATGGAGGACGCAATGGCGAAGACCCGCACGACTCGATGGGACGCGGCGACCCATCTCGACAGTGAAGAGGCGATGGTCGCTTATCTCGAAGCAGCGCTTGAGGACGGCGATTCCGCCGTGGTGACAGCAGCGCTCGGAGACATTGCGCGTGCCAAGGGTATGAGCCGCGTAGCGCGGAGGGCCGGGCTCGGTCGCGAGAGTCTCTACAAAGCGCTATCGCCAGATGGGAACCCGGAGTTTGCGACCGTGCTGCGTGTGGTTGCGGCACTTGGCCTTAAGCTGCACGCGATGCGCGCGGATTGACGTCGCCGTCGCCAAGCGCCACAAGGCACTGCAGCAGGGTCGCTCTAGAGCCGCCGCCCAACGGCATGCCGGTTAGGCGCAAAAGGAAAGTTCTTCATGTTCTTCACTCCTGATTCGGCCCACGGCAGCTTCGTCGTTCATTTCACGAATGACCCAGCGTCCGACTTTGGTATCTGGGCTCGCGGCTACGCAGAGGCGGCTGGCCGCCTTTGCGACTCTCTACTCGCTGAGCCTAACTTTTCCGACAACGGCGCCTACCCCGTGATTTTCCTGTACCGTCATGCGCTGCGCCGATGATTTAGTCTTGGGTACGAAGCTCGTCGTGAACCTCGATGATGTCCGATCATCGATGGAAGCTGTGCGCGATGTGGCGATCAGCGTACTGCCTGCTGCCAGCTCGGCTCTCACGGACGAGACCCGCTGATGATGCCCGACCGCGCGCCGCGCTCTAAGCTTGCGCAATCGCTGGAAGGGACAGGAGTGGGCGCATTCGGGAGTACGCCAGTGCCTCTTAGACTTGGCTCTCTTCTGCTTACCTATAGATTACCCGGAGAGATCCAGGAGGTGAACGATAAGCCTGCTCTATCTCCTAAGCTATTATATTTTGATTTACGATGGTGCCCAGGGGCGGAATTGAACCGTCGACCGTGCGCCACGAAGGCGCGGAAAGGAGGCCGTAAGGCCAACTGAAGCAGCCGTGCTGCATTGGAGATGGGGGCCGGCCCCCCGGACTAGGGCTGCAGGGCCAGGGTCCAAACCACCGGGAGCTGCTCCGGCCCAAGGGCCGGGGTGGTGAGCGTCCCGGTCCAAGGGCGGGTGTCAGTCTCCACGCAGGGCATGCGAGAGCCGCTTCAGTCCCTCCTCCACGTCGTCGGGGCGCACCGCGAAGCCCAGACGGAAGTGACTCGGGTGGTCGAAGAAGCGGCCGGGGACGATCGAGGTCTCGCGGCGGCGCAGGCGGTCGTGGAGATGCTGGCTGTCGCCCTCCCGCAAGAGGCGGGGGAAGGCCATCATGGTTCGCTCCGGCAGCACCGCGGCGAGCCACTGGCGGTGCTGGTCCAGGAACTCCTGCACCAGGCGCCGGTTGGGATCGAGGATCGCTCGCGCCCGGGCGGCAAGACGCGGCAGCTGGCGGAACGCGGCCAGGGCCAAGGCGTCGCTCGGCATCGAGTGGGTGGCGGCCATGAAGTCGTTGATCCGCCTCAGACGCTCCACCACGTCCGGCGGCCCGAGCACCCACCCGCACCGCAGCCCGCTCAGGCCGTAGCACTTGGTCAGGCTGCTGGTGGTCAAGAAGTTGAGGCCAAGGTGAACGTGGCTGGCCGGCCGCGGCCCATTCGGCTGCGCTCCGTCCGCTGGCGCGTCCGACAATCCAGCCGCCGCTGGCGCGCTGTCCGCCAGTGCGGCATCTGGCGTCGCGAGGTCCTCGCCGTCCCATACGTCCCTGTACACCTCGTCGACCAGCACCAGGGCGCCGGCGCGAGCGGCGTGACGGCCAATCTCCGCCACCTCGGCGGCCGGTGCCAGGACGCCGCTGGGATTGTGGGGATTGGTCAGCACCACGAGGCGGACGCGCCCGGTGCCAGGCGCGTCAAGCTGGGCTCGGATCTCGTCCGGGTCGCAGCGGTAACCGTCCTCGAAGCGGCGCTGGAAGCGGCGGAGCCGTGCTCCCAGCCAGGAGAGGGCGGCGAGCAGCGGCTCGTAGGTCGGCTGCTCGATCAGCACCTCGTCTCCCGGCTCGACCAGGGCGGCAAAGGCGAGGAAGTTGGCGCCCGAGGTGCCCGGGGCCGTCACCACCTGTTCGGGGTGGGTGCCGTAGCGCGCCGCGATGGCCACGAGCAGCGGCCGGTAGCCGTCGTGATTGGGACCGTTGATCTCGAGGTCGCCAGGCGACAACTCCAACTCGTCCGTGCGGCAGCCGAGCAGGCCGCTGTTGGCCAGGTTGTAGCGAGCCGCCGCGTGCTGCTTGGCCCAGTGCATGTAGACGCTGCCGTGAGCTCTCACGCCTGGTCCCTCCTGGTCCCTCCCGGTCACGCCGGCGGCTCCTCGGACGCCGCTGCAGCGCCCGGCGCCGCGGTCGGCCGGCCCGCCACCGTCACTGCCGCTGCCGCCGCCGATCGCACCGCTCGGCGCCGGTCGGCGGCGCTCCACAGCAGGTAGACCGGGACTCCGGCGGCCAGGATCGCCGAGCAGAGCAGCGCATCGCGAGTCTCGGTGAAGAAGAGGTTGATGACGATGCCGACCCCGGCCAGGGTGAAGAGAATCGGCACCCAGGGATAACCGGGAGTGGGGAAGGGGCGTGGCGCTCCC
>DATGHG010000197.1:0-3741 GCA_035308185.1 Thermoanaerobaculia bacterium | reverse complement strand
ACCTCGGGGTTGTCGTCGGCCACCGCCGAAGAGATCACCACCAGCTCGACGTCGCCGAGATGATCGGGGGAGTGCCCCTCGTGGATCGCGGCGCCGAGCTGGCGCAGCCGGTCGGTGGCTTCCGACGACGCCTGATCGCAGCCGCTCACCTCCAGCTCGTATTCGAGCAGGATCTCGGCGATGCCGCTCATGCCGGCGCCGCCGATGCCCACGAAGTGGACGCGCGACAGGTCGGTGAACTCGGTGAAGATCACGCCGCGCCTCCACGCCGTGCGGGGGCGAGCGCCGCCAGCCGATCGGCGATCGCCGCCGCCGCGTCGGGCCGCGCCAGGGACCGCGCCGCCCGCCCCATCGCCGCCAGCCGCGCGCCGTCGCCGAGCAGGCCGGCGAGGCGCGCCGCCAGCGGCCCCGGCTCGAGGTCGGCGACGCCCAGCACCTCGGCGCCGCCGGCCGCCGCCAGCAGGCGGGCGTTGTCCTGCTGATGGCCGGCGGCGATGGCCAGCGGCGCCAGCAGCACGGCGCGCCCGGCGGCGCAGATCTCGGCGACGGTGATGGCGCCGGCGCGCGACACCAGCAAACCGCTCGCCGCCATCGCGCCGGCCACGTCGTCGAGGAACGGCACCACCTCCGCCCGCGTCGCCGGCACCCCGGCCGCGGCGTAGGCGGCGCGCGTTTCGTCCAGGTGGCGAGCGCCGGCCTGGTGCAGGATGCGCAGCTCCGGCATGGCTGCTAGCAGCTGCGCCGCCGCCGCCGGCAGCGCGCGGTTGAGCTGGCGCGCCCCCTGGCTGCCGCCAAGCACCAAGAGGCGCGGCGGCGGCGCGGCGGCGCCTGCCAGGGTGGTCGCGGCGGCTCCGGCCGGCGGCGGCGCCGGCGCCGCGAAGAAGGCCCGCCGCACCGGCACTCCGGTCACCGTCGCCGGGCAGTGCAGGCCGTCAGCGGTCGCGGCGTAGCCGACCGCCGCCGCCGTCGCCCAGCGCGAGAGCCAGCGGTTGGCGACGCCGGCGCGGGCGTTGGGCTCGAGCAGCAGCACCGGCCGCCCGGCCAGCCGCGCGCCCACCACCGCCGGCGCCGAGACGTAGCCGCCGGTCCCCAGCACCACGGTGGCGCCCAGCCGCCGGATCAGGACCGCCGCCGACGCCGCCGAGCGCGCCAGGGTGGCGAGCGCCAGCGCCTGCGCCAGCGGCCCGCGGCCCAGGAGCGGCCGCGCCGCCAGCCCATGGAACGGGATGCCGCGCTCCGGCACCAGGCGCGCCTCGAGCCCGCCGGGAGAGCCGGCGAAGCTCACCCGCCACCCCCGCGCCAGCAGCTCGTCGGCCACTGCCAGGGCCGGGAAGACGTGACCGCCGGTGCCGCCTCCGGCCAGCAGCGCATGGCGCTCCGCGGCGCCGTCCCGACGCGGATCGTGCCGGTCACGGCGCTCCTCGTCGGCGTTGCTGGCGGGCGTGGCATCCATGACATCCCTGGCGACGAGGCGTCCATCATCCATGCTGTGAGACGTTGAGCAGCACGCCGCAGGCGCACAGCGTGACCACCAGCGAGGAGCCGCCGTAGGAGATGAACGGCAGCGGGATCCCCTTGGTCGGCAGCAGCGCCACGGTGACGCTGACGTTGATCAAGGCCTGCAGGGCGAGGATGCCGGTGAAACCCCAGCCGAGGTAGCGGCCGAACAGGTCGGGGGCCTTGGCGCCGGCCCGCAGGCCGCGCCAGGCGAACACCGCGAAGGTGAGCACCACCGCCATCGCCCCCACCATGCCCAGCTCCTCGGCGACGATCGAGAAGATGAAATCGGACTCCGGATGCGGCAGGAAATAGAGCTTCTGCACGCTCTTGCCCGGCCCGAGCCCGAGCAGCCCGCCGGAGCCCACGGCGATCAGCGACTGCAACCCCTGGAAGCCGCTGCCCAGCGGGTCGCGCTCGGGATCCAGGAACGTCGAGAAGCGGCCGCGCCGGTAGGGCTCGGCCATCACCAGCAGCCACAGCACCGGCGGCACCAGCGCCACCGCGGTCGCCACCCAGGCCCAGGACAGGCCGGCGAGGAACACCAGCAGCCCGGCGGTGCCGGCCAGCAGCACGGCGGTGCCCATGTCCGGTTCGAGCAGGATCAGGCTGGCGCAGAGGACCGTGGCGAGCGCCACCGGCACCAGCAGCGACAGGCGATTGACCTCGCCCTGCTTCTTGTCGAGCTGATAGGCGATGAACGGCACCAGCGCCAGCTTGGCGAGCTCGGAGGGCTGCAACGAGAGGCCGGCGAGCAGGAACCACCGGCGGGTGCCGTTGATCTGCGGCGAGAAGAGCACGCCGACCAGCAGCAGCAGCGACACCGCCAGCATGGCGTAGATCACCGCCGGCGAGCGCAGGCGCCGGTAGTCGAGGTGCATCAGGCAGACCATCAGCGCGAGCCCCACCGCCGCCGCCAGCGCCTGCTTGACCAGGAACGGGTTGAGCAGCGGCGAGCGTTCCCGCGCGATGGCGGCGCTCGCCGAGTACACCATCACCAGGCCGAAGAAGATCAGCAGCGCCACGGTGGTGAAGAGCACCCGGTCAAACGCCAGCTTCTTGGCCATCCGTACCTCCACCGGCGGCCAGCGCCGCCCGCACCTCGCGCTGGAAGGCCTCGCCGCGGTCGGCGAAGCTGCGGAACTGGTCGTAGCTGGCGCAGGCCGGCGACAGCACCACCGCCTCGCCGGGCAGCGCCCGGCGCGCCGCCGCCCGCACCGCGGCGGCGAGAGTGCCGGCGAGCTCGATCGGCGCGGCGCCGCCGAGCGCCCGCTCCAGCTCGCCGGCGGCCTCGCCGATCAGGTAGAGGCGCCGGGCCTTCGCCCGCGCCAGCTCCGCCAGCGGCGTCAGGTCGGCGCCCTTGTTGCGGCCGCCCAGGATCAGGTGCACCGTGCGGTCCGCGAAACCTTCGAGCGACTTGACGGTCGCCGCCGGATTGGTGCCCTTGGAGTCGTCGTACCAGGTGACGCCGGCGTGGGCCGCCACCCGCTGCAGGCGGTGCGGCAGGCCGCTGAAGCCGGCGAGGCCCCGGCGCACCGCCGCCGGATCCGCTCCCATGCCGCGCGCCAGCAGCGCCGCCGCCATGGCGTTCTCGAGGTTCTGCACCCCGGCGAGCGGCACCGCCGCGGCGGCGAACAGCTCGCGCGCCGGCTCGCCCGGCGAGGCCTCGACCACCGCGCCGCCGGCCGCGAGCCAGCAGCCGTCCTCGACCGGTCCGCGGCGGGAGAACAGGCGCCGGCGGATGGCGCAGCAGGGCTTCGGCACGGCGCCCGGCGTCGGCGGCAGCGTCGTCAGGGTGGTGCGGGTGATCGGGTCGTCGGCGTTGAGCACCGCGAGGTCGCCGGCGCCCTGGCGGCGGAACAGCCGGCGCTTGGCGGCGGCATAGGCGGCGAGATCGCGGTAGCGGTCGAGGTGGTCCTCGCTCAGGTTGAGGAAGGCCGCGGCCCGCGGGCGGAAGGTGTCGAGGCCGTCGATCTGGAAGCTCGACAGCTCGACCACGAAGATGCGGCCCGGCGGACCGTCGACCCGCCCGGTCAGCGGCTCGCCGATGTTGCCGCAGACCTCGACGGCGTTGCCGGCGGCGGCGAGCAGGGCGCCGGTCATGGCGGTGGTGGTGCTCTTGCCGTTGGTGCCGGTGATCGCCACCACCGGCCCGTTGAGCAGCGGGAAGGCGAGCTCGACCTCGGCCAGGATCGGCAGGCCGCGCCGGCGGGCGGCGGCGAGCAGCGGCCGCTCGGGCGGCAC
>DATGHG010000196.1:0-5346 GCA_035308185.1 Thermoanaerobaculia bacterium | reverse complement strand
CCCAGCCTTCGGCCCGCCCGCCGCCCCTCTCCCCTGGCCGCCGTGCCCGCGGCCCAGACCGCGCTGACCGCGCTGGCGGCGCTTGCCGTAATCATCGCCAGCACCGTGGGCATCGCCCTGCTCGCCGCGGTGCCACCCGCGGCGGCGGCCCAGACGGCCCAGGCGCCGCCGGCACCGGCCGCCCCGGCACCGCCCCCCGCGGCGCCGCCCGCCACCGGCACCCCGCCGCCGCCGGGGGTTCCAGGAGCGGCCCAGCAGACGCCGCCGTCGAGCTTCACCATCGAAACCAATCGCGGCCAGCGGCCAAAGATCAAGCTGGCCCTGCCCGCCTTCCATCCCGGCGATCTGTCCGGCGACCTGGCGGCGGCCGGCGGCGAGCTGGAGCAGACCGTCCGGGCCGACCTCGACCTCTCCGGCTACTTCCAGATCCAGGGCCCCGAGGCCTTCCGGCAGCCGCCGCTCACCGGCGACGTCGAGCGCGATCTGCCCGCCTTCCATGCGGCGGGAGCCGAGGTGGTCCTGCTCGGCGACACCCACGCCGAGGAGGACAAGCTGGTTTTCGAGGGCCGCCTGATCGACGTCGGCAGCGGCAAGGCGATCCTCGCCAAGCGCTACCGCGCCAAGTCCACCGTCACTCGCCGCATGGCGCACACCTTCGCCGACGAGGTGGTGCGCTACCTGACCGGCTCGCCGGGGATCGCGATGTCGTCGATCGCCTTTGCCACCGACCGCACCGGCGACGGCCGCAAAGAGATCTTCATCATGGATTACGACGGCCACAACCAGCGCCGGATCACCAACCACCGGTCGACCTCCATGTCGCCCGCCTGGAGCCCGTCCGGCGACGCCATCGCCTACACCTCGTTCCTCAACGGCTACCCCGGCATCTACATCGCCGACCTGGCCAACGGCCGCAAGCGCGCGGTGATCACCTCGGGATCGCTCAACATCACCCCCAGCTTCTCGCCCGACGGCAACCAGATCGCCTTCGCCCGCTCGCTCGAGGGCAACATCGAGATCTTCACCTGCGACCGCAACGGCGGCAACCTGCGGCGCCTGACCAACTCCCCGGCCATCGACACCAATCCCGCCTGGAGCCCGAAGGGCAACATGATCGCCTTCACCTCGAGCCGGGCCGGCAACCCGCATATCTACATCATGGACGCCGAGGGGGCCAACCAGCGCCGCATCAGCTTCGACGGCACCTACAACGACGGCGCCGCCTGGAGCCCGGACGGCGATCACCTCGCTTTCACCAGCCGCCGCGACGGGCGGTTCCAGATCGCCGTCGTCGACGTCGGCACCCTCGAGACGCGGGTGCTCACCGCGGGCCCGGGCGAGAACGAGTCGCCCGCCTTCTCCCCCGACGGCCGCAAGATCGTCTTCACCTCCCGCCGCAGCGGCGTCAAGCAGCTGTACATGATGAACGCCGCCGACGGCGGCGACGTCCGCCAGCTGACCGACGCCGGCAGCAACGACATGGCCGACTGGTCGCGCCAGAACCTGGAGAAATGAGGCGGCAAACAGATCGCGGCACGACTCCCTGGAGTGCTATATTCAAAGCCGGCCGCCTTCCCCCACCCCGGGGGCGGCGGCCACCGACCCCGCCCCAAAGAGCGAGAGCGAAAGAGGAGACACCGACATGATCCGCAAGCGGTTGATATGGGTGGTGGCGCCGTTGCTGCTCACCGTGATGTATGGCTGTCCGAAGAAGAAGCCGGCCACCAAGCCGGCCGACCTCAACGTCGAGACCACCACCGTGGCGCCCCCGTCCACACCCACGACCGACGTGCAGGCGCCGCGGGACCAGACGCGCCAGGACCAGACGGAAGACCCGCTGCTGTCGCAGGACATGCAGATCGTCAACGACGAGCTGCGCCGGCGCGGTTTCAGCGCCGACGTCTATTTCGCCTACGACGAGTCCTCGCTGAGCGACGAGGCGCGCGCCAAGCTGTCGCGCAACGCCGACCTGCTCAAGATCCAGCAGCGCCTGAACCTGACCATCGAGGGTCACTGCGACGAGCGCGGCACCAGCGAGTACAACCTCGCCCTGGGCGAGCGCCGCGCCAACGCGGTCAAGAGCTACCTGGCCTCGCTCGGCGTCGGCGACAACCGCATGCGCACCCTGAGCTACGGCTCCGAGCGCCCGGTCTGCACCGAGCACGAGGAGAGCTGCTGGTCGCAGAACCGTCGCGGCCACATGGTCATCACCGGCCGCGCCAATCAGGGCTAGCGGGGCTGACGCCAGGTGTCCTCCAGCATGCCGCGTCACGCGGCCCGGTCGCGGTCTAGCCGGGCCTCCCGCCTCGCCGCCGCCATCGCGGCCCCTGCGGTCATCACCGCCGCCCTGGTGGCCGGCGGTTGCGTCGGCTCCTCGGACATCGAAGGCCTGCGGTCGCAGATCTCCGACGTCCAGCGCCAGGTCCTGCAGGTGCAGAAGCAGAGCTCGAGCAAGGAGGAGGTCCAGAGCCTGGAAGCCTCCTTCGGCAAGCAGATGGACTCGCTGCTCAAGACCGAGGCCGACATGCAGGTGAAGCTGCAGGACCTGTCGGGGCAGATCGAGGCGCTGCAGGCCAAGCTCGAGGACACCAACTACCGACTGGCGCAGCTGTCACAGCAGATCGCCGCCACCAACCAGGAGCTCAAGAGCTTCCACGCCGGCGCCGCCGCGCCGCTGCCGGCCGGCCCCGGCGGACCTGCCGACGGCGGCGGCGCCCCGCCGGCCGCCGACCGGGCGCCGGCCCTGGATCGGCCGCCGGCTGCCGACCGCTCAGGCAACGGCGATCCGCAGGCGCTCTACAACGGCGCCTACAACGACTATCTCAAGGGCAGCTACGACCTGGCGCTGCGCGGTTTCCAGCAGTACCTCGAAAGCTTCCCCAGCACCACCCTGGCGGCCAACGCGACCTACTGGATCGGCGAGTGTTACTACCGCCTGCGCCGCTACCGCCAGGCGATCGAGCAGTACGATGCCGTGCTCAATCGCTACCCGCGCAGCGACAAGACGGCGAGCGCCCTGCTCAAGAAGGGCTACGCCCATCTCGAGTTGGGCGAGCGCTCCCAGGGCGTCGTGCAGTTGCAGCACGTGCTGCGTCAGTTCCCGACCAGCGACGAGGCCAACCTCGCCCGCCAGCGCTTGCGCGAGATCGGAGTCGACGGCCGTTGACGGCTGCTCCGACAGCCGCGGGTACCTGATCGTCGCTTGACCGGAGCGCCCGCCAGATGATATAAACCGCCGTTCCGTCACGCCCTCGGCGCGACGCCGCGAGCCGTAGGAATCACGACAAGGAGCACCCGCGAATGGCCAACACCAAGTCCGCAGAGAAGCGCATCCGCCAGAACGCCGCCGCGCGCGACCGCAACCGGGGCATCCGCTCGCGGCTGCGCACCGCCATCAAGCGCCTGCGTGCGGCCATCGCCGCCGGTGACACTCAGGCCGCCTCCGGCCTGCTGCCGGGCACCCTGAGCATCATCGACCGCACCGCCAAGAAGAAGGTCATCCAGACCAACACCGCTTCGCGCTACAAGTCCCGCCTCGCCTCCCAGGTCAACGCGCTGTCGTCCTGATCCGGCGGCCCCGTGCAGGCGGCGGCCGGGGCCGGCGGGGCGCCGGCCGGCATCGCCTCAGAACCCTTCCAGCAGGTCGCTCACCAGCGTCTGGGCAAAGGCCTTCGCCGCCTGGTCGATGGCGCTGTACTCGAGGTCCACGAAGGCGTTGGTCGCGGTCAGCGGGAAGTTCTGGCGGAAGTTGTAGTTGTTGTTCTGCCAGATGACCTTGTCGTCGTCGATCCGCTTGAACACGATCGAGGCGGTCAGCGACAGCTCGTAGGCGGTGGCCCGGCCGGCGGTGTCGAAGGTCACCGGCGTGGCGCCGAAGCCCACCACCGCGCCCGACAGCTCCGCGTCCGCCCCTTGACGGGAGTTGGTGAGGGTGAAGCGCTGGCGCTTGACCATCTCGTCGCCGATCGCCAGCGTCACCGCCTGATCCACCCGCTGGTGCCCGGTCTTGTTCTCGATCGGCTTGAGGTACACGGTCTTGATGTCGGGGGGCAGCGCGTTGCCGCGTCCGACCAGGGCATAGCCGCAGCCGGCGAGCGCCAGCGCCGCCAGCGCCAACACCAGCATCGCCGCCGGCAGCGAGATACGTCGGGTGATTCGGGCTCTCATGCGGACCTCCGGGTTACCAGGTTGATCAAGCGGCCGGGCACCACCACCGCCTTGGCGACCTCCCTGCCGGCGAGGTGCTCCTGCACCTTGGCGCTGGCCAGGGCGGCGGCCCGCACCTCCTTGTCGGCGGCGTCGGCGTCCACCTCCACCCGGTCGCGCAGCTTGCCGTCGATCTGCACCACCAGGTGGATGCGCTCGCGGCGCAGCTTGGCCGCATCGTACTCCGGCCAGGAGGTGTCGAGCAGAGTCTCGACGTAGCCGCGACGCTCCCACAGCTCCTCGGTGACGTGCGGCGCCATCGGATGCAGCAGTTGCAGCAGCGTGTCGAAGGCCTCTTCGCAGCGCAGCCGCGAGGCGGTCTGGTCCTCGAGCGCCCGCGACAGGGAATTGCCGAGCTCCATCAGCGCCGCCACCGCGGTGTTGAAATGGAAGCGCTCCATGCTGTGAGTGACGCGCTGGATCGCCGCGTGGCGGTCGCGCTCGAGATCGGCGTCGGCCGGAGCGATGGCCGGCGCCTCGGCAAGCTTGTCGGCCATGCGCCAGATGCGCCCCAGGAAGCGGTAGGCGCCGCTGACCGCCTCGTCGCTCCACTCGGCCTCCTTGTCGGGCGGACCGATGAACAGGGTGTAGACCCGCTCGGTGTCCGCTCCCATCGCGTCGATCAGCCCGTCGGGCGACACCGTGTTGCCGCGCGACTTCGACATCTTCTCCACCCGGCCCGAGCTCTCGGCAAAGCGGGTGATCATCCCCTGGTTGAAGAGGTTGGCGAACGGCTCCTCGAAGTCCACCATGCCGAAGTCGTGCAGCACGCGGCAGACGAAACGCGCATACAGCAGGTGCAGGATGGCATGCTCGATGCCGCCGACGTACTGGTCCACGGGCAGCCAGTACGCCACGCGCTCATCCACCATGGCGCGCGTGTCATCGGCGCACGCATAGCGCAGGTAGTACCAGGAGGAATCGACGAAGGTGTCCATGGTGTCGGTTTCGCGCCGCGCGCCGGCGCCGCAGCGCGGACAGCGGCACGCGGTGAACGCCGGTGACTTGGCGAGCGGATTGCCGCTGCCATCGGGCACCAGGTCCTCCGGCAGCACCACCGGCAGGTCCGCCTCCGGCACCGGCACCGCGCCGCAGGCGTCGCAGTGGATGATCGGGATCGGGCAGCCCCAGTAACGCTGG
>DATGHG010000195.1:0-8891 GCA_035308185.1 Thermoanaerobaculia bacterium | reverse complement strand
GCGTCCATGCCGTCCGTATCTCGGCGTTCTATCTGGCGAGCTTCCTGGGAACGCTGACGCTGCAGGTCGCCGTGGACGATCGGGCGGCGACCGGCCCCCATGCCGACCGCAGCAGTCCGATCGAGCCCCGCCGGCGGGAGCCGGGCGAGGTCACCCTGCTCATCCACTACGACGAGATCCAGAGGATCTACCGCTACCAGCTCATCGACGACACCGTCGGCGGGCTCGAGGAGGTGTTGTCGAGCCCGCTGCGGCGCTCGCCGTTCGCCGCCGTCGAGGACCTGGTGGGGCAGCTCAACCAGCTCGCCCGCGGCGAGGTCGGCTATTCGGCCCGGGAGACGCGGGCCTGGCTCAAGGGGCAAGGCATCCAGCTGTGGCTGGAGCTGATCCCGCAGGCTCTCCAGGCGCAGTTCCATGCGCGGCGAGACCACATCCGGCGCATGTTCATCGTCTCCTCCGGCGATCCGATACCCTGGGAGCTGCTCTATCCCTTCGGCCACGGCATCGAGGACCGCGGCTTTCTCGCCGAACAGTTCCCGGTGGCGCGCTGGGAGTACGGAGGCGCGCCGAAGAGCGACCTGCGGGCCGGCCGCGCCGGCCTCGTCCTGCCGGCCGGGTCCCCGGCCTCCGCCACCGCCGAGATCCAGCTGCTCCGCCAGCTGCTGGAGAGTCGCAGGCTCGCCGTGAGCAGCCCGCTGGCAGAGCTCGACGAGCTCCTGACGCTGCTTGCGGAGGCCGATTTCCACCTGCTGCACTTCGCCTGTCACAACTCGTTCGTGCCCGACTCCCCCTCGGCTTCGAGCATCAGGATGGGCGGGGTTCCCTTCCAGCTGTCGTTCCTCAACGAGCACCAGGATCGTTTTCGCGACGCCAGCCCGGTGGTCTTCTTCAACGCCTGCCGCTCCGACGGCAGGGCGCCGCTCTACACCCAGCCCTGCGGCTGGGCGAAGAGCTTCATCCGTGCCGGATGCGGCGCCTTCATCGGCACCCAGTGGGAGGTCCGCGACGGCTCCGCACGCACCTTTGCCGAGGTCTTCTATCGCGCGCTGACCAGCGGCAGCAAGAATCTCGGCGAGGCCATGACGGCCGCCCGGCAGGCGATCCAGGACGAGCCGGGAGACCCCAGCTGGCTCGCCTATTCCTTTTACGGCGATGCCGCGGCCACGCTCGGCGATCCAGCCGTGGCCTGATGGAGGACGTCGATGGCGCTGACGCTGACAGATCTCGAAGCCCAGGGGCTCCTCCGGGAGCTGGCGCGGGTCTTCGGCTCGGAGGACGAGGCGGCAGGGCTCCTCTTGCGGATCGGCATGCCCCGGGAGCGGCTCCCGATCTTCCGCGCCGCCGGCAATCCGCTCAACTTCTGGCGCCAGGCGGCGCACGCGGTCGAGGACGGCGTCACCGCGGGCGGGCTCGAGGCGCTCCTCGCGGTGGCCGCGGAGGACTTCCCACACAACCCACGGTTCGCACGGTTCGCACGATTCGCACCCGGGCGTATCGGCGCGCCCCGGCAACCCGACCCGCCGGCACGCCGGCGCATGAAGGCGGCACGACCGGCGGCCCCGATGGCCGGCGACCCGGCCGGCCCGGCGCCGCGCCGGGATCAGCAGCGGGACCGGGTGTTCGTCTGCTACGCCAGGGACGACAAGCCGCAGGTGATGCGGCTCTACCAGCGCTTGCAGGGCGACGGTCTCGAGCCCTGGATCGACGCCGTGGATCTCCTGCCGGGCGAGATCTGGGAACCCGCGATCAAGCGGGTCATCACGGAGCAGAGCCACGCCGTGATCGTCTGCCTGTCGCGGCGTGCGATCGAAAAGATCGGCTACGTTCAGGAGGAGATCAGGATGGCGCTCGACATCCTCGGCAAGCAGCCCGAGGGTAGGATCTTCCTGATCCCCGCCAGGCTCGAAGAGTGCACGCTGCCGCATCGCCTGCAGCACATCAACTCGGTCGACCTGTTCCTGGACGGCGGCTACGAGAAACTGCTGGCGGCCCTGCGGACGCACCAGATCGCGGAGTGAAGGCCAGGGCCGGCCGGTCGGCCGGCTGCTTCCAGGGGGGCCCGACGCTCCGGGCAGCGGCGCGCCCGATCGCGCGCGATCCATCGCCTGGTCGTCGAGGTCGGCGGCAAGCGGTTTGCGATCGACGAGCCGCCGACCTCGCGGAGCGTCGGCGAGCTGCGCCAGCAGGTCCTCGATCAAGCCGAGGCGATCCCGCCTGGCAGTCCGCGGCGAGCCCGGGTGGTGCATGTCCGCAATCCTGGCGGGCCGGTTTCGCTCCGCCTGGAACAGAGCCTGGCCAGAGCGGGGCTCGAGGACGGCGCCGTGCTGCGGCTATCGCTCATGGCCGACGAGCAGGGACAGCCCGAGGACGTCGCCCCCTTCCTGCAAGAGACCTTGGATCGGTTCTACTCGGGGCGTGACCGGCAACGGCGCCATGATGCCGCGCGCATTCTGGCCGGCGGATCCCAAGCGCCCCGGCAGGGCACGCCGCCTCCTGCGTCCGCTGGCTCGCCGGGAGCCGTCGAGCGGGAGCACCTGCCCGATCTCGTCCTGCTGGCGGCGGCGAGCGCTGCGGAGGACGCGGGCATGAAGGCCGCTCTGGGCCGGCTGGCGTTGTACGGCCCGCCCGAAGAGGTCGCCCAGGAGGCGTGGATCTACCTCAGGCCCTCGCAGCAGCGGGAGCTCGAGCGCCTCTGGCACGGCAGCGCCCGGCGTCAGCGCGGCACGAGCATCACCCTGAAGCCGGTGTCGGGCTCGTAACCGTTCACTGGCAGGAGCCGGTCGAGGGTGGGCCAGCCCCGGCGCAAGATCTCGACGCTGCCGATGGTTGGGCTGCCTCCGACGAGGAGCCGTTGCGCGCCTTCCTGCCGCGCGGTCCAGTGCCAGATGGCGGTAAGCCCGAGGTGGCCGAAGGGCGCCGGATCGGCGGGCAGCTCCCAGACCTCGAGCCCGTGCAGGGCGATCCGCAGGACTTCGGGCGACGGCAGCCCGATCCGGGCATCTCCCAGCGTCCCCGGAGCCACTCGCGAACCGAGCCAGGAGCAATACGCCTCCGCCTCGGTGGCGCTGATGCCGGTCACCGGCGCGTCTGCGTGGGCCGGGTCGCAGGTGACCGCCTTCCCGGCCAACCTCCAACCCGCCGCTGGCTGGCGGGGCAGCTCGACCTCGCCGCCGCGGGCGAGCTGGTCGACCAGGAAGCGGCGATACTGCTCCACGGTGCAGGCGTCCCGGGCCAGGTAGATGGTCTCCGTCTGGCACACCTCGACCAGGCGGCGAAAGTCTTCCGCCGCGTCCCAGACCTGGTAATCGCCCGCCGGGATGGGGAGGAGCAGATGGCCGTCGATCTCGATCAGCCGCTTGAAATCGTTGACCTCGAGCCCGCGGGCGATGGTGGCTTCGATCTCCTGCCGCTCGTTCTCGAGCAGCGGAGCCTGCTTCGCCGGATGGGTGCGCAGGGCCGCGTCGCGCGCCACGACCAGCACCGCGCGCCGCAAGTCGAACGGCTGCCCGTCGCGCAGCAGGTGACGCAGAGGAGCCAGCGGCAGGGCCGCCCCAGGTGGCTGTGCCTGGAGGCGATAGGTCAGCGCCTGCTCCAGGGTGGAGAGCGGTGCGAAGGCCCGCTCCTGGGCGAGTTCGACGAGGCTCTCATACCGTAGCAGGGCGTCCAGCGTTGCCGGTTGCCAGCCGTCGAGGTCTTTCACCAGCCGAGCCCTGGCGGGAGGGTCCCCTCCCCCGCCGCTTCCCGGAGCGGGCTGCGCGGCGAGGATCCGACCGATTCCTTCCGCGGCGAGATGGATCAGCACCTGCTCGTGGAAGGGCGCGAAGCGGCCGTTCGTGCAGCCCATCAGCGTCGTGTGCTTGAGCTCTCGCACCGCTCGCCTGACGGCGGGTTGCAGATCGGAGTCTCCCCTTGCCGGCGTCGCGTCCCTCTCCGAGCGCAGCTTGGCCCAGATGCCCTGCAGGCCCTTCTCGCCCTGAAGCTCCTCGAGGGTTGCGCCCGCCGTGCCGCGCCCGGAAAGCACCAGATACGTGGCGATACCGACCGCGGCGTCGAGCCGATCCGCGAGCGAGGCCGCGGCGCCCGTTTGTTCCCGGAGGATGTCTTCCAGCCACGACTGCATCAACTCGCGCTGATCCCGGACCCCCCTGAAGACGGCCGGCTTCGAGAGGTAGTCGTAGGCAAACCGGTAAAAGAGCGGCGAGCTCAGAACCTTGGGAGCCAGGAGGCGCAATCGCCTTTGGACCTCCGCCGCAACCACCGCCCGGAACCGCTCCTGTAGCTTCCGTTCGAGCAGCAGGGCCAGCCGGTCCTCGAAGAGGCTCTCCTGCCACGGCTCCATCTCGAAACGGTGGGGTCCGGGGAATCGCTCCGCGCGAGCACAGCGCTCGCGCAACAGGTCCGTGAAGGCGCCGGGCGACGAGAAGACCACGTCCTTGCCCACGAGCAGCAGCTTGGGGCGCGAGCGGACGAGATCGATCTCCTGGAACAGCCGCCCGAACCAGTCCTGCAGCTCGCGCGCAGAAGACTGATAGATGAGCTCGTCGACGCCATCGAGGATCAGGCAGCGCAGTGGAGCGTGGAGGATCTCGTCCGCGTCGTCGCGCAGGCCCAGCGCCTCGAGGAGATCTCGCAGCGGAAACCCTCTCGACTTCCTGAGCTTGAGGCGCCAGAACGGCACCCATAGATCCAGGGCGCCCGTCTCGGCCGGGCGGCTCAGCGTGCGCTGCAGCACGCAGCTGGCGACCGTCTTGCCGGTGCCGAGCTTGCCGGTGAGGATGGAGATGGGCGGGCCCTCGCGGCGCAGCCAGCCCAGGATCGGCTTCAACCCTGGCTCGGTACGACGCCCGTCCACCAGGAGGTTGACGGGGAAGAACGCCTCGGCGGGACCTGGCATTTTGTCCAAGGTCAGGTCCACCCACTCCTTGACCTTCTGGCGCGCGACCACGTGGATAGGTGGAGGCATCAATTTCAGGATCTCGCCATTTAGTATAACCTCCGCCCTTGCCGATTCACGTCTGATCTGCAATCATCGAAGTACTCCACTGAGCGCACGGGCCGATGGGTCGAAGGCGCAGCGGCCGCGGCAAGGAGTGAGCGTGGCGAGAGTGTCGATCCCTCACCTCGGAGGCCGGGAAAGCGGGGAGCTGCTGCGCCAGCTGCGGCTCGGAGAGGCGGCCGCGATGGACCCGACCAACGCCGAGGCGGTGCAGGGAGGCAGGGCGGTGACCACCCTGCAGTCGCGCTGGCTGCACCTGCGCTGCCGGACCTGCGGCCATACCTTCCGTACGGGTGACGCGGTGGAGATCGCGGCGGACGGCTCCGTCCGTCACCGCAGCGCCGAGCTGCCCTGCGCCGGCGGCGTCGCCGGCTCCGATCCCGGGTCGCCGACCATCACCGCCTTCTTCGCCGGCATCGACGAGGCCTGGCCGCCGCCCCGCGATCTGCCCGTCCGCCGGCTGGTGCCCGGCGACCTGCTGCTCTCCCCCCCGCGGGGCGGTTTCCGGCGCCGCGCCTGTGCCGTCTGCGGGCATACCTTCCGCCCGCACGACCACGTCATCTTCTGTCCCTGCGAGCCCGGCAGCTCCAGCTGCCTGATCGCGATCCACCGCGACCCGGTGCACGGCCTGCACTGCTGGGAGGACTGGAACCCGGGCGCTTACCAGCTGCACTGCCCGGCGACCTCCCGGCAGCTGCCAGGACGGTCATGAGCGACCGCTTCGAGCGCCACGCCCTCGTGCCCGGCTGGCGCCAGGACCGCCTGCGCGCCGCCACCGCGATCGTCGCGGGTGTGGGCGCGGTGGGCAACGAGGTGAGCCGGCTCCTCGCCATGGCCGGGATCGGTCGCCTGATCCTCTGCGACCCCGACCGCGTCGAGCCCTCGAACCTGAGCCGCACCTCGCTCTTCCGCGACGGCGACGCCGGGCGCCTCAAGGTGGAGGCTGCCGCCGCGGCCCTGCGCGATCTGGCGCCGGGCATCGCCGCCGACCCGCGGCCCGCTCCGCATCTGCGCGGCATCGGCTTGGGCGAGCTGCGCGACGCCTCGATCGTCCTCGGCTGCCTCGACAGTCGCTCGGCCCGGCTGGCCCTCGCCGGCCGCTGCAATCTGGTGCGGGCGCCCTCGATCGACGGCGGCACCCACCCCTGGGGCGGCGAGGTCCGCCCTTACCTCGATCCGGACGGCCCCTGCTACGGCTGCTCGCTGACCGCGGAGGAGCGGGCGGTGGCCGATGCGCCATGGAGCTGCCTCGACGACACCAGGCCCCCCGAACAGGGGGCCGAAGGCCTGTCCTCGGCCCTCGTGGGCGCCTGGATGGCCCAGATCGCGGTCCGCTTCCTGATGGGCCTCGCCACCCCGAGCGGCACCCTGGTCCTGGACGGGGCTCTCGGCACCACCCGGATCCTGACCCAGCGGCACGATCCAAGCTGCCCCCTGCATGTCCCGATCGGCGAGCCGGCACCGCTGCCGGTGCCCCTGGACCACACGGCCTCGGTCGGGGAGGCGCGGGCGGCGGCGGGCGGCGCGGCCCTCCTGGCATGGAGCCCGGTGCAGGAGCGGGTGGAGTGCGCCGCCTGCGGTTTCGCCGAGCAGCGATGGGGAATCCCGGCGGTGGCGCCGTGCCCGCGCTGCGGTCACCGGCTGCGTCCACGGACCACCCTGGAGCTGGCGGCGGCACCGGACCAAATGGCACTGCGGGACCTGGGAATCGCGCCGCGCGAGATCCTGGCGGTGCGCGATGCCGGCGGCATGCGCTGGATCGAGCTCGCCAGGCCGGATTCGGCTCCCATGGCCGCGGCGGGCTGGCCGCTGGCCGAGGAGGTCTCGGCATGCCGCTGAGCGTTCAGGAGTTCGAGAGCAACGGGCTGATCGGCGTCGTCGCCAGCATCTTCAACCAAGAGAACGCTGCCATAGGACTGCTCGAAAGGATCGGGTTCCCCCGCGATCTGATCCCGAACTTCACGGCGGCAGGCAACCCGCGGAACTTCTGGCGCTCGGTGGCGATCGAGATCGAGCATGGCCGTACGCGAGGCGGCCTGGAGGCCCTCCTGGGCGCGGTCGCCGACGACTATCCCTACAATCCGGAGCTCGCGCCCTACCGGGCGGCCGAGTCGAAGCCCGGGGAGCGGCACACCGGCGGCGCGACGGTGGTGATCATCGGCGATTACGACCTGCACTGGCTGATCGACCGCGCCCGCAATCTCGCGGCGGCTCGGGGGTGGGGAGCGGTCGAGCTGGGCATCATCACCGGCCCGACCTGCCAGCTGCACCTTCCCGAGGCCACGCCGGAGGCAGCCTACGAGCTGACCGAGGAGCTGCGCCGCGAGGGCCTGACGGCGCGGACCTCCGTGGCGTCGAGCCGGTTCCGGGACTACCTGCTCGAATCCCTGCGCGTCGAAGCCCAGGACACCGGGCGCTTCGAGCTCAACGCCGTGCCCGCCTCCACCCGCGTGCAGGAGGTCGCCCGCGCCGTCATGTCGCAGTACAAGCAGGGAGACCGCTGGCCACATGACAAGGCCGGACATGCCCGGCCCGCCGTCGTCGACAAGCAGGAAGACGACGGCAGCACCCATCGCCTCGATCCGGCGGCGACGCTCCACGAGAGCGGCATCGAGGATGGATCGACGCTGCACGTGGCACCCGAGAGCACGGCGGGGATCAACCCCCGCATCCGCGACGAGGCGCTGGCGCGGGTGCGGGCGCAGGTCATGGCCTATGCCGACGCCCTTGCCGATTTCGAGGTCGAGGCCAACGCGGTGCACGCGCCGACCGAGTACCTGCTGCGCTTCGAGGCCCCCGGCTGGGGCCCGCCGGCGGAGCCAGGCGGGCAGCCCCGACCGGTCGACGTCCATGAGGTGCTCCTGGTCATGCCCGACGAGTTCCCGATGGCGGCCCCCGGGGCCTACTGGCAGACGCCGGTCTTTCATCCGAACATCGATCGCGACTCCGGCACGGTCTGTCTGGGCGAGCTCGCGGACCGCTACCGTCCAGCCCTCGACTTCGGCCCGCTCTGCCAGATGCTGGTGGACATCGCCAGATACTGGAACTACGAGATCACCGAAGGCTACGACCAGGAGGCGCGCGACTGGGCGGTGTCGCCCGAGGGGCAGATCGCCATCGAGCGGCGGGGCGGCCGCTCGGTGCTGCGGCGCCTGCTGACCCGGTTCCAGACCGAGACCGGCGAACCGCCGCCCCTGCGCATCCGGCGACTCGACGAATGAGCTATGAGGTCGAGCTCTACCGCGGGAGCGATTTCGCGCTGGCAGGCAGGATCCCGCTCTTCCCCCTCCTGCGCGAGGCGCTGAGCGGGAGCGTCGGGCTCGACATGCGGCGGGCCCTGATCCGCCTGCTCCTGCTGCCGGTCCCGGACGAGGCCGAGCTGGATGGCGCGCCGCCGATCTACAACCTGATGCCCGACTATGGCTACGGCACGGTGCGGGTCTACGAAGGCGCACGCCTGCTCTACCGCCACCCCCACACCCTGCGCGAGCTGATCGCCGAACCGTTGCGCGAGCGGCTGCGCGAGGAGTACCCCGAGGTCACCCAGTGGGGCTTCCTGGTCGTCGGCCCGGGCCTGCCGCGGGCGATCGTGCGGCCCACCCCCCGCGTCCAGGGCTTGACCCATGTCGATCCCTACGACGAGGGCGAAGGGCCGACCTTCCGCATCCGGCGGGTCCCGGACCCGGAGCCCCCGCCGGCGGCCCTGGGAACCTTCGGCCTGACGTCGCGGGACGAGGCCACCGAGCGCACCGCCTTCGCCAAGGTGCTGGTGCGCGAAGAGGTCGAGCGGGACCTCACCGAGCGCCGTCGCTTCTCGACCGACGTCGAGGAGGGCGGGTTCCTGCTCGGCCGGGTCTACCAGGACCGTGAAGCGGCGGGCACCTACCTGCTCGAG
>DATGHG010000194.1:0-3350 GCA_035308185.1 Thermoanaerobaculia bacterium | reverse complement strand
AACCTGCGCGGCAACCTGCAACGCTTCGGCAGCGCCTTCGTGATGGGCGCGGCGGTGTGCGGCATGCACTACACGGGCATGGCCGCAGCGCGCTTCACCCCCGATTACCAGCACCCGCCGGCCGCCGCCTTCGGCATGGAGACCGGCGACCTGGCGCTGGCCATCTTCCTGTTCACCGCGGTGCTCCTGGGAGTCGCGCTGAGCGTCGCGCTCAAGCGGTCGCGCCAGATGATCGAGCTCGAGGCATGAGACCGCTTACCGTCGAGGAGCCTGCAACCATGCCGTCCGGCACCATCCTGATCGTCGAGGACAGCCCCACCGGCCTCACCCTGCTGACCGACACCCTGCGGCCCAAGGGCTTCCGCCTGCTGTCCGCCACCGACGGCGACGAGGCCCTGGACACGGCCCGCCGCGAGCACCCCGACCTGGTGCTGCTGGACGTCATCCTGCCGCGCAAGAACGGCTTCCAGGTCTGCCGGCAGCTCAAGACCGAGGCCGGGACCAGGGACATCAAGGTCATCCTGGTGACCAGCAAGACGCAGCCTTCGGATCGCTTCTGGGGCCTCAAGCAGGGGGCCGACGAGTACCTGACCAAACCGTTCACGCCCGAGCAGCTGTTGGGAGCGGTGGAGCGCCATCTCTGACCGGCGGCGCTGACCGCCCGGCCAGGGCGACGGGAGCAGCGGGTTGACCCTCGACGAGCTGCTGGCGGATCTGGATCGCGAGCTGGCGCGCACCTGGGGCCCCAAGGCGGCGTCCGCCGCCGCGCCGGAAGCAGCGTCGGCGCCCGCCGCGGCGCCGGGAGAGCCGGCCGCGCCCACGGCGCCCGCGGCGCCCGCCGCGCCGGCACCGGGCGGCGGCGAGCGCTGCCTGCTGATGAGTCTTGCCGGCCGCCGCTTCGCCGTGCCGGCGCGCTCGGTGGTGGCGGTGAGCGAGCTGCCGCCGGTCAGCGCCGTGCCGTTTTCCCCGCCCTGGCTGCGCGGCCTGGCGCGGGCCGCCGGCGGCGTCGTGGCGGTCGTCGATCTCGCTCGCCTGGTGGCGCCGGGCGCCGGCCCGCCGCCCGGCGCGCCGGCGGCGGCGGCCGACGATCCGGCGGTGCACGAGACGCTGCTCGTGGTGCGGGCGAGCGACGCCAGCCTCGACGCGGGACTCGCGGTCCGCGGCATCGCCCGCCTGGTCACCCTGACAGGGACGCCGGGGCGCCCGCCGGCAGCCGGCGAGCTCGCCGCCTGTCCGACCGCTCTCGTCGCCGGCCTGGTGCCGGATCCCCTCGACGCCCAGCTCGCGCCGGTTGCCATGCTCGACGTCGATCGGCTGCTGCGCGGCGCGCACGAAGAGCTCTGCGCATGAGCGCGGAAGGGGCTCGGGGCCCTGAGGTCCTCGCCGGTTTCCGCGCCGAGGTCCGCGGCTATCTGCCGATCATCCGCCGGGGACTCGACGACTTCGCCAGCCATGGCGGCCAGGAGCGCCTGGCCGAGCCGTACCGGCTGGTGCACACGGTCCGGGGCGCCGCCGCGATGCTCGGCCTGGCGGCGGTGGCCGAGACCGCGCGCCAGGGCGAGGAGGCGCTCGAACGGCTGATGGACCCGTCGGGGTCCGCGGCTGCCGGCGCCGGCGCCCCCGACCTCGCCGCGGCGCGCGCGCTGGTCGAGCGTCTCGCGGCGAGCGACGGGATCGCCGGCGCTCGCCCCGGAGCGGCGCCGGACGAGCCGCCGCCGGCGTTCGGCGCGGAGGTCCTCGACGGTTTCCGCCAGGAGGCCGGCGAGCATCTGACGTCGGCCTTGCGACTGCTGCGCGCGCTGGCGGGGGCGCCGGGCGACCTGGCGCCGCTGACCGAGTTGCGCCGAGTCCTGCACACCTTCAAGGGGGCGGCGGCCGTCGTTGGCGCCGAACGGCTGGCCGGTCTCTGCCATGGTCTCGAAGATCTGGCGGAGGCGACGCTGGCAGGGCCGCTGCCGGTGGCCGGGACGGCGGTCGACGCGCTGTTCGGCGGCCTCGAAGAGATCGAGGCGGCGGTCCTGGGCGAGCTGCCGGCCGTGGCCGACCCGCCCGGCCCGCCGGCGCGAAGGCACGCCCGCGCCGGCACCGCGGCGGCGGCGCCGGAGCGCCCAGCGGCCGTGCGCGACGACCTCCGCCGGCTGCAGGAGGTGCTCCGCCTCTCCGGCGACCTGATGGTCAACCACGCGGCCCTCGAAGAGCGCTTCCACGCCCTGAAGCGGCAGCAGGTGGAGCTCGAGCTGGCGGTCGCCCGCCTGCGCCGGGTGTCCCGCGAGATCGAGGGGGCGACGGAGTCCGCGGCGGTCGCCGGCCTGGCGGCGGTCGCCGGTTCCGCGCCGTTCGGCGCGGCGGCGCGAGCCGGCGGCGCCGCGCCCTTCGACGTGCTCGAGCTCGAACGCTACAGCGGCCTCGATCTGCTGTCGCGCTCGCTGGCCGAGAACGCCGCCGATCTGTCGTCGATCGCCCGCGACCTGGCGGGCGACCTGGGCGGCGCCGAGACCGACCGCCGGGAGCTCAAGCGGCTGACCCGCGGCCTGCAGGATCAGATGCTGCGCTTTCAGCTGGCGCCGGTCGGCACGTTGGCGGCGCGCCTCGACCGCACGGTGCGCGCCACCGCCGCCCAGGAGGGCAAGCGGGTGGACCTGCTGCTGGCCGGCGAGGAGGTGGAGCTGGACCGCACCATCCTCGCCAGCATCGTCGATCCGCTGCTGCACCTGCTGCGCAACGCGGTCTGCCACGGCATCGAGCCGGCTGCGGTGCGCGCCGAGCGGCGCAAGCCCGAGCGCGGCCGGATCGAGGTGCGCGCGCGGTTGGAGGGCTCGCAGGTCGCCATCGAGGTCGCGGACGACGGCGGCGGCCTCGACTGGGCGGCGATCGGCGCGGCGGCGGCGGCGGCCGGCGTCGCCCCCGGCGCCCACCTCCTCTTCGAGCCCGGCTTCACCACCGCCGCCGCGGTCGGCGAGGTCTCCGGGCGCGGCGTCGGGCTCGACGTGGTGAAGACCGAGGTGGAGCGGCTGCGCGGCTCGATCGCGGTCGAGTCGCGGGCCGGCGCCGGCGCGACCTTCACGCTGCGCCTGCCGCAGAGCCTGGCGCTGGCGCGGGTGGTGCTGGTGCGGGAGGCGGGCGAGACGCTGGCGGTGCCGGCGGCCAACGTCGTCCAGGTGCTGCGGGCCGCGGCGCCGGACGGTGAGGTCGGAGCGCCGGCCGGCGCCGGGGCGGAACGTCGCGGCGGTTGGGTGGAGGTCGCGGGCGAGAGCTACCCGGTGCGCGACCTGGCCGAGCTGCTGGCGCTGCCGGCGCGGCCCGGCACCGGCGGCCGCCGGTCGGTCCTGCTGCTCGCCGCCGGCGAGCGC